>SCQT01000072.1 GCA_004322015.1 Chitinophagaceae bacterium
TATCTATTTAAACAATGCGGAAGCAATTCCGTCTGCAAATAACTTCCCCTTGTCAGTCAATATGAGATGATCATTTTGCAAGACCATTTGACCGCTGGAAATAAAAATGTTGCTTGCTGCTTTCAGATTTAAGCTTTCAGCTTTCCCCCACTTCTTAAAAACATAGTTCAGATCACAGCCCTCCATGGTTCGCAGGGAAGTCATGATGTATTCGTCCCACTGCATATCCTCAGTCAGTAACTCGCTTTCGGCGGGGATGATCCCCTGCCGGATACTTTGTATATACCGCATGTTATTGGCTATATTCCATTGCCGCCTGCTGCCGTCAAAAGAATGGGCCGAAGGGCCTATGCCTAAATAAGGAACCCCCTTCCAATAATTGCTGTTATGGCGGGAACGAAAGCGGGGAAGGGCGAAATTGGATATTTCATAATGCTCATAGCCTGCTGAGACTAATTTTTTAATAAGGATTTCAAATTGTCTTGCAGTCTGTTCCTCGTTGACCGGGAGATATTTTTTCTTTTGAATGAAATGATAAAGCGCCGTTTTGGGCTCAACTGTTAAAGCATAACAGGAAAGATGGGGCGTCTCCAGCAGGAGCATCTGTTCGATGTTTTTTTCCCATTGCCTGTCCGTTTGTCCCGGTATCCCGAAGATGAGATCGGCGGAAAAATTATTAAATCCCGCCTTTTTTATTTCTAAGATGGAATGATGGGCCTGCTGTGCATCATGGGATCGGTGCATCCATTTCAGTTCTTCATCGTTAAAGGACTGCACGCCTAGGCTGACCCGGTTGATCCCCGACTGTTTCCACGCGGAAAGTTTGCCCGGAGTGATATCTTCCGGATTAGCTTCTATGGTGATCTCAGCTTCGTCAGAAATGCTGAAATGCCGGTGAAGGGTTGCCAGGATAACACCTATATCTTTAGTATCCAACAGGGAAGGTGTTCCTCCTCCGAAGTAAATAGTTTGGATAATATCCGTGTAGCTTTCCCCGTCCCGGGTCCCTTTAAAAAAGGCCTTTCGCAGGGCAATTTCAGTTTGCAATGCCTCCACCATTTCTGGCTTGTTCTTCAGGGAAGTGGAAAAATGAAAATTGCAATAATAACAGGCTTGCCTGCAAAAGGGAATATGAAGATAAATACCGGGCATATTGCAGAAATTGATATAACGGATGTCAATAATGAATCAACGCGGTGTTTAAAACAGGCATGCTCCGAATAAAACAGGTATGCTCCGAAACGTTCTTTTCTTCCCGCAAATCCGCAGTAAAGGTACTTCTGAAATCATGATCCCCTGTTTTTTATTCAATTTAGGGCGACCATTTGCGTAAATTATACAATAACTAATGCCGGAAAATCAATATCCGGTAATCATTCTTAATATATTGGCTATTAGTTATATATGGTGCAAATATTCTAATAATATCTTTAAAAACCTGCTGCCTTAACATTACAATAACTATGCGATAACGCTTCGTTAACACCGGGTTCACATTCCTATAACGAATTTTACAAAAGCATTAGGAATTCTATTCCTGATGATCAACCAAAAACTCAAATCAACAAGTATGCGAAAAACATTACTCGCCCTTGCTTTACTATTAGTGAGCAGTTTACTGGCGGTATTGCCTTCAATGCAGGCAATGGCGCAGGAACACAGGGTCAGCGGAAAGGTAACGGGGACCGATGGCAGCCCGTTGCCCGGTATTACCATTCAAATAAAAGGTACCAGCACCGGTACTGCCACAGATGCCAACGGACAATATGAATTGTCCGCCCCTTCTGAGGCAACACTCATTTTCAGAGGAGTAGGATATTCAGAGCAAAGTATCGTTGTCGGGAATCGTTCCCATGTGAACGTACTCTTAAAGTCATCCCAAACTCAATTAAATGAGCTGGTGGTAACGGCTTTAGGTATTCAGAGGGAAGCCCGGACTATTGGTTATAGTGTATCCAGCGTGGACACTAAAGATTTGAATGTGGCCAAGCCGGTTACTGTTGCTCAAGGGTTAGTAGGACGGGTCGCCGGCCTGCAGATCAGCACTTTAAATAATGGTGTAAGCCCCGGCGTTCGTATTCAATTGAGAGGTGAACGTCATATTTATGCTGATAATCAGCCGCTGATTGTAGTGGACGGAATGGAAGTGCGTCCTGACTTTCTGTTAACATTGAATCCTGAAGATGTAGCTGATGTGAGCGTTTTAAAAGGCGCCAGCGCTGCAGCCCTTTATGGTGCAGAAGCTTCTAATGGAGTTCTCATTGTAACCACTAAGCGGGGTAACAGTAATGGGAAACCTACTATTCGTTTTTCTTCCGAAGTTACCTTCGAAAGATTTTCTTATTTCCCCAAGCTTCAGAATCAATTTTCCGGCTATGGCGGTGAATCTGGTAATTTCTTCTTTGGGGCCGCTATTAATCCCTATACAGGATTTCCGAATTATATTCCCTTCGAAAATCAGTCATATGGTCCTGAGTATGATGGAAATCCGGCAAATGGTTATATAGGGGGGCCTAATGATAGTGGTCAGGTTTATAAAACTCCTTTCAGAGGAGGCTCTCCTGACTACCGTTATTCCTTCTTCCAGACAGGGGTAAGCACTCAAAATGAGTTTTCTTATTCTGGTGGCGATGCTAAGAATTCTTATTTCCTGAGTGCTCAGGATGTCAATCGGCAGGATCCGATACCGAAGGATCAATATCGGCGTGATAATATCCGTTTTAATGGGATGAAAACCTATGGAATATTTTCTGCTCAATGGAATTTTGCTTATTCTCATGAATATTCCAATACTGTAGGCAACGGCTTTACTCAGGGAGGTGCGTGGCCATTATATTGGCAGGTACTGAATACTCAGGCAAGCGTACCCTTAAATAAGTTAAAGGATGTAGATAATCCTAATTCTTTTGCCAATGCAAGCAATTGGTATAATGCTTATTATGAAAATCCATGGTGGACGATTGAACATTCCAGAAATATTAATCAGACAGATAATGTACAAGGCGGGTTAGACCTGAATCTGAAACCTACCACTTGGCTGAACCTTCTTTATCGCGTGAGCGGACAAGTATCTATAAATGTATTGAAAAATCATACTGATCCGGTACAATTCAGCGCCTATTCACAAACAGACCCATGGCAGGCTGGCAATTATCAGTCTGGAGGTAACGATGCCGGAAGGTTAGAGGATCAGAACTATTATTTCCGGCGCTTACAGCAGGATATTATGGCTACTTTTACTAAGAAAATAGGTGATTTTGATGGAACCCTGATTTTGGGTAATACTATATGGGATCACAATGCCAATGTTCAATATGATGCATCAAACGCTATATTCCTGACAGGGGTGAATAATATTTCCTATATTCAGGGAATACCTACAGCCAGCCAGAGTAGTACAGATGAAAGAAGAATTGGTCTTTACGGGGATCTTACTATTATTTATAAAAATGACCTAACTGTGCACGGAAATTTACGTCGCGACTGGTCCTCTTTGCTTGCGAAACAGCATAATCACTATGATGTTTGGGACGTGGATGCTGCGTGGGTATTTTCAGATGCTATTCAATCTTTAAAAAACAGTAACTTCCTTACTTATGGAAAGTTGCGGGCTGCCTATAGTTCTACCGGACAAATCACTGCGAACCCATATACCATATTACCAGGTTTTGGAGTAGCCGGGGGATTCCCTTATGGAGGACTAGCGGCGCTAAGTGTAGGCGGCACTTATAATAATCCCACTCTGGTTCCCGAAAAGACGGTGGAACAAGAAGTGGGTATTGAAATGGGCTTCTGGAAAGACCGTGTAAATGCAGATTTCACTTATTATACAGACGATAACAGTAATCAGGAATATCCTGTTAACCTAAGCCCCTCTACCGGCTATAGCAGTGCATATATCAATGCGGCAGCAGTGCGTACTTGGGGATATGAATTTGATGTGAAAGTAACGCCTCTATTAAGAACAAATAGTGGTTTTCGCTGGAATGTGGGTGCTAATCTTGCTATCAATGATTCCAAAGTACTGTCGCTTATAGGGGGTGTAAAGGAATTTGCAATGCCGGGAGGTGCTGCAAACTACGCCATAGTAGGTCAGCCGTTTCCGATAATGAAGCAACGTGACCTGTTGAGAGATCCTCAGGGACATGTTGTAGTGAATTCAAGCGGATATCCCCAACTTGATAATAGTCCAACGGGTTTGAAAATCGTGGGCCGTACAACGCCAAAATATATTTTAGGATTGAATACGATGCTTGCTTTCAAAAACCTCTCGTTAACTATTGTGGGTGATTACCGTGGTGGGTATATCTTTTATTCAAATGCGGGACAAAGTCTTGACTTTACGGGGGCATCTGTGCATACTACACAGAACGGACGTCAGAACTTCATTTATCCGGGTTCTGTTATAGATGAAGGCAACGGGAAATATGTGCCGAATACGACCTTGTATACGCAGGATGGCAGCCTTGGATTTTGGGTAAATTCCGATTATAGAGGCGCAGGAACTTCTTATGTAATGAATGCAGCTGCGTGGAAGATACGTTCTGCCACTTTAACCTATGATTTTGGAGAAGCTATACATAAAAAATTGGAATTTGTACAGAATGCTTCCTTTAGTATTATAGGGAATAATCTCTTGATGTTTGTACCGAAGGAGAATGTATGGGGTGATCCTGAATTTAACTATACCAATAGTAATTCATTAGGATATACCACCTTCTATCAATTGCCTCCCACACGGTCATTTAGTGGAATGTTATCAGTGACATTCTAAAAAGGAGATTTATAAGGATTATTCGTATCTATTAAAAATTAATTAAGATGAAAAAGTTTCTTTCTTTAGTAATAATAACTTCAGCGGTGTTTATTATGAGTAGCTGTCACAAGAGCTTTTTGACGAGCCTGGCAGTGAATCCCAACTCCCCCTCTGGAGGTACTCCGGAGCTCATTTTGCCCGGAGTGCTGAATTCGATTACTTTTAATGTCAGTGGACTGTTATATTCAGATCAGGCTGTTTGGCTCGGATACTGGAATTATAGCGGGGGCTATACCTATTTTACTGATCAGCAGACCTATAAGGTAACTTCAGGCGGACCTCAGAGCTGGGGCAGTTGGTATGGTCCACTTTCCAATATTACAATTATGATGGATCTTGCAAAACAGCCCCATTATGAAGAATATGCTGGTATTGGTGAAATACTTGAAGCACTTTGCTTTCAATACCTGGTGGATGATTATAATATGGTACCATACTCACAAGCTATGAAAGGAGTCGGTGAGATGTTCCCTGTATATGATCCGGGACAATCTGTATATAAGGGGATAGTAGCGCAGATTGATACTGGCATGACGCTGATTGAGGCCGGAATGGCTGATCCACAGGTTGTTAATCCGGGGAGTGTTTCACCTGCACCTGATATCATGTTTGGGGGTAATATGAAGTTATGGCTTGCTTTTGCAAACAGTTTGAAATTAAGGATTCTGGTACGCGAAAGTAATGTTTTAAGTTCCGGCACTATCCAGGCAGAACTGGCAAAAACGGCAAGTTATGGATACCTGGGTTTGGGACAGGACGCACTCGTTAATCCAGGCTATATTAATGCTGACGGAAAACAAAATCCTATTTGGTCTTCGTTGGGTACTAATGCTGCCAGTGCCCTTCATACGGACGGCTATAACTTATATAAGGCGGGAAAATATGCCATGGATTTTTATAAAAATACTAACGATCCAAGACTGGCATATTTCTATACGCCTAACGGTGTGAAATTGCTTGATCCGAATTATTCCTCTCCGACTGTTCCAGCAGATACCAGTAAGTTTTCTGCTGATCCTTTAGGTGTACAGGAAATACATGGAGGTTCGAATATTGGACCAGGTGTACTTAAAGGTGCCACTGCTCCGGGTGTAGTAATGACTGCAAGTGAGAGTCTTTTCTTACAGGCAGAGGCCGCTGCGAGGGGATATATATCCGGTGATGCTCAGCAATTGTATCAACAAGGGATTACAGCTTCCTTTGAATACCTTGGTGTTTCCAGCAGTTCGGAAAATTCAGACCAATTAGCAGCAGATTATTATAATCAGACAGGAGTAACCAACGTAAGTTGGCCAAGCTCTCCAAATGCCCAGATAGAAGCTATCTTAACGCAGAAATGGGCGGCATTGAATGGGATAAGTGTTGCAGAGTCATGGAATGACTGGCGCCGTACGGGATATCCAATTCCGGCACCTAATTATGCCAATACTTCTCTTAACCCGAACCCTCATCCGCTGGCAGGCCCACACATGCCTTACCGTTACTTTTATCCTGATGTGGAATTTTCCACTAATCAGGATCAGTTGAACAAAGCGACAGGCGGTAAGGCTATTGATCCTTACAATGATAAGATATTCTGGATGCCACAATAATTTAAATACAATGATTCACCATTTATTTCTAAAAATCTGAAGATATGAAACGATCAATAAATTTTATAATGGCTATTGTGGGAGTGTTTTTCCTCCTGACCTTCAGCTCGTGTCTGAAGAATAGCAAATATTATGCAGACCTGTCAAAAGTGGGTGCTTCTATTGATATGCCATTGGCGGCGGCTAATGGTAATGCACCGGTGGCTTTTACATTTGTAGCGGCAGATACTCCCGTTACCTATCCGATATATGTAAACGTTGCTTCTCCGAAGAAGCTGGGAGTTCCTGTTACTGCTACATTGGGTCTGGATACTGCCTATATGGATCAGTACAACTCTAATAATGGCACCGATTACGAATTGCTACCGGATAGCACCTATACAGTAAATAATCTTAACCTGACTGTTCCCGCTAATCAGCGGTTGGCCTATGCAACGGTTTCCATTAATACCGGAAAGATACAGGGTGGTCATGATTATGTACTACCTTTTACGATTGTTAAAGCTTCCTTGCCTATCGAAAATTGGAATCATTTAATGGTCAATACGATCTTGAAAAATATCTATGACGGATATTATAATGTTTCCATAGTGTTGGTGCATCCCTCTGCAGGAGGTACCTATAACCAGTCAGGTATTCATTTTTCAACTGTCAATGCGACTACTTTCCAGTGCAATTTGGGTGTAGCTCAGATTTTCGGAGCATCAATGAATGTGACAGTAAATGCTGATAATTCGCTGACGATTACCAGCAGTGCAGTATCAATTGTGCAGGATGCGGGATTGAATTATTATGATCCATCCACGAAGACTTTCCACTTTAGTTATGGTTGGGGAGGAGGAACAAGGCACGTAACTGGAACAGCTGCGTGGCAACATAGCTGAAATAATGAAAGTCGGGTTAGTGTACACATCATATTTTCAAAGATTTCTTTCATTACTGGTTGAGAATGGGAATCATTTAATACCGAATGTGATGGTGCAGTATGATGCTTAGCGTATAAACCTATGTTCCTTTTTCCAAAAGGAAAAATTTCAACACCTGCTTCTGAAAAGGAGCAGGTGATTTTTTTGTCTTTCTGTCATAAGGTTAGTTAATTTTTAGATCAGGGGGCAAAAGCTCCTCATCAAAAACCATTGGTAATCAGAGGTGCAGGGCTAGTGAGTAAAACTACCCTTATTAAGCAGTTTGCGGAAAACTTTTTGCAATAAAATAAAACGTTAGAAAAAGAAGATAAAACACTTTTGTTTATAGATGAAATACAGGAAGTGCCGGAGGCTCTGAATATGCTCAGATATTTTTATGAGCAGGAACCTGAAATACCTGTTATTGCAACTGGGAGCATGCTTGAAACCTTATTTGATAAGAACATACATTTTCCGGTAGGCAGAGTAGAATATAAAGTGATGAGACCTGTTTCTTTCCCCGAATTTTTAGAAGCGATGGGAAAAACAGCAGCACTTGAACAATTAGTGCGTATTCCACTGGCCCCATTTGCACAGGATAAGCTGTTCAATCTTTTCATACCTACGCGCTTATCGGCGGCATGCCGGAAATCGTAAATCATTATGCACAGTATAAAGACCTGACGACGCTATCGCCTATCTATGACTCTTTGATTACTTCGTATATAGATGATGTGGAAAAATATGCAGCTTCTGCTACCCGGGTTCAGGTCATAAGGCATGTCATACGGTCTTCCTTTGCAGAAGCAGGTAAGCATATCGCATTTAACGGATTTGGCAATTCGAATTATGGGTTGCGGGAAGTGGGGGAAGCGTTGCGCTCATTAGAAAAGGCATTACTTATTCATTTATTGTATCCGCTCACCAATGCAAAGTTGCCCATGCTTCCAAATCTGAAAAAATCACCCCGTCTGATGGTATTAAATACGGGTATGCTCAACTATTTTGCAGGTATTCAAAAGGATATTTTGCGAACGGCAGACTTAAATACCGTTTATCAGAGGACTATGATAGAGCATTTAGTAGGTCAGGAACTGCTCGCCACACAATCGAAAGTATTAAGCGATCTCTCTTTTTGGGTAAGGGAAAAGAAAACATCCACGGCTGAGGTTGATTATGTGCTTCCTTATGATGGCAAATTAATCCCAATAGAGGTAAAATCCGGAGCAGAAGGCAAATTACGATCACTTCATCTTTATATGGATATGGCTCCGCATACAACCGCTATTCGTTTTTATGCCGGGCAGTTAAGCATCACTGAAGCAGTAACTCCAGAGGAAAAAGCCTATCATTTACTCAATCTTCCTTATTTCCTGGCTTCTCAAACTAAACAATACGTTTTTTGGTCCCAAAAGCAACATTCAACTATGAACAATTCCTGATAATCATTCATTAACAAGTTTTCAGAGATTTGTTATATTTCTTAAAAAAGTTTATCAGTAATCCGGCTATTCTTTAATAATCTGAAAAATATTTTGACGCTTCTTTCCAGCGGCATGGTAATGCCTGATCTTCCGTAACTTGCATTGAATATGCCTTACAAGCCTCAAAATAAGATCCGTATTGTAACAGCCGCATCCCTTTTTGACGGACATGACGCTGCCATTAACATCATGCGCCGTATTCTCCAGTCGCAGGGTGCAGAGGTGATCCATCTGGGTCATAACCGTTCTGCCGCCGATATGGTGGAAACGGCTATTGAAGAAGATGTGCAAAGCATGGCCATTTCCTCTTACCAGGGCGGACACATGGAGTTTTTTAAATACATCTATGACTTGCTTCAGGAAAGGGGTTGTGGCCATATAAAGATATTCGGCGGGGGTGGGGGTACCATTTTACCGTCAGAAATAAAGGAATTGGAAGATTATGGAATCACAAGGATCTATTCCCCTGATGATGGGCGCAAGATGGGATTGACGGGAATGATTGAAGATGTCATTAAGCGGTCCGATTTTAGCCTCCCCCTGGCCCCCTCCAGAGGAGGGGGGAGAGTGAGTGCTATTGCACGAGCTATTACTAATGCGGAGAATGGATTGGCTCATCCGTTGGCTAAACAGGAAGATTTGAATGAAAAAGATGCAAAGAAAAGCATGATCATAAAAGATTATTTATTAGCTGATCCGTTTTATTATAAACAAATAAAGGAATATGCCTTAAAGCATCGAAAGAGCCCAACCAAAGCCGAATCCTTATTATGGGAAAAATTAAGAAACAGGAAGGAAGGATTTAAATTTCGCCGGCAACATATAATTGATAAATATATCGCTGATTTTGTTTGTTTACAAAAAGGTGTTATCATAGAAATTGACGGTAGTATTCACCAACTTCCTGAGATTAGTGAAAATGATCAAGTAAGAACTTCCAGACTTATTGAATTGGGTTTTGAAGTACTGCGTTTTTCCAATGAAGATATTTTGGAAAGGACTGATGATACGCTCAAAATCATTTTCGAACATTTACGAAATCATAAAGATTACATAACTCCGACTGGGGGAAAAGCGACCATCAAGCGTCAGCTCTCCCCCTCTCTTGGAGGGGGCCGGGGGGAGGCCGTTATCGGCATTACCGGTACCGGTGGCGCGGGCAAATCCACCGTTACCGATGAATTAGTTCGCCGCTTTTTAAATCAGTTTGAAGATAAAACGGTGGCCATCATTTCTGTAGATCCTTCCAGGAAAAGGACGGGGGGGGCGCTGCTGGGTGACCGTATTCGTATGAATACGCTTCCGCATCCGCGTGCATACATGCGTTCCATGGCTACGCGTGAAAGCGATAAAGCATTGAGCAGCTCGGTAAAAGATGCGTTGGAAGTCTGTAAAGCTGCAGACTTTGATCTGATCATCCTCGAAAGTTCGGGAATCGGGCAGGGAGATACCACGATTACAGATTATTGTGATATATCCATGTATGTGATGACCCCCGAATACGGCGCTGCCACACAATTGGAAAAGATCAACATGCTCGATTATGCCGATGTGATCGCTATCAATAAATTTGATAAGGCAGGCGCATTGGATGCGCTGCAAGATGTGCGTAAACAGTATAAAAGAGATCGTTTATTATTTACGGCAAAGGATGCCGACTTACCCATCGTGGGGACGATTGCTTCCCAATTCAACGATAAGGGAGTGAATGAATTGTTTGAATGGATGTTGAGAAAGATCAAAGAAAAACGGGAGCTGCAGTTCGGGGAAATACCGCATTATGCACTTGATAATACTATTAATAACTCTCAGATCATTCCGCCGCGACGGGTACGTTATCTGGCAGAAATAACGGAAACTATTCAGGAGAGAAAGAAGTGGATAAAAGAACAGTGCGAGGTGGCGGGCAAATTGTATCAGATCACTGGCGTTCAAAAATTAAAGCCTTTAAAAGAGCTGAAGCCGGTTAAAGAATCGTTTGAATCCCAACTTGATCCTGCCTGTAAAAAACTGATTTCCCGGTGGGAAAATGTGCAAAAGAAGTATGCAGCCGGTAATCTCGAGTATGCTGTGCGGGATAAAACAGTAAAGCACTCACTCTTTATTGAAAGTTTGTCTCATACACGTATTCCCAAAATAGCCCTGCCGAAATTTCATGATTGGGGAGATATTCTCCGCTGGCAGTTGGAAGAAAATGTACCGGGAGAATTCCCTTATACCGCAGGCGTATTCCCTTTGAAAAGAGAAGGGGAGGATCCCACGCGAATGTTTGCGGGAGAAGGATCGCCTGAAAGGACGAATAAACGGTTCCATTACGTTTCTTTAGACCAGCCTGCCAAGCGTTTATCCACTGCCTTTGACAGTGTAACCTTGTATGGAGAAGATCCCGATCGTCGTCCGGATATTTATGGGAAAGTGGGAAATGCGGGAGTAAGTGTCGCTACCGTGGACGATGCAAAGAAATTATACAGCGGTTTTGATCTTTGCGATCCAAAGACTTCGGTAAGCATGACCATCAACGGACCTGCGCCTATGTTGCTTGCTTTTTTCATGAATGCTGCCATTGATCAGCAATGTGAAAAATATATTTCAGAAAACGGCTTGTGGGATGAAGTGAATAAAAAGATTAAAAAGAAATTTAAAGACAAAAAACAACCGGTATATAGCCTCTCCAGTTCCCCCTCCTCTGGAGGGGGTCGGGGGGAGGCCCTTCCCGAAGGCAATGACGGGCTTGGCTTAAAATTGTTGGGTATATCCGGCGATGGAGTATTGGAAAAAGAAGTGTATGAAAAAATTAAAATACATGCGCTGAATGTGGTCCGCGGCACCGTGCAGGCAGATATTTTAAAAGAAGACCAGGCACAGAATACCTGCATCTTTTCCACGGAATTTGCTTTGAAAATGATGGGGGATGTGCAGGAATATTTTATTAAAAACAAGGTGCAGAATTTTTATTCTGTCAGCATTTCCGGTTATCATATTGCGGAAGCGGGCGCGAATCCAATTACCCAATTGGCTTTTACTTTGACGAATGGCTTTACTTATGTGGAATATTATTTGAGCAGGGGCATGCATATTGATGATTTTGCACCTAATCTCTCTTTCTTCTTCAGTAATGGGATGGATCCCGAATATGCGGTCATTGGAAGAGTAGCCAGGCGGATCTGGGCAAGAGCCATGAAATATAAATATGGTGGAAATGAACGGTCCCAGAAATTAAAGTATCATATTCAAACCAGCGGCAGAAGCCTGCATGCGCAGGAGATTGATTTTAATGATATCCGTACTGCTTTGCAGGCCTTATATGCTATTTATGATAATTGTAACTCACTTCATACAAATGCCTATGATGAGGCCATCACTACGCCTACCGAAGAAAGTGTGCGCCGTGCCATGGCCATTCAGTTGATTATTAATCATGAATTAGGCACCGCAAAAAATGAAAACCCTAATCAGGGATCTTTCCTGATCGAAGAGTTAACGGATCTGGTGGAAGAAGCTGTATTGTCTGAATTTAATCGTATTTCAGAAAGAGGGGGGGTATTGGGAGCAATGGAAAGGATGTATCAGCGCAATAAAATACAGGAAGAAAGCCTGTATTATGAATCCTTGAAGAACAGCGGCCAATTGCCTGTGATCGGAGTCAATACTTTCCTGAATAAAAATGGTTCACCTACCATTTTACCTGCCGAGGTTATCCGTTCTACGGAACAGGAAAAGAAAGAGCAAATCAACAGTGTAAAAGCTTTTCAGGAACACCATGTTGATAAAAGCAAGCAAATGCTGAAGCGTTTGCAGGAAACAGCTGTGAAGAATGAAAACATCTTTAATGAATTAATGGAGACTGTGAAATATTGTTCTTTAGGACAAATCACACACGCTCTATATGAAGTGGGTGGACAATACAGAAGGAATATGTGATCAAACCCCAAACTTGGAACTTGGAACTTGAAACCCGGAACCCTGAACCCGGAACCCAAACCCCAAACCTGAAACCGTTAACCTCAGATATTCATTTTCTTCAACTCTTTTACAGCGTAATCACAAGCCCGTGCTGTCAATGCCATAAAAGTAAGCGATGGGTTCTGGCAGGCAGTGCTGTCCATACAACTGCCGTCTGTGACAAACACATTTTTCACCGCATGCATCTGGTTCCATTTATTAAGCACGGATTGTTTGGGATCATTACCCATACGGGCCGTTCCCATTTCATGAATAGCCTGACCCGGTGTGGATCCGTCAGTGAAAGTCTTTACATTTTTTATGCCTGCAGCTTCCAGCATTTCCGCCGCATCATTGACCATGTCTTTTCTCATTTTCTCCTCATTTTCTTTAAACCCGCAATCGAATACGACAGAAGGCAATCCCCATTTATCCTTTTTACTATGGTCTAAATACATCCTGTTTTCATAATAAGGAAGGCATTCGCCAAAAGCGCCTAAACCCATTTCCCACATACCCGGCTGGGAAAGCATTTTCTTGAAATCTTTCCCTATACCCATCTCTGCAATACCCCGTTGCCATCCTTCACGGGATGCCCCCCCCTGATAACCGAATCCTCTTACATATTCTCTTTTTTCTTTCGGGTCCACATTGCGGTAACGCGGAATATAAATGCCGTTTGCCCGGCGCCCGAAGTAATATTTATCATCAAAGCCTTCCGCTTCGCCTGCTGCACCATAACGGAATTGATGATCCATCAGGTAACGGCCGACTACTCCACTGTCATTACCTAAACCGTTAGGAAAGCGGTCTGAAACAGAATTCAGTAAAATAAAGGCAGTCCCGACTGTGGAAGCATTTACAAAAATAATCTTGGAAAAATATTCACTCTCCTGCATAGTATTGGAATCCATCACCTTTACTCCGGTAGCCCGTTGCTTGTCTTTATCATACGTCACTTCAGTTACAATGGAATCGGGCTGCACGGTGAGTCTGCCGGTGGCCATGGCGGGAGGCAAAGTAGTGGATTGGGTGCTGAAATAAGCGCCGAAAGGACATCCCCGGCTGCATAGGTTACGGTACTGGCAAGGCCCCCTGCCATTATGACGAACCGTAATATTAGCCGTGCGACCTATGGTCATGAGACGATTCTTAAAATTGGATTCGATCCCTTTTTTAACTGCTATCTCCACGCAGTTCATTTCCATAGGAGGCATAAATACACTGTCGGGTAAAGGGGCATATCCTTCTTTTTGTCCGCTGATACCTGCAAATTCCTCCACATAGGCATACCAGGGTTCAATATCTTTATAACGGATCGGCCAGTCTATACCATGGCCGTCTTTGGCGTTGGCTCCAAAATCCTGATCGCTCCAGCGATAGCTTTGCCGGCCCCACATGATGGATTTTCCTCCCACAATATCCGGACGAAACCAATCAAACTTTTTTACTTCTTCATAAGGCGCATCTGAATCTTTAAACCAATAGCTGGCATTGTCTTCACCGTAGGGATAATCACGACTAAGAAATTCGTGGCTTTTCCGTTGTTCCTCCGTAATGCGGCCGCGATGCTTAAATTGCCAGGGTTTCATCATAGCCGTTTTATAACCGGTAATATGAATAAGCTGATGTCCGCGTTCCAGCATTAAGACAGTAAGCCCTTTTTCAGTCAGTTCTTTCGCTGCCCAGCCTCCGCTAAGTCCGGAACCGATCACGATCGCGTCAAACGTGTTTTGCGCTGTTGATTTAGTATTCAGGTTCATGGTTTCTTTCTTATAAGATTATTTTAAAAAGCTTGTTATTTACTATTCAGCTAATAGAGTAAATTGGCAGTCGGCAATCCAGAATTCTCTGGACAGTTGGCAAGGCGCTATGCTGGTTTTGTTCTTCTTGGACCATATTGTTCTGGATTTTCTACCATGGAAAAATTTCTTTGTAATTTCAAAAATTTCAATAGCAAAAGCAAAGGATTTCTTATAAACAGTGAGTTCGCGAAAATTTCCAGCCATAACACAATTTTTTAAAGGGTATAAACTTGTTTTTAATCAATTACTTTTTGCCAACTATCCCGAATATTCGGGGTTGCACATTGCCAACTATCTTTTGCCTTTTGCCAACTTTTCTTACCTTGCCCATGCCCTTTCCCCCTTCTGGTACGGCACGCATCCGTCATAACGCCCGGGGATCTGCACGTAACGCAAGGTTTCCGTAGCGCCTGGTTCAGAGGTGAAAAATCCTAATAAAGTCAATTCCTTTAGCTTTCTGTAAAAAGTAAGGTCCTTATCCTGCTGTTCTTTTTTATCTAAAACCATTTTATCCAGATCGGCTATGGCAGTCTCCTGTTTATCGGAAGAAAGCTTCAGGAAATGATCTTTGTATTGATCTCTACATAATTTGTCAAAAGCAGCCAGTCCGGCATGGAATTGTTGCTGGTCTGCACCCGGATAACATTCCTGCATCATCATGACGATAAAGGCCGGTACTCCCGCATCTACTGCCCCGGGAGTGTCAGTTTTTGGGATGATAATATCTGCCATACGGGTTACCATCTTCTTTTCGTCATCCGTAAAATTAATTCCGTTGCCTTCTTTTAAAGTGGTATTACAACTGTCAAGCATCACGCTGAGTGTGGAAGCGGAAAGTACCCCCCCCATCAGGATGGCCACACTTTTAACGGCATCACGTCTGTCCATATTTTAATTTTTTAGTACTTTAAATCAAAAATCGTCATTTAAACAGCATTGAATGCTCAATATTCAATATTTCATGCTCAACCCAGATCACAGATCACACATCGCAGATCTTTACGCATTTCTCCAAAGCCTCCAGCTTACCTGCATTATCTTTGGGAGTAGGCACAAATTCCTGCGCTACGTGCCCGGTAAAACCGGTTTTTAATATAGCTCTCATAACAGCAGGATAAAATAATTCCTGCGAATTATCTATTTCATGTCTTCCCGGCACCCCTCCGGTATGATAATGGGCAATATACTGATGATTTTCTGTAATGGTCCTGATAATATCTCCCTCCATGATCTGCATGTGATAAATATCATAGAGCAGCTTGAAATTTTCAGAATCCAGACGCTTGCACAGTTCCACACCCCAGGCAGTATGATCGCACATGTAATCATGATGATCAATCTTGCTGTTCAACAGCTCCATCACCATAATCACATTATTTCTTTCCGCAACAGGCAAAATCTTTTTCAATCCTTTCACACAATTTCTCAGGCCTGTTTCATCATCCATTCCATTCCTGATCCCCGAAAAACAGATTACATTTCTGAACCCGGCTTTGGCAACCACAGGGATTTTGTCGGTATAATTCCTGATCATCGTTTCATGGTACTGACCCTGGCTCCATCCTTTGTAAATGCCCGAGTCGCCGCCATAGCACATCGGACAGTATAAGCCATGTTTTTGGGCCACGGGAAATTGTTCCGGCTGCAGCAAATCAATGGCAGTAAGTCCTATCTCCCGCAATCCTGCGCAGAAATCATCCAAAGGAATGCTTTGATAACACCAATAACAGGCAGATTGATGAATGTTATTTCTTAATACGGTCACCGTGTTATTTTTAGATTTTGCGGAAGCCAATACGGACGGAGCTATGCCCGCCACAGCAGAACCTAACATAATTTTCTTAATCACCTTTCTTCGGGAAACAGGCATATATTAAAATAATTTCGGGCGAAAAATAACCTATTCCTCTGGAAATTCAAAATATTGGAGTAATTTGTTCTCTGATCTTTTCCTGTAACCGGCTTTCAGATGCTCGTTTTATCAGCTATTTAGGATTCCCACGATAAAACAGCCCAATACTAAAACACTGTAGCACTAACATCAATATAACAATACATCAATATAACAATACGGCAATATAACAATATAACAATATAACAATGCAACCATATACCCTCCCTTTCTCTATCTTTGTCACTTCATGACTTCATCGTTCCGACAGATTATATTATTAGCGGGCAAAGAGCTGAAGCTGGAATGGCGTCAGAAATATGCGCTGTATGGTATTTTACTTTATGTGATTTCCACCATTTTTGTGATATACATTGCTGTGCATACCCCCGAATCCCATGTATGGAATGCGTTGTTTTGGATAGTACAACTATTTATTACGGTAAATACGGTTGCCAGAAGTTTCCTGCAGGAAGGCCAGGGCCGCATGCTTTATTTCTATTCTTTGGCAGGGCCAAGAGAATTTATTATTGCCAAGCTGATCTATAATGTTATTTTGATGTGTATCCTCAGTATCATAAGCCTGATCTTATATGCTGTTTTACTGGGAAACCCCGTGATCAACGGGTTGTTTTATGCTGGGATGGTTTGCCTGGGCGGTATGAGCCTGGCGTTGATCTTCACCATGTTATCCGCGATTGCGGCCAGGGCGGGTCAAAATGCCGCACTGATGGCTATTATGGGATTCCCATTGGTAATTCCGGTTTTATTGCTTTTAGTGAATGTGACTAAAACGGCTTTCATAGATGTATATCAGCCGGGGCTCGGGAGAATGATTCTGATGCTGACAGGTCTGGATATCTTAGTGATCGCTTTATCATTAGTTTTATTCCCTTTTCTATGGAAAAGCTGATTTTATCTTTTTAGCCCGAAAAAGATAAAATTGTCAAATATCATGTAGATTTGCAATCTACTTTATGAAGCAAAAAGCCGTTTGCGTGCATGAAACCGAACGAATTAAATTTTAAAGAACAGGAAGAAAGGGAAAAGTTCAATCTGACCGCTGTGCCGGATGTATCCGCAGAGACTTTCCCGAAGAGAGTTAAAGATGACGACAGATGGCTGAAAAGATATTGGTGGAAAATAGCCTGCATCGTTCTGTTACTTTATACTATTATTGGCGGCTTCCTGATGCCGGTGCCGGCGTTGAGTATTTTACACGAAACCATCCGCAATTTATACTTCCATGTGACCATGTGGTTCAGCATGTTGCTTATCTTTTTCGTATCCTTTATATATTCCATCAAATATTTGGGCAGTTCCAGTCACGAGCATGATATTGTGGCTTGCGAGGCTGCCAATGTAGGATTACTCTTTGGTACGCTGGGACTGATCACGGGATCTGTCTGGGCAAGATTTACCTGGGGTTCTTTTTGGAGCAATGATCCGAAAGAGCTGTGTGCCGCTATTGCGTGGCTGGTGTATATGGCCTATTTTGTATTGAGGAATTCATTTACGGATATTGATAAAAAGGCCCGTGTATCAGCCGTTTACAATGTATTTGCTTTTGTGATCATTATTCCCATACTTTTTGTTATTCCAAGGATGACAGACAGCCTTCATCCCGGGAATGGCGGTAATCCGGGTTTTAACAGTTACGATTTGGACAGCCACCTGCGCGTCGTATTTTACCCCGCAGTTGCCGGCTGGATATTGCTGGCAGTCTGGCTGCTGAATCTGAGAGTGAGAATGAAACGGATAGAATTAAAAAAATTACTTCATGCGTAAAATATATTTTTTTAGCGGCTGGTTATTTGCATTGCTCTTTTCGACTATCCAACCGGTATTCGCCCAAGGGCCGGTAATGGATACGGATATGGTCAGGGATGGGAAAATTTATGTGGTAGTGGCAGTGCTGGTAGTTATCTTCATTGGTATCCTTCTTTTTCTTTTCCGTATGGAAAGACGTATCCGCAAACTTGAGCGGAAAGAAAATAATTCTTAGTCTTAATTAAGTCCGATTTTATACACCAAAACAATTTCCATTAATTAAAATCATAAGGTTATGATCACTACAGCAGAAGTGGCTCCTTACAGCTTTTTCCAAAATGTGGAGAGGAGCTTTGACGAAGCAGCCCGTTTTACTAAATGGGAGAGAGGAATTTTAGAGCAAATTAAAGCATGTAACTCAGTGTACCGGATGAAGTTTCCGGTGCGGGTAGGCAAGGAGGTCCAGGTTATAGAAGCTTACCGCGCGCAACATTCTCATCATAAATTACCCTGCAAGGGCGGGGTACGTTTCAGTGAAGAAGTGGATCAGGATGAAGTGATGGCGCTGGCGGCCCTGATGACTTATAAATGCGCTATTGTGAACGTGCCTTTTGGCGGCGCCAAAGGCGGTATTAAGATTAATCCGAGAAATTACACCCCGTATGAATTAGAAAAAATTACACGTCGGTACACCTCTGAATTGGTAAAAAAGAATTTCATCGGCCCGGGTGTGGATGTGCCTGCCCCCGACTATGGAACCAGTGCCAGAGAAATGAGCTGGATATTAGATACTTATTTGAGCCTGCGTCCGGGAGAAATAGACGGATTAGGCTGCGTGACCGGCAAGCCCGTTTCCCAGGGAGGTGTCCGGGGCAGAACAGAAGCTACCGGCCTCGGTGTCTTTTACGGGTTACGGGAGATCTTGTCCAGGAAGGAAGAAATGAAAAAGGTTGGGCTAACCCCCGGCCTGGGAGGTAAAACAGTGATAGTTCAGGGCTTAGGAAATGTGGGTTCTAATGCCGCCAGATATTTTTACGAAGCGGGAGCCATCATCATATGCCTGATTGAATGGGATGCAGCCATTTATAATCCGAAAGGACTCAATCCTGAAGAAGTGGTTAAGTTTAAAAAGGAAACGGGCTCCATTAAGGGATTTCCCGGTTCCAAAACGTTGAAAAAAAATATGGACGGACTTGAGTTGGAGTGCGATGTATTGATACCTGCCGCTCTGGAGAGACAAATAGATATCCATAATGCTTCGCGTATTAAAGCAAAAGTAATTGGGGAAGCTGCCAACGGACCTGTGACCCCGGAAGCTGACGAGATCCTGAATCAAAAGGATGTAATCATCGTGCCCGACATGTTCCTCAATGCAGGCGGTGTGACTGTCTCCTATTTTGAATGGCTGAAAAATCTCAGTCATGTCCGTTATGGCAGAATGGAAAAGCGTTTCAGTGAAAATATGAATCACCATATTTTAGCCCAAATAGAAGAATTGACCGGTAAAAGGGTAAATGATACAGAGCGGAAATTTATCCAGCATGGCGCCGATGAAGTAGATCTTGTTTATTCGGGGCTGGAGGAAACCATGATCCAGGCTGTCAATGAGATCACCGAGATCATGAATCAGAACAAAGAGGTCAGGCACATGCGCACCGGGGCCTATGTTTGCGCTATCAATAAAGTAGCAGAGGCATACGCTCAACTGGGCATTTTCCCTTAGCGGGAACGAATGGGGTATTTGCAAAGGGAATTTAAAAAAGTTCTTTTGTTCTTAGAAAAAGAGCTTTATTTTTGGGGCTTTTGTCAAAGCAATATATTGCAATAAATCGGTACGACTATGCGTTAAGTAAAGTTGCCGGAAAAATGCCGGGGTGTCTGAAAAGCAAAAAAAGATAACTCACTTGTTTAAAATATATATATTTGCTCTGTGCATAACGTCATGAAACGTATCCTAATGAGACTCCATCTACTAAAAGCCTCAACTTTTGTTATTGCGGTTGTAATGCTGGCAGGGTGTGGGAACAATGCTTTCCGCCATGCTCAGGGACAATTGACTGGCGTACCCAACCGTCCCAGATTCAAGCCGCCTCAGCCTTATGGAATGGTCTATGTGCCTTCCGGATCCTACCACATGGGAGCCAGCGACGAGGATATTACTTCTACCTTTACCGCCCCCAACAAGGTGGTGACTGTGCAAGGATTTTATATGGATGCGACCGAGATCAGTAATAACGAATATCGTCAGTTTGTATATTGGGTGAGAGATTCGATAGCACATAAATTATTGGGACAGGTAAAGAATGTAAATGGAGAGGAATACGTTGACTGGAAAGCAAAGATCAATTGGAACGATCCGGCTACTATTGAAAAATTGGATCCCATGATCTATGCGCCACAGGACCGGATCTGGGGGCAGAAAGATATTGATGTTCGCAAGCTTGTTTATCACGCAGAAACTTACGACTTGAAAGCTGCAGCTATGGATAAGGGACAGCATCCCCGTTCCTATTTTATTGTGAAAAAAGATGTTCCTGTTTATCCTGATACGCTTTGCTGGATCCGTGAATTTACTTATTCCTATAATGATCCGATGGCCCGAATGTATTTCTGGCATCCGGCATTCGATAACTACCCGGTCGTGGGAGTTAACTGGGAACAGGCGAGTGCTTTTTGTGTATGGCGTACCCGTCTCTGGACTGATTACAGGACATCCAAAGGTCTTTATACAGAAGGAGAATTTCGTTTACCGACAGAAGCAGAATGGGAATATGCGGCCCGCGGGGGACGTTCGCAGGCGCCCTATCCCTGGGGCGGACCTTATCTTCGTAATAAAAAGGGTTGCCTCTTAGCTAACTTTAAGCCCGGAAGGGGTGATTATGCGGATGACGGCGGTGTGTACCCGGTTCGGGTGGATGCTTACTGGCCCAACGATTACGGCTTGTATAACATGGCAGGTAATGTATCGGAATGGACTTCTTCCGCATATTTCGGGGATGCTTATACATTTGAAATGGATCTGAACCCCAGCATAGAGATCAACGCTCCCGACAATGCTCCTCTAAGAATGAAACGCAAAGTCGTTCGTGGCGGCTCATGGAAAGATATCGGTTATTTTCTGCAGGTCAGTACACGTTCCTACGAATATCAGGATTCTGCCAAATCTTATATCGGATTTCGTTGTGTAATTACCTTCTTAGGCCGTTCCAAGAACGATTTTAATAAGACCAGGTTATAATCGCAGGTTTTATAAATTTAATTATTTTATAATAAACAAAAGCATAAACACCATTGTAAAAAATTCAAACTAGTATTATGGCATTTAGTCTTAAAACAAAAAAAGCAAGAGCTGTCCTGAATGTAATTTTCAGCGTGGGTGCGGCAGTGGTTATTTTTGGCGCTCTTGCCAAAATAGAACACTGGGGAGGAGCCATGGGACGCGCACTGGAAGTGGGAATGCTGTGTGAAACCTTTGTGTTCGTCCTGATGGCATTTCAGCCCGCAGAGGAGAATTATTACTGGGAAAGATTTTTCCCCGATATTAATGTCTCCCCTGAAGAAGAGGAAAAACGAACCGGAAGCAAGTTCAAACCAACGTTTCTCAATCTGCCCGCTAACGGACATGCACGTAATCCGGCATTAAACGAAATGGATAAAATGCTGCAGGAAGCGGATGTGACTCCGGCTAATTTGAAACGGCTGAGTGATAATTTTCAGCGATTGGGCACTACCGTGGAAAAAATGAGCGACGTAGCGGATGTAGTGACAGTCACAGGAGAATACACCCAGCATACCAGAGAAGCGTCGGCCGCTTTGGTAAAGATGAGAGATGTGTATAGCAATGCTGCCAATGCAGTGGCATCATTCAATAATTCTGCCCAGTCAACCCATGAGTTTCATAGTCAAATTCAGCAAATGACTAAGAACCTGGCGTCCCTGAACGCCATATATGAATTGGAGTTGCAGGATACAAACAATCATCTGAAAGCTATGAATCATTTTTATTCCAATCTGTCTGCCGCCTCCCAGTCTATGGCAGGCACTATAGAGGATTCCAGGAAAACTCAGGAACAAGTGGCTTTATTGGCAAAGAATCTGAGCAATTTGAATGCTGTATACGGTAATATGCTTTCCGCTATGCAGGGAAGCAGGCATTGATGTAAATAACGTAATTAAATCACCTAAAATAAAGAGTTTTTCACCGTCCGGCGGGAAACCCTTTTTGAAAATATAAAGTTAAAGAAACTATGTCTCTGTCATTGCCCAAGCCGCCAAGGCAAAAGATGATCAACCTGCTCTATATTGTGTTGACCGCTATGCTGGCGTTAAATGTTTCGGCAGAAATATTAAATGCTTTTAAAACTGTGAATAAAAGTATTCATCAATCCAATGAATCCATTGATCAAAAGAATACGCTTATTTACGAACAGTTTGCCAAGCAAATGCAGCAGGACCCGGCGAAAGTGGGTCCGTTGAAAGCCCAGGCTGAACAGGTGAAAGCTCAGTGCGATGCTATGAATACCTATATTGATAGCCTCAAAAATGTGATCATCGTGCAAAGCGGTGGCAGGGATGACAGCGGTAATATCAAAAAGATGGATGATCTGGATGCAGCTCCCCGCGTCATGGAAAACCAGAAAAACGGGCCTAAGCTGAAAGCCAGATTAGAAGAATTAAGAGCCAGCCTTCTCGGTTTTTATCCCCCGGATCAAAGAGTCTTTGAAGCTAAAAGTTTTCCGTTAACACTGGAAACACCCAGTAATGCTGGTAAAAAGTCATGGACTGTTTCTACGTTTGACATGGTTCCTACCATTGCAGCGGTTACTATTTTGAGTAAATTCCAGAATGATGTGAAAAATGCGGAAGCGCAGATCATTGATTATCTGTATGGCAAGATTAACGCTCAGCAGTTCACTTTAGATACCTACAAACCATTGGTTTCTGCCAACTCGGGATATATTATGCAGGGACAGCAATACCAGGCACAAATTATGCTGGGCGCTTACAGTGCCACTGTAAATCCTTCCATTACGGTAGATGGGCAATCCGTTCCGGTTCAAAATGGAATAGGAACCTATACCACGACCGGTGCAGGAATAGGAGAGCATACTTATAATGTGGTGGTGAGCCTGAAAGACAAAAATGGAGTTATGAAGCCGTTTACTGCCACCGGCTCCTATATGGTGGGTGCGCCTTCTCTTTCGGTATCTGCCACTAAAATGAACGTGCTGTTTATAGGGGTGGAAAACCCGATAAGCATTGCCGAATCGGGGGTTCCTTCTGAAAATCTCTCCGCTTCCATCTCCCAGGGTTCACTCACTAAGGCGGGGAATGGGGAATATGTTGCCAGGGTTACTACAGTAGGTAATGCTAATGTAAATGTTTCCGGAACAGTGGGTGGAAAAGCCATGAATTTTGGCGCCATGAAATTCCGTGTGATGCGTGTGCCTGATCCGGTGGCAGAGGTTGGCGGCAACAAAGGAGGCAGGATGCAATCAGCGGTATTCCGCGTTCAGGAGGGGGTACAGGCAGTATTGGAAAACTTCTATTTTGACCTGAAATTCCCGATTACTCATTTTACCATAGCTTTTGAAGGAACAGGATTTGATAATTATATTCAGGAGTCTTCCAATTCAGCCTATTTTACACCCGCAATAAAACAGTTGATGCAGCGTTGTAGGCCTGGGACCAGGGTGTTTGTGGATGACATTCGTGCCAAAGCCCCCGATGGGACCATACGTAGTTTACCCTCGATATTTTTTAACTTATACTGATATCCGGAGATAAAACTTAAACCGTGAGGTCCTGAAGCTTTTGAGAAACATAAAATTAAACGGATGAAACCGAGCAGGGTAAATCGTTAACATACGGAGGAATGCTTATTTGCGAGGTTCCATCCGGCCATTAAGTGCAATAAATAAATAAACGGATGAAAAAGGTAATGAACATAAAGGCAGCGTGGTTGTTAGTTGCAACCTTAATGCTCGGAGGAAGTGTTTTTGCCCAGGTAAATACACGTTTGAGAAAATCCACCCCTCAAACTAATCAGGTAGTAAATCCTGCCACAGGCAATGCGGTTACTCCTCCTGCACCTCCTCCACAGGGAACCTATACCGGAAACGTGACCCCGCAGGGAGTCGGCCAGGTTTCATTACGCGCCGACAATGTATTTGGTATTGATTCTGTCAGGCCGTCTTTAAGAAATGACATGGCAGTTCCTCTGGATACCAATGATTTCAGGACACCCTTAACTTACCAGTATATTCGACCCGACGATGCGATGTGGGGGAAACGGGTTTGGGCGGTGATTGACACCCGTCAAAAAATGAATCTTCCCTTCCGTTACCCGGGCTATGATCAGAATGGGAACAGCATGACGCTGATCAATATTATATTGCAGGCTATCCTTAAAGACAGTGTGGTGGCTTTTAGCCCTATTGATGATCGTTTTACCACTCCGTTGAGTACTGAACAGGTAGGACAGCTTATACATGGTAAACCTTATACTATTCGTATCACGGACCCTGTAACGGGACTGGAGCATGATACGACTATTTCCAATGATTTTGATCCCAACGCGGTGCAACGCTACGAATTAAAAGAAGACTGGGTTTTTGATAAAGGGACTTCCACATTATATTGCCGCATTATCGGACTGGCGCCTCTGCAGACTATTTATAACCAGGACGGAAGCGTTCGTACTGCCAACGCCCCTATGTTCTGGCTGTACTATCCTGATATGAGGGCTGTACTGGCGAGATATAATGTATTTAATGCCAGAAACTTTTACCAGCACATGAGCTGGGAAGACCTGTTTGAAGAAAGGTTTTTCTCCAGCTATATTATCAAGGAAGACAATCCTTTAGACCGGAGCATCAAAGATATGATACCCGGAAATACCCTGGAAGATGGCGTGAAACGTTTGCTGGAAGGTCGCGCCGTTCGAAACCAGATCTTTAATTATGAACAAAACCTGTGGTCTTACTAAGCTCAACCGCTTTTCCTGTTAAGTCATTCTTAGGTGCGGAAGGTATTTTTGCTTCCGTATTTGAAAATAATCTGATCGCAGGCTGCATCTATTAATTTGTAAGCCTGCTGAAACTCTTCCCGGCCGCCATACCATGGGTCGGGAACTGAAAGGTCCTTGCCGGGTGACACTTCATTCATAAGCAGATCTACTTTCTTCATATATGTATTTTTCCCCGCTATAGATTCCATTTCCTTATACGCATCTTTTGCCATGGCATATATTTTATCAAACTTCTCCAGGTCACTTTTTGTAAAACGCCTTGCCCGGTGGAGTGATATATCAACACCATGCTGCAAAGCTGTTTTTTGTGAAAGCGGATGAGGGGTTTCGCCGGTATGGTAAGATTCTGTGCCGGCGCTGTCCACTTCCCAATCGAAATGGTTTTCCCTGATTTTTTTCTTTAAAATACCCTCTGCGAGTGGAGAACGGCAGATATTACCTAAGCATACCATCAATATTTTCATACCTTTCTGTTTATGGAAATTTAACAAATCTTACATCATATCATATAAACAAGGTCATTTATCGCCTGTTTTTAAGAAAAGGACGAAATAACAAAAAAATAAGTATTTGGGAAGGGAAAAGTAATAAAGCGGCATTTTTTGGAAAAGAAAATAAATTTTTTGTAACATTGCGACGCTTAAGGGACAAAGGTATTTATGAATATTCAGGAGAGGAACAGGCAAAATAAATCCTATGTGCAGTTCAGGATGATTTTTGACATAGCTATGGGGCTGTTATATATTGCGTGCGGTGTGCTGGTGATTATGGCAAAAAAATTAGGGATTGATTTCAGGGTACCTATTTCCATGACCTTTATGTGGTCACTGGCCCTTTTACTGATCCTTTACGGATTGTTCAGGATATTCAGAGGCATAAAACATATTTTTTGAGACAATGAAAAAACAGGCATTCTATATTATCTTACTTTTCCTTGTGGCAGGATGGAGTTGCAATAATAAAAAGGAAACGACTGCCGATACTCCCGATTCCGGTACTATTCATATCAGTGTGGATGAATCGTTTCAGCCTCTGATAGATACGGAGATCAGCGTTTTCCAGGCGCTGAACCCGAAAGCACATATTATGGCGGAATATAAATCTGAAGGGAGTTGTTTTAAAGATTTAATTAACGACAGCGCCTCATTGATCATTGTGACACGTGAATTGAATCCTGATGAAGCGAAATATTTCAAAGAAATAAAAATGCCGGTCAAAAGCAAGCCGATAGCCAGGGATGCGGTGGCTTTAATTGTGAATCCTTCCAATACGGATACCTTAATGACGATGCATGAGATAAGAAATATTATGGACGGGAAAGATAGTTCTAAAGGATACAGTTTAGTTTTCGATGAACAAAATTCGAGCCTGGTCAGGTTTGTAATAGATTCTGTTAATCATGGCCGGCCGTTACCTTCTTATGCGATGGCGGCCAATGGTTGCGCCAATGTGGTGGATTATGTATCACAGCATAAGAATGCACTGGGTGTCATAGGGGTAAGCTGGGTCTCTAATCCTTTTGATTCCACCGGTCTTAGTTTTTTACAAAAGATAAGAGTAGTCGGTATTATGGGAGATTCCACCTATAATTATCTGAGCAGGAATCCCGGATTTAATCCTCTCGATCCGCAGTATATCACTTATTACTTTAAGCCCTATCAGGCTTATATTGCGTTTCGCAGTTATCCGCTCACACGCACGGTTTATTTTATATTGCGTCAACCCTACTTTGGCTTAGGCACGGGTTTTGCAAATTTCTTAGGTGGAAATAAAGGACAAATGATTATTGGGAAGGAAAGGTTATATCCTTTAAATCTGAACATTCAAATACAACAAGCAACTATTGAATAAACTTAAACAAAACAAAAAAATGAGAACAATGAAAACAAAGATGTGTATGCTGGCTGCATTGCTGTTGCTTACAGTGCAGGCTGTTTTTTCTCAGTCATTAAGCGAGGCCCAGAAAGATTTGTATTATCAGCGTTATCAGACGGCGAAAAAGAGCCTGCAACAACTGGTTTCTTCTAAACCGGATGCCGCCACTTACTATTATTTGGGATTGGCTGATATGGGGTTGGACGATAATACTGCCGCAAAGGCTGATTTTCAAAAAGGATTACAGGTTGATCCGAATGCTGCATTGAATTATGTGGGTATGGGAAGAATAGCTATTGTAGTGGATAAAAATTATACGGAAGCCAAACAGGCCTTTCAGAAAGCATGGGACTTATCAAAGGGCAGGGATTTTGACGTGGTACGCGCTATTTTACAGGCAACAGCTTTATCGCCCAAGGCAGACGCCCAGTATGCATTGGATCTGGTAGAGCAATTTAAAAATGATCGCAAGAACCGCAGATATGAACTGACTGCAGAAGATTATACTGCCATAGGAAATGTGTATTCCAATTTACCTGATGGCGGAGGTAAAGCAGCCACTAATTTTGAAACGGCTCAAAGCAAAGATCCGAAATATGCAGCGGCCTTTAATGCGGAGGGAGACCTCTGGGACCGCGCAAGACAGGACAGCCTGGCGCTTCAGGACTGGAACAATGCTGTAGCCGCTGATCCGGGTTATGCACCGGCATTTTATCAATTGGGCACTTATTATCGTTATCGCGATCTCAATAAGGCTCAGGAGTATTTGAATAAATATATGGCATTGTCTGATGATCCTTTAAATGCAAAGGTAAATTTGGTGGATATCCTTTATTTGCAGGGGAATTTTAAGCAGGCGGTAGAGCAGGCCAATGATTTAATGAACCAGCCGGTGAGCGCAGCCACTAAAACACGTCTTTATAAATTGATTGCATACAGCGACTTGTCTGAAGGTGATTCTCTGGATGCAAAAAAGAATATGGATACTTATTTTAAGCTGCAGGATCCGGATAAAGTGCTGCCTCAGGATTATAAATTTTATGCTGATGTGTTAGGAAAGCTAGATCAGGATTCCCTGCAATTAGTTTATCTGAATAAATTCGTGAATACAGACACTTCCACTAATCTTGAGTTTATAAGGGATGAAGCCAAGAAATTATCTGGCGAACAAAACTTTAAAGCGGCTAATCTGTGGTATGATAAATTATTTAAAGTTGCCGATACTTCTCAACTTAGTATGGCAGATTATTATTATCGCGCATTTACAGAATATGGCGCTGCGGTAAAAGGCCTTGGGTCTTATGACAAGGCATTGGAAACATGGCAGGCGTTTACCAAGAGATACCCTGATCAGCCGTCCGGACTTTATTATATCGGAACAATACAAAAGACACAGGATACCGCTTACAAAGGGACTGCTATCCCGGCGTTTAATAAGTATATCAGCATGTTGAAGCCGGATGAATTGAAAAGCGCCGATAAAAAAGCAGTGCTGGAGGTTATTTATTCTTACGAGGCGGGTTGTTATGCTACGCAGGGGCAGGAGGATAAGCTGAATGAAGCCTTGCAGAAACTGTTAGGGGTAAATCCTCAAAGTACGGTGGCCGCCAACGTATTTGCCAACCAGGGATATAAAGCCGCGCAGGCGAAAGATTATGAAAAGGCGACTGCTCTCTGTAATAAAGCGCTTCAGATTAATCCCGGTAATTCAACTGCCACCCAGGTGCTGAATTACATTCAACAGATGAAGGCGTATGAAGCCAAGTTGAAAAAATATGAAGAGGCTAAGAAGAAAAGCGGACAGTAAACAAATGATATTATAGAAGCAAACCCTCTCCAATCCCGGAGGGGGTTTTTTATGCTAGTCAAAGAATGAAGGGGGATATTGCTTTCAAAGCCCTATCCACGCCCTGGTAAAAGCGTACTTAAAGCCGGTGTATCCCAATTTTCGCATCTTTATAAGTGGGGGTTTCAATACCCGGGACCAAGGAGGAGATGGTTAAGTTCGAACAACCTCACATTTTTTTAATACTAATCAAGGAAGCGTTGGCCAGAAAAATCAGCGGGCCGTGCGGTGGGCTTTGCGGGTGGAAGCTTTGATTTTTCTAGATCTTTTGGTTACTTTTCCATCATGGGAAAAGTAACACCTATTCAATTTGTAAGAAAATCACCGATTAATTGTCATCTTGTATAATAGCGGATAATCATTATTTTTCTTGACTTTTTGTTTTTCTGGGCAAAAAGAACAAAGAATAAAATAAATGCAATTCTTTGCTAATATTCAAAAAGATCAGACTGGAGGACTGGACATAACGACGCCTCAGGTGAACACATTTGTTCAATGAAGATTGCTTCATCTGTCTTACACCGATAGTAACCGATTGTGAAATTTTGGGATACACGCACTTAAAGCGTACGCATTTCCAGGGAGATATCAGTTTTATCCTGATACCGGGTATCGAAGGCAGGTTGATTATTTATTGCACTGCGCCAATAAATATTCTGCCAATCCTTTGCCCCAATTCGGGGAAATATCGGTAGCAGACTTAAAAGTTGAAAATTGTTGGATAGCTTTTTCCAGTAAGGGTTTTGCTTTATCTTTTCCGCCACCCCATTGTGCAGGTGTATAAAATGCATTTTGACCTAAAAGCAAAGTTACCCGCGGATTATTCGGGGCAATGGATTGAGCTTGTTGCAGCAACTGTCCTGCTTCAGGCCCATATTGCATACCACGTGTCTGAGGATCTACCGCAATACGAGCAGAAGCAATGAGTGATTTCAGGCATAATATTTCTGCCTGATCGGGATTCAATGCGGCTGCTTTTTTCTCAAGCGCTTCTGCCTGATCAACGATTGGATCTATTTTACTTTTATCCTGCTGCATAAAAGCCGTACGCACCCTGGCGAGAGACGCATAATAATAGGGCAACCACTGGTCTTTTGTTACCGAAGCAATTCGGTCAAAATTATTCGATAAAGTTTCCAGGACAAATAGATTTTCCGAAGTGTCAAAAATGGGAACATTTTTTTTCATGGCAGCTTCGTACTGGTCATTGGTTTGGGCGAATGCACTTATTCCCACTGCAAAGAGAACAAGTAACAAGAATGCTTTTTTCATGATTGTATTGTTTGATTGTTTGGTGATTGCATTGTTTGATGGCTTCATTGTTTTATTGGTTTTTTAGTGGTAATATATTTTTCCTGAATATTGAATGGTTACTTTTTGGGTTTCGTGTTTGGGGTTTCGTGTTCCGGGTTCAGTTGACGATTCAATGTCGTTTAGCGAGATATTCAACCCTTTCAGGGTTGTTTCTCTCTCCGCATTAAACCGTGGGCATTGTCTCTATGGACATAGAGATTATTCAAATTGATGCTTTTCAGGCATCCCAATTTTGAAACATTCTTAACTTCTATGCGATATTGATTGACGATTGACGATTCGCGATTGACGATTGACATTTCACAAATTATTATTAATTACATCCTGACTTCTGTTAATTCCAAAACTGAAAAAAGCGCCTATAAAATAAAATCTGCTTGCAGGCGCAGTAACGGTTTGCTGCATGCTTCCGTCCGGTGAAAAATTATATCCATAAACCTGTTTGCTTCCTAATACATTACTAACGGAAAATACCGGTACGGTAAAGGTTTTTTTACCATTGATTAAATAAGCCGCGCTCAGCGACAGAGTGTGGGTAACCGGTGTTTTCTGACTCATAAATTCATTTTCAGGAAGATTGGGATTAAAGTAGGGCTTGCCGCTTGCGAAAGTATAAGTGGCGCTGATATTGGTTGTGATAGAAGGTATGAGTTGCTTATATACCACATTCAGCGTATTTTTAGATGCGAAAGGAGGTTGCACTTCAAAAGGGTAATTCAGATAATTGCGTTTGGTATCTAAAAATGTATAAGATATCCAGTAATCGCCGTTTTTAATGGTTTTCCTGTCCCGCCAGAATAATTCTATTCCTCTTGCGTATCCTGAACCGTTGGGCATGGTGTCGGGAATGGTTTTTAATAGATTATGATATTGTTTATAATAAAGTTCTACGTGCCAGGTATAATCTGACTTGATGTGCTGAAAGGTCAGAATATAATGCCGTGCGTTCATAAATCCCACATCCGGATGAGAAAACATGTATTGATCCGTAGCCGGCTTCTCATAAAAATCACCCCAGGCCGCCGACAGTTGAGTGGCTTCCCCCAACTGATAAGCTAAAGATAACCTTGGCGCTAAATTATATTTATTCAACAGGGAAGAATATTCGCCCCGGGCGCCGATACGGGCAACAAATCTGGAGGTAAAATAAAGGTCAGTTTCTGCAAAAACCGCGGTATAATTATCATACAGGTTTTCTTTAAACTGATATCCTGCGGAGGCTATGGTATCGGCTGGGGTATATAAAGTATTATTTGTTTCATATTGATAGGAAAGACCGAAACGAATATCCGAAAGTAACCCGATAGGATGCGTAAGCATAAACTTTCCTTCATTTAATTGTGTAAAGGCTTTGATCGTATCTAATACCGGAGGCTCCCCTTTGGGCTGATAACCTGTTTTTATCCAATCCGTATTCGTATTGTATGCTGTACCCAGATAGAGTCTCCAGTCTTTGTTTTTTCCTAAAGATTCCTGATAAGCCATATTGGTATAACCGTTGGCATTTTTATCACTAAACATATCGTTACTGTTCGGATGATCCACGCCGGGATAGCTGAATTGTAGTTTATTGTAATCGGCATAGCCGTAAAATTTCAATATACCCGTCGGAGAGGTTTTTATCCTGAAATTGGCATCCCCGTTCCAGTCGAAAGGAGAGAGGGAATAATCCTGTTGCTGACTGACCATTTTAAAATAGGGCCAAAGATTTCCGTAGCTGATGTCACCTCCGTAAGAAGCTTTTTTATTTTTGGATAATTGATCAATACCACCGCTTAAACCCACGCTGGAAATTCCTAAAGTAGCAGAGGATCGCTGCGGCAGATCATCTGAAGTGAGAATGACTGCTGCCGACATAGCCCCGCCGTATTGAGCAGAATAGCCACCGCTGCTGAATAAGGTGCCGCTGAACAAGAACGGATTGAATCTGCCGCGGGCGCCAATTGCGGGCGTAGCGCTGTAAAAAGGATGCAATACTTCCATGCCGTCAATAAAGGCTTTTGTCTCTTCCCCGGTTCCTCCCTGTATAAACAGCCCTGTTTGATTGGGAACCTGCTGTGCTCCCGGCAGTGTGCGTAAAGCGGCCATAGGATCTGCTCCTGCCCCGGCAGTAGTGACAATATCCAGGGGAGATAATACCGTATTCTTTGATTGATCGCTGATGGAAAAGCTGCCGGCAGAAATGGTAACTGCATTCAATTTGTTTACCGATTCTTGTAAGATGATTTGCAGATGAACCGGTTTATTTTCGACCAGGATTTGTATGGAATCACTTTGATAACCTAACTGACTGATCAGCAAAGTTTGTTTGCCTCTTTCATCTGTGGTGAAAGAGAAAGAACCGTCTTGTCCCGAAGTGGCCCCGTCAAATGCTCCCTTTAAATAAATGTTTGCCCCCGTAAGTGGTTTATGGTGTGTGTCGGTGACCGTTCCTGAAATTTTAGTTTGTGCAAATACCGAAACTGATGTAACAAACAATAATATGATAAAGAGGTATTTCACAAATCACTTTTAAGATGTAATAATATTCAAATCACTATTTTTTTCCGAAAAGATATTCGACAAATGATTTATTCTTATAATTACATATATAGCTCAAAACCACCCCCGCAACCACATATTGAATGATCCCATAAATCAACCATTGCATACATAAGGACAATGGTACCAGATCCGTACCGGCATAAGTATCCAATGATCTCCCAAGGAATACGAATATTCCAGTGAGAACACCATATTGTAATCCTTCACTGATACTGCCTTCTTTCTTCCATCTTGAGTAAATGAGCGTAAATAAAAAAGTGCTGACTACTTCCGAAATGGCAAATGCCCATATTTTACTGCGGACATCCGTGGCATGTAAACTCGGTTGCAGCCTCATGTAGGTTTTATGCAGGATCATATCATGTTCGATATACCCTGTGATGCTGCAAACTATGTACACAGCCAGCCATCCCGGTAAAAATCTTTTTTTCATGTGATATTTATTACAACTGTAAATATTTTTTCATTGCATTCACATATCCTTCGAAAGCTTTTCTGCCTTTAGCCGTGATCCGTACCGTTGTCAAAGGATAATTATCTTTAAAGCTTTTACTAACCTTGATGTAATCAGCCTCTTTCAGTTTTGTCAATTGAAAGCTGAGATTACCGGCTGTTGTTTCTGTTTTTTCCTTTAAATAATTGAATTGCGCCTCCTCCACACCCATCAGAATGGAAATGATGGCTAATCTGATCTGTGAATGCAGCAGCGGATCTAACTCATTAAACATCATTCTTCTTTTTTTCTGACTAATAAAATGCCCGGAAGCAGATAACCTATCAAAAAAGAACCCGCGGTTAGAAGCAACTGATTCGTCGGTGAAATAAAAACACTTACAATCGTTGCCAAAAAGAATAAAATTCCTCCCCAAACCAACGGTTTGAAACGCATGATTAACCCGGCCACTACAATAAGCAACCAGGATAGCCCTAACATGAAGGGCGTAGGAGAAATCTTAAGCTCTGCACAGGAGAAAATGAATAAAAAGTAAGTAAGGCCGCCACACAAAAACAACCATTTAAATACATGGCCATAAATGGACACAGAGCCGCTTTTCTTCGCATAAACCGCATAATAGAAGTATGTAAGAATAGAACCTCCTATCGTTAATACCGGCCAGGGAATCCAGGCGAAATCAGGTGTGATCAGAAGCAGAAAATAGTTAGCCAATGCCGCTACGGTGATCAATGTCCCCCAGAAAATAAATCCAAAAGCGGATCTCCGGAAATTGTCCCTGGTGCCGGAGATGAATCGCTGGATCAATTGCAGGCTTTCCTGCGGGTCTAATGGTTTGTCTTGCAATTCCATAAAGAAGTTTTAAAGGGTAATCTGCAAATATATTTGCAAATGTAGAGTAGTTTGTAATACAAACCAAATTTATTTATAGAAAAGAATAAAAGGCTGCATTCATAATTTCTTAGTAATTTTAACTATCATAAATAAGTAGTGCATCTATGGCTGATAAAATAAAAAACGTATTGGTAACCGGTGCAGACGGAGGATTAGGCATTCCGGTGGTATCGCAATTATTGCGGGATGGATGGCATGTTTTTGCATTTTTGCATAATGACAAAAAAGTGGATGCCATGCGCAAAGAATTTCCCCGACAGTCTGAAGACCAATTATCCTTTCTCACGGGAGACATCACGGATATGCAGGATATTGAAAACGCAGTGAGAGAAACCGGATCAACAGATGCTTTAGTTCATCTTGCCGGCGGATTTAAAGGGGCAGCTACTTTTTCAGATCATGATCCGAACGTGTTTGATCAGATGTTTGATCTGAACGTACGATCTGCTTTCCTGCTGATCAGAACGGTATTGCCGATGATGAAAGAAAAACAAACCGGAGCTATTGTAACCATAGGCGCCAGGCCTGCGCTTCACGTGATTGCTGAAAATGCGGTATATGCCGCCTCCAAAGCTGCCCTGATTCATCTGACTTTAGCGGCGGCGGAGGAAGGAAGGTCCTGTCATGTGCGCGCTAATGTGATTGCACCGGCAGTTATACGAACGGAAGCAAATGCTAAATGGGCAGCGTCCACTAAAGAATTAGAAAAATGGACTTCACCTGAAGATATTGCTCAAACTATTTCCTGGCTTATATCAGATGCAGGATCTGCAGTTACAGGAACTGTTATTCCAATGTATCACTTGATTAAGACATAAATAAAATTACCATTACCTTAACGCCAGTAACTGTCAGGGATTTCTTAATATTGCCGTTCAGGTAGGGAAAGAAGACGATGATATTTCAATATATTTTTGTATCTTACATTCATTATGATTTTATTTTGTCACCCATAAGGATTTAATGGATATTATTATTGTGCGAATAAAATTATTACAACTACCCATGGCCGCTGTGTTTTCCTCTGTTTATAAAAAACCCCTTTCATTACTATTTCTTTGTAACGAAATGATATGATGAAAACACTAATTAATTATACAGTATATTATGGAAGATTTTACAGCTAACTATGCCCCGGGCTGGCCGGGTTCAGGTCCCCGCTGGAATTCCAGTGCAAAAAGCAGTGTAGGTGTTTGCCTATGTCCCTTGAGCCAGGTTTGGTTTACTACGAGTCATGGAATCCTCAATGAAGTATATTACCCCAGAGTGGATTATGCCTGTATCCGCGATATGGGTCTCTTAGTGAGTGACGGCAAGGATTTTTTTTCGGAAGAAAAAAGGCATACCAATACTCAAATGGAATATCTGGGAGATGGAGTTCCTGCCGTACATTTTACCAACGTTTGTAAGGAAAACAGATACCGGATTGATAAAGAGATCATCACGGATCCGAACCGGGATACGCTTCTTCAGCAAATTACTTTTACACCATTGGAAGGCACCTTAAAAGATTATCATTTATATGCCTTAATGGCTCCGCATATTCTGAACGCAGGTGCGGGAAATACAGCATGGTGCGGCGAATATAAAGGATTGCCCATGCTGTTTGCCGAAAGGGAAAATACCGCAGTCGCCATGGCATGCTCGGTTCCTTTTAAAGCGCTTTCAGTGGGCTTTGTGGGGGTTTCGGATTCATGGCAGGATATTCTCAGGAATAAACAGATGACATGGAGGTATCGCAGGGCCGATAACGGCAATGTAGCCGTTTGCGGCGAAATAGATTTGGAAGAAACTGGAGATCGTCCTTTTCTTATTGCTATAGGTTTTGGAATGAATGCAGATGAAGCAGGACAACGAGCTTTGGCCAGCATTATGGATGGCTTTGAAGGTTCCAGACAGAGCTTTATTGAGGGATGGACGAATTGGCAAAAGAATATCCATGAGTATTCTTACCCAAGAAAAGGGACCAAAAGTTTGTTCCGTATCAGTGCGGCTGCCATACAAACGCACCATGCCCAACAATTTCCGGGAGGATATATTGCCAGCCTTTCAGTGCCTTGGGGTTTTTCCAAAGGAGATGACGATTTAGGAGGGTACCATCTGATATGGCCCCGTGACCTGGTGGAAGTGGCAGGCGGCTTGCTGGCTGCAGGCGCTACCCGCGCTGCTATATCCGTATTGCATTATTTACGCCTGGCCCAGGAACCGGACGGGCACTGGCTTCAAAATATGTGGTTAGACGGCTCGCCTTATTGGGGGGGGGTTCAATTGGATGAAACTGCATTTCCTGTTTTATTAGTTAATATGCTGTACCGCCATAAAGCGATTGATAAAAATAAAATGATGGAATTCCTTCCGATGGTAAGGAAGGCTGTAAGATTTCTTTTAAAAAGCGGGCCCTGTTCGCAACAGGATCGCTGGGAAGAAAATGCCGGGTATTCCCCTTTCACACTGGCCGCAGTGATCAGCGCATTGTTAGCAGCCGCAGATATAGTAGAAATGAGCGGAGACAAAAAAGCGGCACAGTATATCCGTGAGACGGCCGATACGTGGAATGACAATATTGAAACGTGGACCTATGTATCTGATACGGAGCTTTCAAAGCAACTCAATATTAAAGGTTATTATGTAAGGATAGCTCCCCCTAACGTAGGTGAATCCGCTACTCTGAATGATGATGTGATCCTGATCAAAAATTTAGCATCCGATGCAAGGACTATTTCAGCCCGGATAATAAGTCCCGATGCCCTGGCCTTGGTCCGCTTTGGCTTACGTTCGGCGAAAGATCCCCGGATATTGGATACTGTTAAAGCTATTGACAACCTGCTGAAGGTGGAAACACCTTATGGCGATTGCTGGCATCGCTATAATCATGATGGCTATGGAGAACATGAAGACGGCAGTCCTTTTGACGGTACGGGCATTGGCAGAGCATGGCCTCTGCTGACCGGAGAAAGAGCACATTATGAGCTGGCTGCCGGAAATATAAATCGTGCGGAAGATCTGTTGGTTACTATGGGTAATTTCTCCGATGAAGGCGGCATGATACCGGAACAAATATGGGATGCCAAAGATATTCCCCTGCGTGAATTGTTTTTCGGTAAGCCCGCCGGTTCCGCGATGCCATTGGTTTGGGCACACAGTGAATATATGAAGCTTTGCCGCTCCCTCCATGATAAAACGGTTTTTGATATGCCTCTGCAAACCCAGGAAAGATATCTGAAACAGAAAATATCTTCTCCGTATGATTTTTGGAGGTTCGGAAGGAAATTAGCAACTATCAGCAAAAAGAAAAAACTGCGTATTGAGGCGCCCGTTCCTTTTTCATTGCATTGGAGTTTTGATAACTGGACTACTGCCAAAGACAGTCTGAGTGAAGATACCGGTTTGGGAATTTATCATGTGGATCTGCCCTTGTCCAGGAGGAAAGCAGACAGCACTTTGATATTTACATTTTTCTGGACTGAAAGCAGGAACTGGGAAGGAAAGAATTTTGAAATAAAGGTGACAGCGTGAGAAGTGAAGACAGAGGAAAGAAAGTTATTTGTAAATGGTGAATAGTTAATAGCTCCTTTTTGAGCGGCAGAGGTGGTGGCAGGAGGCAGTTGGCTTCTTACTTTTAAAATTTTATCATTTTTTCGCAATAATTCCAATATACAAATATCTCCGAAGGGACCCGTTGGATAAAACTCAAACCTGCTTATGCCCGAAAAATTAATTGACGTTCAACATCTGACAATCAGCTTTCCGCAGGATGAGGGAAGAGTACAGGTAGTAAATGATATCTCTTTTCATATTGATAAAGGAGAAGTGATTGGTTTGGTAGGGGAATCCGGTTCGGGGAAATCGGTTACCTCTCTTTCGTTGATGCGCCTTTTACCTGTTCCTCCGGCATCTGTTGATTCAGGAAAGATCCTGTTTTATGAAAACGGATCTGCTACTAATCTTTTAGGATTGAAAGATGAAGGTATCCGCCATTACCGTGGCAATAAATTAGGAATGATCTTTCAGGAACCCATGTCCTCGCTCAATCCTGTATTTACCTGCGGAGATCAGTTGGTGGAAGCTATCAGGCTGCATCAGGATGTTTCACGTCAGGAAGCAGAGCGGAAGGTAACAGAATTATTCCGTCAGGTAAAATTACCTGATCCCGAACAAATGCTGGGACGTTATCCGCATCAATTATCCGGCGGGCAAAAGCAAAGGGTCATGATAGCGATGGCTATTTGTTGTAATCCGCAATTAGTGATTGCGGATGAACCTACTACCGCGTTGGATGTCACTGTTCAAAAGGCCATTATAAAACTATTAAAGGATCTGCAGCAACAGCTCCATATCAGCATCCTCTTTATTACACACGACCTGGGCGTGGTGGCAGAAATAGCAGACCGGGTAATAGTGATGTACAGGGGAAGGATAGTGGAACAAGGCTCAGTTGAGCAAATATTTCATTCACCGCAACACCCTTATACCAAAGGATTATTGGCTTGCCGCCCTCCTTTGGACAGACAATTGAAAAAGCTACCGGTCATTGCTGATTTTATGGAGGAGAAAGACGGAAAGATCGTGGAAAAAAATACGGATATAGAGAAGTTATTAAAAGAACTGGAAATCCCACCCTCCCAAAACGAATTTAATTTGGAAGCATTGATGAAAAAGCAACCGGTCCTGCAGGTGAAGGATCTGGTTACCCGTTTTCCGGGAAAAAAGAATTTCTGGGGGAAAACATTTTCATGGACCTACGCTGTCAATAAAGTCAATTTTGAGTTATTCCCCGGTGAGACTTTAGGATTGGTAGGGGAGTCAGGTTGCGGCAAGACTACTTTAGGCAGAACGATTTTACAATTAATTCGCCCTGCTTCGGGGGAGGTGATTTATCGCGGGCAGGAACTCAGCACGATGCCGGAAGAGGATCTCAGAAAGCTGCGCAAAAAGGTACAGATTATTTTTCAGGATCCTTATTCTTCTTTGAATCCCAGACTGTCTGTCGGAGAAGCTATCATGGAGCCCATGCAAGTGCATGGGATGTACGGCAGTGAAAAGCGGCGGAAGCAAAAAACCTTAGAGCTGTTGGAAAAAGTAACTTTAAAGCCTGAATTTTTTAATCGTTATCCCCACGAATTTTCCGGAGGGCAGCGGCAGCGGATCGGCATTGCCCGCGCGCTGGCAGTAGAACCTGATTTCATCATTTGTGACGAGTCTGTTTCTGCGCTCGACGTCAGCGTACAGGCGCAAGTACTGAACCTCCTGCTGCAGCTTAAAGATGAGTTCCAATTTAGTTGCATATTTATTTCCCATGATCTTTCTGTTGTAAAATTTATGTGTGACCGCATTATTGTCATGAATAAAGGACAGATTGAGGAAGTTGGCACTTCAGATGAAGTATATTATCACCCAAAAACAGCTTATACCAGACAACTGATTGCCGCTATCCCAAAAATCAGGGTATGAGCCGGTCGTACATCCAATAACATTTAAATAACAACCTCTTTGAATTTTGTATTTAAAAATACTTAGACCTTTGCCGACTTTTAAAATCCGGTATCATGGATTCAAAACTTCGGAAACTGACGTTTCCGGGATTGATCATCACGCTGGGCATTATTTATGGCGACATTGGCACATCGCCCTTATATACTTTCAGCTCCCTGCTCGGCGAACGGGCAATTTCCACTCTTTTGGTGTATGGCACTATTTCCTGTGTATTCTGGACTCTGACGCTGCAGACTACTTTTAAATACGTAGTGCTCACCCTGCAAGCGGACAACAAGGGGGAAGGCGGGGTTTTCTCATTATATGCCTTAGTCCGGCGATATGGAAAATGGCTTGTTTTTCCATGTATTATCGGTGCAGGCACTTTATTGGCAGACGGTATCATCACTCCGCCTATTACCGTTACTTCTGCCATTGAAGGCCTGAGAGAAATACCGGGACTTCATGGAATATTTGTTCCCGGAAATGAGGTAGTGGTGGGTATTGTCATTGGTATTCTCTCACTTTTATTTTTCTTTCAGAAATTCGGCACCAAGGTAATAGGAGGTTCTTTCGGTCCTATCATGTTTTTGTGGTTCCTGATGCTGGGTGTTATCGGTTTTTCTCAGATATGGTATCACCCCCAGATTTTCAAAGCGCTTAACCCTGTTTATGCCTATAGATTTTTAACCCGTTATCCTGATGGATTCTGGTTATTAGGGGCCGTATTCCTTTGTACTACCGGCGCTGAAGCTTTATATTCAGATTTGGGCCACTGCGGGCGTAAAAATATACGCGTAAGCTGGATATTTGTAAAAACGACTTTGGTTCTGAATTATTTAGGTCAGGGAGCCTGGGTAATGGCACAGCATAAAATCTTTATTCACGAAGCCAATCCTTTTTTCCTGATCATGCCTGTCTGGTTTTTGATACCGGGGGTGATCATTGCCACTGCGGCTTCCATTATTGCCAGCCAGGCATTGATCAGCGGTTCCTTTACGCTTATCAGCGAAGCTATCAGCCTGCACATGTGGCCCAGGGTTGCCGTAAAATACCCGACAGATATTCGCGGACAAATATATATCCCGACTATCAATTGGTTTTTATGGGTGGGGTGCATGGCGGTAGTCCTTTATTTTCGCACTTCAGACAGCATGACGGCAGCGTACGGATTTTCCATCACCATAGCTATGATGATGACCACAGTACTGATGTATTATTTTATGCGCTATGTAAAGCATTGGCCTATGTGGGTCATTGTGATCATTATATGTATATTCCTCACCGTGGAATTTTCCTTTTTCATCACCAATGCCATCAAAATCACTAAACGATGGATGTTCCTGTTCTGTGAATTCGGACTGATATTCACCATGTATATCTGGGTCAAAGCCAGAAAGATCATGAACAGGTTAATTGAATTTATCAATATCAAGGAATATCTGCCGAAGCTGGAGGCGTTGAGTAATGACACCTCCATTTCAAAATATGCAACTCACCTGATTTACCTGACAAAAGCTGATAGTAATAAGCAGATGGAACAAAAAATATTTTATTCCATCTTTAACCGTCAACCCAAGCGGGCGGACTTTTACTGGTTTATTCACATTGACCGCACGGATGAACCTTATACGATGGAATATGAAGTAGTGGAATTGCTTAAGGATAAGGCCATTAAAATCAATCTGAGACTTGGTTTCAGGGTCCAGCCAAGAGTAAATGTGCTTTTCAGGAAAGTAGTGGAAGAATTGTCGCGAAACAAAGAAAAAGATATCACCAGCCGGTATGAATCCCTGAGCAAATATAACCTGGTGGCTGACTTTAAGTTTGTGATCCTGGAAAGATTTCTCTCGGTTGAAAATGAATTTAGCCTGAAAGACAGTTTTATTCTGAAAAGCTATTTTTTCCTCAAAAACATGGCTCCTTCTGACGCCAAGGCTTTCGGACTGGATACCAGCGACATTGTGGTGGAGAAAATACCGCTGGTGGTAAATCCTGTCAGTAATATCTGTCTCAAAAGGATACCCTTCCGTAATCATACTACGAAGGGTACCGATTAACCTGTATTTCATACGATTAGAAAATATTGTTTTGGTGAATGTAATATTTCGATACCTTTGCACCCTCAATATTCATTCCGTAAGATGAAATTATCTCAATTCAGATTTGACTTACCTCTTAATTTAATCGCTCAACACCCCAGTAAAACCCGTGACGAAGCCAGGTTAATGGTCATACATCGCCACACAGGCAAGATAGAGCATAAGGTGTTTAAAGACATCCTCACTTATTTTAAGGATAAAGACGCCATGATCGTCAATAACACCAAGGTGTTTCCCGCAAGGCTTTATGGAAGAAAAGAAAAAACAGGCGCTAAAATAGAGGTCTTCCTGCTTCGCGAACTGAATACACATAGCCATTTATGGGATGTAATCGTTGATCCTGCCAGAAAAATCAGGGTAGGTAATAAGCTGTATTTCGGCGAAAATGACGAGTTAGTGGCGGAGGTGATTGACAATACGACTTCCCGGGGACGTACTATCCGCTTTTTATTTGAAGGCAGCGACGAAGAATACAAACAAATATTGACTGATTTGGGAGAAACCCCCCTGCCTAAGTATATTAAGCGGAAGCCGGATGAATTGGATAAAGAACGTTATCAGACGGTGTATGCAAAATACGAAGGAGCTGTAGCGGCTCCCACTGCCGGCTTGCATTTTAGCAAGGAGCTGATCAAAAGATTAGAGATCAAAGGAATTAAATTTGCTGAAGTGACCCTGCATACCGGACTAGGCACTTTCCGTCCGATTGAGGTGGAAGATCTGAGTAAGCATAAAATGGATGCAGAGTATTACCATATAGACGAACATGCAGTGCAAATAGTGAATAAGGTTAAAGAAGAGAACCGGAAGATTTGCGCTATCGGCACCACTACCATGCGGGCTATTGAATCATCGGTTACCTCAGGGAATATGCTGCGTGAAGGGGAAGGATGGACCAATCTTTTCATTCATCCGCCTTATGATTTCAGAATAGCTAATGCGCTGGTGACTAACTTTCATTTGCCCAAGACCAGCCTGCTCATCATGGTCTGCGCTTTTGCAGGATATGATTTGATTATGAATGCTTATCATGAGGCCATTAAAGAGAAATATCATTTCTTTAGTTATGGCGACGCGATGCTGATATTATAGAATATCAATGGAAGCGCTCGATAAATATGCCATCATTGTAGCTGCCGGGAAAGGAGTGAGAATGGAAAATACCACTCCGAAACAATATCTGCTCTTGGCGGGTAAACCGGTTTTATATTATTCCATCCGGTCATTTTATAAGGCATTTGGAGATATTAAGATCATTTTAGTTTATGCCAAGGGAGATGAAAGTTATGTAGAGGATGTGCTTGCCTATTTTCCTGATGGAAAAATTACCGGAGTCCGGGGTGGAGAAACACGTTTTCATTCGGTGAAGAATGGGTTACAGGAGATAAAAACAGCTTCCGTAGTTTTTGTCCATGATGGAGTAAGGCCCTTAGTCAGTCCCCGCCTGATCCATGGCTGTTATCGGGAAGCTTTGAAAAAAGGGACTGCAGTTCCCTGTTTACCATTAAAAGAAAGTGTGCGCAGGATGGAGAAAGATGGAAATAGGACAGTGGACAGGCGTGAATTCATGGCTGTTCAAACACCTCAAACCTTTCTTTCAGAAATTATCATTACTTCTTTTTATCGTCCTTATGAAGATTCATTTACCGATGAAGCAAGTGTGGTCGAAAAGTCAGGATATGAAATCCATCTTATCGAAGGGGAAGAGAATAATATTAAACTCACCCGGCCATTGGACCTGGTTATTGCGGAGAAATTAATGGGTAGTTCTCCTTACTGAGCAGGTTCTTTCACTAATACAATTTTGTCCACCACATATTTGCTGTTCCCGCGCCAGGGCAGCCGGCCAAAGTATTCCACATAATGTAAAACGACTTCTTTCCCTTCGGAATTCATCAGGGAATCTGCGATGGCCTGGTCAGCTACGGAGAATTCAAAATCATTTGTAGCCACCGGCGTATTGGGATAAGAACGAAGCCCCGGCTGAATAATTTGCCCTTCATAAGTTTTGAATACGTATCCTTTTTTCATAAAGCGGATCAATAATCCGTTCCGGTTGCCTTCTGCAAAGGAATAATAGAAGTGATAGTAAACGAAAATCCCCGAAAATACTATCACTGCGAGGATAACGATAGTGAGGAATCTTTTCATATAGGAGCTGCGATTTTTTACCTGGCAATGTTCACAGCACGTTTTTCCCGGATGACCGTCACTTTGATCTGACCGGGGAACTGCATTTCATTCTGTATCTTTTGCGCAATCTCAAAAGACAGCCTGTCCGCATCCGCATCGTTCACTTTCTCACTTTCTACAATGACCCGCAGCTCCCGGCCTGCCTGGATAGCATACGCTTTTTCTACTCCCTCAAATCCGATAGCCAGGTTTTCCAGGTCTTTGATACGCTGCATATAGCTCTGCATGATCTCCCTCCGTGATCCGGGGCGGGCGCCGCTGATAGCGTCACATGCCTGAACTATTGGCGAAATGACATACTGCATTTCCACCTCGTCATGGTGTGCTCCAATGGCGTTGACCACTGCAGGATGCTCATTATATTTTTCCGCTAATTTGGCGCCCAACAGCGCATGACTCAATTCAGATTCATCGTCAGGGACTTTACCGATGTCGTGCAGCAGACCGGCTCTTTTAGCTAATTTGGCATTTAGCCCTAATTCAGCGGCCATAATGCTGCATAAATTAGCCGTTTCTTTGGAATGCATCAGCAGGTTTTGACCATAAGAGGAACGGAAACGCATTTTACCCACTAACCTTACCAGTTCGGGATGCATGCCATGTATGCCTAACTCGATAATGGTACGTTCGCCTATTTCAGCCACTTGCTCCTCCAACTGCTTTTTAGTCTTTTCAACTACTTCCTCTATACGGGCAGGATGAATACGCCCGTCCTGTACCAGGCGCTGCAACGCCAGGCGTGCCACTTCTCTTCTCAACGGATCAAAACAGGACAAAACAATCGCTTCAGGGGTGTCGTCCACTACTAAATCTACACCCGTGGCGGCTTCCAATGCACGTATGTTTCTTCCTTCCCTTCCGATAATCTGACCTTTCAGTTCGTCGCTTTCCAGGTTAAAAACCGTGATCGCATTTTCAATGGTCTGTTCGGCTGCAGTCCTTTGAATGGTTTGAATGACGATCTTTTTAGCTTCTTTGTTGGCTCTCAGCTTGGCTTCTTCCACTATCTCCTGCACATGAGCGGCAGCCTGGGTACGGGCTTCTTCTTTTAAAGTTTCCACCAACTGAGCCCTGGCTTCTTCGGCACTCAATCCCGCCACTTTTTCAAGACGGCGCACCTGCTCATCCTGTTGTTTTTCCAATTCAGTACGCTTGATGCTCACTAATTCCATCTGTTGGCTAAGGTTATTTTTGATAGCCTCATTTTCCTGGAACTGGCGTTGTAAATGCTCGTTTTTCTGATTTAGCGTATTCTCTTTCTGACGGATACGGTTTTCACTGTCATTGATCTTTTTGTTCCGTTGTACAACTTCCTTATCATAGTCGCTCTGCAATTGCAAAAACTTCTCTTTGGCTTCAAGAAGTCTGTTTTTTTTCAGGCTTTCGGCTTCTGTCTGGGCATCCGCAATGATTTTTTGAGACTGTTGGTTAGCTTCATCAATCTGTTTTTGGGTATTTTTGGCGAAAATCACTTTGCCTAAAAATATGCCTATGATTATTGCCGCTACCGCGACAATAATTGTAATAATAATCGGGATCATATAATTCTACTGATTTCATGTTAATAATAATTATTCCGCATGTTTTCAATGAAAACAGGCTTGCGAAAGTACGAAATTAGGATGAAAAGGAAGGAAAATGATTATTTTATCCTTTTCACTTCCGCTGTTTCTGATAATAGTATTTCTCCGGATTCGTTTTTCCCGGCTGGAGTGAGTTGTAAAATCCCGGGAGTTTTTCCTTTTTCAAAGCTGCCGTATTTCTCCTCGCAATGCAACGCTTCGGCGCCATGCTGAGTTGCCCAGGAGAGCATATTTTCCAAACCAAGCCCGGGAAAATATTTTTGCAGTGTCTTTATTTCTTCCAGAATGGAAAGCCGTTGGTTGGAAGCGAGGCTGTCGGTTCCCAATATTATTTTTACACCTTCCTCTGATAATACCTCCACAGGCGGCATCCGGTTCTCAATATAAAGATTCGCATGGGGGCAAAGGCACCAGTATATCTGTTGCCGGGATTTTTTTGCGAAGGCAATATCGTCCCTGTCGGTAAATGTATTATGCACTAAAATCAAAGGATGAGGACGATTGAAATAAGGCAGCCAGCTTTTTAAGGAGGATCTGCCGGCAGGCCTGAACCGGCTGATATCAATGCCTAAATTGTCATACAACCTGCTAAAATCACTTTTGCCGCTCTCATACAACTTGTTTTCTTCTTCGGATTCCTGGTTATGGATGCTGATAATAGCCGTTTCGCCAAAATCATTGATCATTTGAAAAAGAGAACGGGAGACCGAATAAGGCGCATGTGGAACAAGGGAGGTATTTAAGCCGCTGTCCATAAAATCCTGATAGATCTTTCTCATATAAGTAAATCTCTCAGGTGCATTAAAATCCAGGAAACCCGTTGCTTCCACGAACGTATGATAAAATAAAGCGCTGTTTTTTTTGATGGGAATGCTGCTGACATTATTAGAAATGTCTCCTACAGCTACAATTCCGTTACCATACATTTCCCGGTCTGCTTTTTGGGAAAAGTCAGCGATTTCTTCCTGATCATTTTCATTTCTGTTTTGCATCACTGTCATCAGGAAATCAATCAGACCGGTATGCTGGGGGACCTTATACTTCAGATGCGAAAGTTCGAGATGGCAATGGGCATTGATAAAGCCCGGGCATATTATTCCTTCCAAAAATCTAACGTCTTCTCCTGCATCTTCAAAAGGTATTACATCCAATATTTTACCATTATTATCTGTAATCAGCGCTTTATCACTGACAAAATATTTTCCGTCAAATATAAAATCGGCTGAAAAGCGATGTATGGCTGAATTCATAGAAGTTTTTGCATAATCATAACGGACAAGTATATTTGCAGGATCTGACTCTCCTTTACATGAAAGTAATTCATGTTTTGCGATTTTATCTTATTAGTGCTCATATCTCTCCTCGTAATGAAGAAGTTTTATCCGCTTTTTATGCCGGTATTTTCCTTGTCATATACTTACTATAATCCGTCATCTTCGCCTCATATTCTTCGTACATCAGCGGGGAGGTGATTAAAAAATCAGCGGTGGAACGGTTGCAGGCCATCGGAATATTCCATACCACACTGACACGTAATAAGGCTTTAATATCAGGATCATGCGGCTGGGCTTCCATCGGATCCCAAAAGAAAACAACCACTCCGATCTTTTCTTCCGCTATCATGGAACCGATCTGGAGATCCCCTCCCATCGGACCGCTCAACAACTTTTGTACCTTCAGCCCGGTGGCATTCTCAATCATGGTGCCTGTAGTGCCGGTGCCATATAATTCATGTTGAGATAAAACTCTTTTATTGTATTCTACCCATTCGATGAGTTCATGCTTCTTGTTATCATGGGCCACTAAAGCAATGCGCTTTTTAGCCTGTAGTTTGCGTGTATTTTCCATAAAAATGCGATTTTACCGGGTAAAAATACAGCAATTTTACCCTTTGCTGCAACCGGATCTTTTTAAATGAACAGAATATCCGTATAGAAACTTATTATGACCCGTTCAGGCTAATTTCGTATTTTTGCACAAAATATTCTTATCATGATAAAGACCGGTAATCCTATTATCAGCATTTATACGGAAGAGACGCCCAATCCGGGAACGATGAAATTTGTGGTGAATAAATTGTTGTATCCTGGGAAAAGCGCAGATTTTCCTGATGAGACAAGCGCTGCACCCTCGCCGCTGGCAGCCGAATTATTCACTTTCCCGTTCGTAAAAGGTGTTTTTATTGCCAGCAATTTCGTCACACTGACCAAAACACCGGAAACAGATTGGTACGATGTGATCCCGAGCATCAAGACTTTTCTCAGAGAATATATTGATGAGGGACGGACTATTGTAAATGATGGCGAGTTAGCTGAACAACAACCAAGAGTCAGCGAAGTGTCAGTGAATGATCCCGATGTGGTAAAGCGCATTAAAGAGTTGTTGGAGAATTATGTGAGACCTGCTGTAGAAATGGACGGCGGTAATATCCGCTTTAAACAATATGATCGCGGCAAATTGACTGTCATGTTGCAAGGCGCCTGTTCCGGTTGCCCCTCTTCCATGATCACGTTGAAAGCCGGAATTGAAGGTATGATGAAACGCATGATCCCGGAAGTGAGAGAGGTAGTAGCGGAAGCCGATTAATTTTTAATGGGTAACATTATTCAAAAGCGGTTTGCGGAATGCAGCCGCTTTTTTTTATACACGGTCACCCGCTACTTTTGTTCAATAAAAACAACCTCTTTCATATAAAAGTGATGAACTTACATGAAATATATCTTGGCTTATTGACCGGCATTCAAAATCTGAGCTGGGCAGAAACATTAGCTGTGGTATTCTCCATAATCAGCGTGTTGTTTGCAAGAGCTAATAAAGTGTGGCTTTATCCTGCAGGAATTGCAGGTATTCTTTTCAGCATTTATATTTTTATTGGAGCTGAATACAAATTATATCCCGACGCAGCTTTGAATTTATATTATCTCATCATGAGCATTTATGGATGGTATTTTTGGCTGAAAAAACCACCCGGTAAAAATCGGGTTCCTGAGAAAAAACAATCGGGCGAAACACCTGTCACCTGGTGCAACAAAAAAGAATACCTGACAGCTTCCCTTATTTTCATTGTGCTTTGGGGGATCTTATATTGGTGGCTGGATACTTATAGGATCAACAATGTTCCACTAATGGATTCGTTCACTTCTGCGATGGCATCCACAGGCATGTGGTTGTTGGCAAAACGTAAAGTGGAAAACTGGATGGCATTTATCATCGCAGACGGCGTAGATATTCTCGTTTTCTTTGTAAAACACTTAATCCTTTTCTGCGTCTTGAATATCTTCTATGTGATCATCGCGATACTCGGATATATGGCGTGGAAAAAACTTTACCAGGAAAGAATGAAAAACAGCCCGCACAAGGTTCGAAAGCCTCTGTTTGAAAAGTAAAGACTTCCGGTCTGTTGCACCATTCTTTTAATCTTCCTTTAACAGGATCTTAATATCCTTCTTTAATTTGCTCAGATCACCCGGCTGCAGCCCGTTATAGAATCCACGGATCTGACGATCCTGATCTACCAGTGCGAAATATTGCGTATGTACAAATTGATCATTGACTCCTAAAGAATCGGCAACACTTAACAGGTACTGATGAACGGCTACGTCAAATAACTCTTTCCTTTGACCTGTACAGAATTTCCATACTTCCGGACTGGCGCCATATTGCTCGGCATATTTGGCAAGTACCGGTACACTGTCGTGTGCTGGATCCACGGTGTTGGATATGATCTGAAAATCGGGATTATTTTTAAATTCCTCATAAATTTTGTCCATATTGGCGTTCATCTTCGGACAAAAACTGGTACAACGTGTGAAGAAATAATCTACTACCGTCACCTTTCCGTTCAAATCTTTCTGAGTAACAGTATCCCCTTGCTGATCTATGAAAGCAAAGGGGCCGACGGTATGTCCGGGATTACCTAATACCGGAAGAACCGGCGTATTTTTTAAGGACATGGACATGGCAATCACATAAAAAATTCCGACAAGCACTACAAAAAAGACGATAATAAAGATCGTTTTTTTGGATATTCCTTTTTTTGACATGATTTTTTTCCTCCTCTTGCAAAGATACGACAGAATGGACAGACACAGGTTATGAAAGAAGACAGAACGGTTAAGATTTTGTAAAGACCTTCCTTGTCTCCTTGTCAAACAGGCCGCCTTCTACGGAGAAGAATGATGAGAAAGATCGAAAGCTATTTTTATTCCCATCTGGATGCTGGGAAGAAAGGAAGTGGCCCGTCTGCCATTATTATTGACGCCGCCGCTTGGATCAAGCTGATAATTGTCATAGCTGTAAGTCTTTACTCTTATGCCCAGCCCAAGATATTTATCAATATAGATTTTCTTATGCTGGTATTGTCTTCCAATAAGTAGTTGAAGCCCCGATACATACTTCTCTCCTTCTTCTAAATAATTGTTGGAGTTCAGTTTTTTATTATTTGAAGGATACCAGATCTGCTTAAAAAATAATAATGGCTCAAAGTAAGTTCCGCGTGCATTTCCGCTGTATTCTTTGGTATAAGGAGATATGACGTAGAATCTCAATCCGAGCCTGGCTGCATAACCTTTTGCATTCAAATACTGATTGGCGCTCAGGTTGGGTTTTATCTGTCCGAAGTCAAACTGATTTAAGAGATGGTCCCAGTAATCCGTGTAGATAAATCCCCCCCCCAATTCTAAGGTGATGGAAGGACTTAACTCCTGGCCTACATACACATCCACTTCATTTACCAGGGTGGTGGGATTAAGCTTGATAAAAGTGTTATGCTGCGCAATGGCGCAAGATATTCCTACGTACAACAACAATATAGTGACAATAGTTTTTTTCATCATTAATTACGGACAAAAGGTACGTAAAAAAATGTGGCCGATTATTTATTTTCCCGGATTAATTTTTCGATCGTTTGCGGGTACCACGCATATTCAAGTTGATGCACTTTTTGTGCCAGACTTTCAGGTGTATCTTCGGGAGAAACGGAACAGGTCTTTTGGAGGATCATTTCTCCTTCGTCATATTGTTCATTAATGTAATGAATGGTAATCCCGCTCTCTTTTTCCCCATGGGCAATAACAGCTTCATGAACACGCATGCCGTACATACCTTTGCCGCCATATTTAGGCAGGAGTGCAGGGTGTATATTGATAATACGGCGGGGGAAAGCGGCTATCAGCTTTCCCGGTACTTTCCATAAAAAACCTGCAAGTACTATCCAGTGCACATGGAGTAACTTAAGCCGGGTAAGAACTTCATCTGTTTCATAAAGCGAATGACGGCTGATTAACAGGGAGGGAATGTGTTCCCTTACAGCAATCTGAAGGACACCTGCTTCCGCTTTGTTGCAAATGATAAGAGACACTTTAGCCAGACTCGATTCCCTAAACTGATCAATGATCTTTTGGGCATTGCTGCCGGCTCCGGATGCTAATATCGCAAGATGCTTCATATAAATATTGTAGTGTGGATCTGTTTAACCGGTGAGGTTGATCGCTTTTGAAAAAATTTTCCTCAAAACAAATAAAAAAAAATGAGGAAGGGAATAATTTATTTGTATTTTTCAGACTCGTTTATATTATCTTCATTATGACAAATGAGGTAGAATAAATCCCGAAATGAGCTAAAGCGTTGTTCAGGAAGAATAAGATAAAAAAATATTTTTTATTAGAGGAATTGTCAATATTGTGTCTTATTTTTGTGCCGCTTTACAATTCATCAGGTTTAAATTAACTTTTTTAATAATGGGTGTGAATAGTCTTTACAAGACTTTATGGAGAAAACTGACAGCTTCTTTAGTTTTTGCCGTTACACTGTTTTTCTTCTCTCCACAAGTTTTATGGGCACAGGGAGCGGCTGCTCCCAAAGGAGATGCCAAAGCGGGGCAGACGTTATTTCAAACAAATTGTGCTTCATGCCACAATCCGGTTTCTAAGCTGATAGGCCCACCCTTGCAGGGAGTAGATGCCAAAGTGCCGGGTGGCATGCCTGCAATTTATGACTGGGTGCATAATTCATCTAAAGTCCTGGCTTCAGGAAATAAATATTTCAATGATCTGTATAATGAGTATGGAAAGGTCAATATGACACATTTTCCCTCATTGAGTAATCAGGATATTGATGATATTGTCGCCTATGTGGACAGCTATACAGCTCCAAGCAGTGCGCCTTCCCCTTCCGGAGCGCCTTCAGGACAAGCGGCTCCCGGCAGCAGTAACAGTTTGATATTTGGGATACTGACATTGGTGCTGGCAATATTAGTGCTGATCCTGGTACAGGTAAACAGCAATCTTCGCAAACTTGCCAATGATAAAGAAGGTATTGGAAATCCAAAACCCGTACCTTTCTATCGTCATAAGAGAAATATTTTTATTTTGGTGATCATCCTGTTTTTCGTCGGTGGTTATCTTTTAGTGGATGGCGCTACCACCATCGGTTACAGCAAAAATTATCAGCCCCGTCAGCCGATTTTCTTTTCACATAAAGTGCATGCAGGTATTAATCAGATCAACTGTTTATACTGTCATGCCGGTGCGGAAAAGAGCCGCTATGCTATGATCCCCTCCCCTAATATTTGTATGAATTGCCACAAAGTGATAGATCACTATACGGGACCTGCGTTGCATAATGATGAAGGTAAATTAGTGGATGGGACTGCACAGATTCAAAAATTATATGAATATACAGGATGGAATGATCAGGAAAAGAAATTTGACAGGCCGGGTCGTCCGATCGAATGGACACAGATTCATAATCTTCCCGATTTTGTTTATTTCAATCACTCCCAACATGTGAAAGTAGGGCAAATACAATGTCAGACTTGTCATGGTCCTATAACCACCGAAGATGAAGTTTATCAATATGCTACCCTGGGAATGGGATGGTGTGTAAATTGTCACAGAACCACGAAAGTGCAATTTACATCTAATGGTTACTATACTATTTTTACAAAGTATGAGCAAGAGTTAAGAAGCCATCAGATAGACAGTGTAACAGTAGAAATGCAGGGTGGTACCGATTGTAATAAATGCCATTATTGACAGGTCCTAAATAATTATCTGTTTTTTAAATAACCGGTGTGTAAGAAATAAAATCTTAAAATTTGTTTCATGTCAGTTAAAATCAGCGGTCTTCCTAATGAAGAAAAGCCAGGTGCCGAAGAGTTAGAAAGATTAAAGAATAAAAAGTATTGGAAGAGTTTGGAGGAATTAAAGGATCCTGAGGGATATGCAAAAGCTGTCCGTAATGAATTTCAGGAAGAATTACCCTTTGGTGAAAAAGATGACAGCTATCTTTCAGCAAACACCCCCCGCAGAGATTTTTTGAAGTATTTAGGATTTGGAACGGCTGCGGCTACGCTGGCGGCAAGTTGCCAGATAAAAGTCCGTAAAGCGATTCCTTATTTGAATAAACCTGCTGAGATCACTCCCGGTGTACCCAATTATTATGCCTCTACTTATGCTGTGGACGGAGAATATTGTGCGGTAGTGGTAAAGACGATAGACGGACGCCCGATAAAAATTGAAGGCAATACGATGTCTTCGGTTACCAAAGGCGGGACCTCGGCCCGTGTGCAGGGTTCCGTGCTTTCCCTGTATGATGTTACACGCACGCGTTTCCCCATGATTGATGGAAAAGAAGCATCCACCTGGCAAATGCTGGATCAGGCGGTGATAAGCGGGTTAACTGCGGCAGGAAGCGCTCCCGTTATATTATTAACTTCACCGGTGATCAGTCCTTCCATTCAACAGTCTATTCAGGATTTTATTAAAAAATATCCTTCTGCCAGACATATAGTTTATGAGCCGGTTTCTTATGCGGCCATGCTGATGGCTAACCAGGCATGTTTTGGACAAAAAGCCATCCCTGCGTATCATTTTGAGAATGCAAAATGTATTGTAGGATTGGATGCTGACTTTTTAGGGACCTGGGTTTCTCCTGTGGAATTTACAAAACAATGGGTCACTTCCCGTAAAATTGATCCGGCAAATCCTGCGATGAGCCGGCATTTCCAGTTTGAGACATATCTTTCTTTGACCGGTTCCAATGCTGATTACCGGTACGTGCATAAACCATCGGAATCGGCTGCTATTATCATCGGATTGTATAATGGTGTAGCGGCTGCTTTGGGAAAACAGACGCTTCCCAATGCACCTGCCATTACTGATCAGCGTATTGTAAAAGGGATCGGGAAAGCAACTAAATCTTTGGTAGCTAATCAGGGAGCGTCTTTAGTGGTTTGTGGTTTTAATAACCCGAATGCACAAGTGATCGTAAATGCATTGAATGAAATGCTGGGATCAGGAGGAAACACTATTGATTGGTCCACTCGGCTTAATTATCACCAGGGCATTGATGCCGAGATGGAGAAGCTGGTAAATGATATGAATGCCGGAAGCATAGGTGCTCTGATCGTGTATGGAGTAAATCCGGCTTATGATTATTATAATGCCGATAAGTTTATTTCAGGGATAAAGAAGGTAGGACTTACGGTATCTCTGAATGATCATAATGATGAAACCACGCAACTTTGCAAATATGCAGCTCCCGACAGCCATTATCTGGAAAGCTGGGGAGATGCACAGCCCCGCACGGGTTATTACAGCCTGCAGCAGCCCGGTATAGATCCCTTGTTTAAAACGAGGCAGGCGATGGAATCGTTCCTGGTTTGGAGCGGTACTGCCAACGCTGATGCTTTGACTTATATCCAGCAATATTGGAAAACGAATATTTTCCCTAAATACGGCAACGGGGATCAATGGCAACACTGGTGGGATCAGACATTACAGAATGGAGTAACAGAGCCTCTGCAGGCTCCTGCGAAAACGGGAGGTAATTTTAAAGGAGATGTGAATACTGCCGCCACTCAATTAGTCTCATCCGCACCTAAGCCCGGAAGTGTGGAGATCGTATTGTATGAGCCGGTAGCTGTGGGCAACGGGCGTCATGGCAATAATCCCTGGCTGCAGGAGATGCCTGATCCGATGGCGAGGGTTACGTGGGATAATTTTATTTGTGTATCTCCATCTATGGCCGATAAATTGAATGCTTCTCTCACCCGCTTCAATGAAGTGAATTATCATAAGCCGGTAGCCAGGGTGGAAGTGAACGGCAAATCAATCAATTTGCCTATCATGGTATTGCCCGGTATGCATCCCGAAGTGATTGCAGTGGCTGTAGGTTATGGACGCGGAGGGAATTATCTGAAAGGAGAAGAATTAAAGCAGGCCCGCCGTAACCTCGGTGTGGCCGCAGCTTCGGTGGGTAAAAATGTGTATCCATGGGTAAGTTATAATTCCCGGACCGGTACCTTCAATTACAGCTCCGGCGTCGCAAGCATTGCCAATAACGGAGAAACTTATTTACTGGCTATTACGCAGTCACACAGCAGTTACGAGGGACGTCCTATCATTCAGGAAACTACCCTCTCCGCATTTAAGGCGGATCCCGAAGAACTGCTGAAAGAAAGGAATGAAGAATATGCTAAATACGGGAATGATTACAGAAAGGATGCGACCATGTACCCTGATCAATATCCTTATGATCAGGGAATTCACTGGGGTATGGCTATTGATATGAATGCCTGCATTGGCTGCGGCGCCTGCATTATTGCCTGTTATGCAGAGAATAATGTGTCTGTGGTGGGTAAGGAACAAGTGTCTAAAGGTCATGAAATGCAATGGATCAGGATAGACCGTTACTTTGAGGGCGATCACGAAGATCCGCAGGTGGTTTTCCAGCCGATGCTTTGCCAGCAGTGCGATAATGCTCCTTGTGAAAACGTATGCCCGGTAGCCGCCACATCCCACAGCGATGAAGGGTTGAATATGATGATTTATAACCGTTGTATCGGTACTCGTTATTGTGAAAATAACTGCCCGTATAAAGTACGTCGCTTTAACTGGCATGATTGGAATGGAGCGGATAGCTTTGAAGATAACCTATGGGATGATCCGGTGGTGCTGGATATGAATAAATCTTTGACCAGGATGGTACTGAATCCGGATGTAACCGTTCGTGCCCGTGGGGTCATGGAAAAATGCACTTTCTGCGTACAGAGGTTGCAAACGGCTAAGCTGCATGCAAAAAAAGAAGGCAGACCTGTTAAAGATGGTGAGGCAGTGGTAGCTTGTCAGCAGGCATGTCCGGCGGATGCTATTGTCTTTGGAGACGCGAATGACAAAAGCAGTAAGATTTACAAACTCCGCCAGGAACAGAAGAACAGGGGATATGGAGTGCTGGAAGTATTGCATACTTTACCGAACATCACTTATCTGGCTAAGGTCCGGAATAAGGATGAAGAAGATTTCTTCCACTATGAAGAGTTAACGCATAGTTTGTAAGGATCGTTTGTGATATAAATTGTAGAATTTTAAAGTTAATGTACAATCATTATTCAATATGTCGCTGAGATATGAATCCATAGTAAGAGAACCTTTAATTAATGGGACGAAGGATTTCCACCAGGTAACCGAGGATATCGTACGTCCTATTGAAGGTAAGCCCGGTACCTTATGGTACATCGGCCTGTATATTTCGGTAGCCATGTTGCTGTTTGGTGTTTTTGCTGTTTTCTGGGAAGTATATTGGGGTATCGGTGTATGGGGCGTGAATAAGACCGTTGACTGGGCATGGGCTATTACCAACTTCGTATGGTGGGTCGGTATAGGACACGCAGGTACGCTCATATCGGCCATCTTATTGCTTTTCCGCCAGGGATGGAGAACAGGGGTGAACCGCGCTGCTGAAGCCATGACCATCTTTGCCGTGATGTGTGCCGGCCAGTTCCCTATATGGCACGTAGGTCGTGTATGGGATGTGTTTTTTATTTTCCCTTATCCGAATACAAGAGGTCCTGTTTGGCCCAACTTTAACTCACCGTTATTGTGGGACGTATTCGCGGTAGGAACCTATTTCACTGTATCTGTATTATTCTGGTATGCGGGCCTTATTCCCGATTTGGCTACGCTTCGCGACCGCGCTAAAACTAAATTACGCAAGTTCTTATATGGATATTTTTCCTTTGGATGGACAGGTAATGTAAAAAGCTGGCAGCGTATTGAAGCTTTATTTTTAGTGTTGGCAGCCCTGGCGACTCCGCTGGTGCTTTCAGTACACTCCGTGGTGTCCATGGACTTCGCCACTTCAGTCATCCCCGGTTGGCACACGACCATCTTTCCGCCTTATTTTGTCGCAGGAGCTATCTTTTCGGGATTTGCCATGGTGCAGACCCTGTTGATAGTAACACGAAAGATATTACATCTGGAGGAATACATTACGCTGGGTCATATTGAAGCAATGAACAAAGTGATCATGGTTACCGGAAGCATCGTGGCGATGGCCTACTGCAGTGAATTTTTTGTGGCATGGTATTCCGGCGATTATGGGGAAGGCGGCCAGTTCTGGTGGCGCGTGGACGGACCTTACTGGTGGGCATGGTGGTGTCTGATCACCTGCAATGTGATTTGCCCTCAAATGTTTTGGTTCAAGAAGCTACGGCGCAACATCGCATTTACCTTTTATATGTCCATTATTATTAACATAGGAATGTGGTTTGAACGTTTCGTGATCATTGTATTGTCCTTGTACCATGACTGGATCCCGTCAAGCTGGACCTATTTTTCACCAACCTGGGCAGATATGGGCTTTTACATAGGTACTTTTGGATTGTTTTTCACCTGTTACTTCCTGTTCGCAAAATATCTTCCGGTAATTGCCATCCATGAAATTAAACATGTATTAAGGGTTTCCGGTGAAAGCTATAAACAAAATATGAAAGCTATTGAGGCTCAGCCTTTGACCGATTTTGTGGAAAGAGCTTCTCATGAGGAGCATGTCAGCACAGGTGTAGGAGGGATTAGATAATTTTTTGTAAAAACAGAAGGCAAAAATTTTAACTGAAAATATTTTATTATGCCGGTAAAAAATTTTGTAGTGGGTTGCTTTGCGGAAGAAGGCGGTCTTTTTAAAGCCGTAAAGAAGGTGCGTACTTCCGGATTCAAGCTGCACGATGTGTATAGTCCTTATCCGGTGCACGGATTGGATGAAGCCATGGGTATGCGGCAGACCAGTTTGCATACTGCAGGTTTCTTTTATGGATTGTTCGGGGTCATTGCTGCATTAGGCGGGATGGCTTTCTGTACAGTGCATAGCTGGCCCCTCAATTTTGACGGTAAACCCCATTTTCCGCTGCCTGCTTTTATCCCGATTACCTTTGAGTTTACAGTATTGGTATCTTCAGTAGGGATGACCTTGACATTTTGCTGGCTTTGCCAGATCATGCCGGGTGTTAAGAAACATATTTTTCATCCCAGACAAACGGATGATTTGATTGTGATGGCCATTGAATTAACCAAAGATGCGCAGGCAGAGGAAGTAAAAAAATGGTTTACCGATCTGGGCGCTGTAGAAATATCAGAACAAAAGGCTGAAACAGGATGGTGGTACGGTAATTTTGCAAAACCGGCAAAATATGAGCAAGAAATAGAATCCGGCGAAACAGTAACCTCATAAAAATCTTAACGAAGAATTTATATCAGATGAAGCGGATAAACAGTATAGTGGTATTTTTTATAACAGCAGGTAGTATGTTGCTCCTGTCCGCGTGCCATACCAGGAAATATCATGAACCTAAGGATATTTATATGCCTGACATGGAATATTCACGGGCGTATGATCCATACACGGAAAATCCTGTTTTTGCCGATAATCAATCCAGCAGGTTGCCGGTAACAGGCACCATTGCCCGCGGAGTATCATTGCCGTATCATATACCGCAAAGCGATTCGGGTTATGCCTATTCAGGCACAGTTCAAAATCCATTGCATGTGGATGATAGTATCTTAAAAGAGGGGAAAAGATTATTTGATATTTATTGTGCCATTTGCCACGGAGCAAATCTGGATGGCAACGGACCTTTATATAAAGGCGGCTCAGGTCCTTTCATTGCTGCTCCTGCAAATTTCATGGCGGGTGCCACCTCTGCTTTGCCTGCGGGAACTATTTTTTATGTGGCAACCTACGGACTTCGTAATATGGGAAGCTATGCCAGCCAGGTAAATCAACACCAGCGCTGGATGATAGTGTCCTATATCAAGAGTGTGGAGAGAGACAAAGGCGTTTCCACCCCCGAAAAAGAAGATTCCACTTTGCATGCGCTGGAAGCGGCTTACTTGTCCACGCTGAAAGGTGGCGCTGCACCTGCCGGCAGTAAGACAGCCAGTAAATAGAATGAGAAAGAAAAAACATTTTTGAAAATAACAACCTAAGTATCATTATAGCATGAAAGAGCAATTTGTAATGCCCGCGAAGTTAAGAACGATCAGTATAGTGCTGCTCGCTATCGGAATACTCGCGCTGATCATAGGAATTTTTGCACTTGGTGGACCGGTAAACGGTACCCGCTTTTGGATAGTATTGCTTTTTAATGCTATCTTCTTTCTGTTCATGACCCTTGGCTCCCTTATTATACTTTGTGCTGCCACCCTGGCTCAGGGAAGTTGGCATATTGCCTACCGGCGGGTGATCGAAGCTGTTTTTATGGCTATGCCGGTCTTTGCGATCATTGCTTTCATTATCATGATGTGCATTGTCTGGGGGGATAAAAGCGCTATTTATCAATGGGCTGATAAAACACTGGTTGCACACAACAAACTGCTTCAGAAAAAAAGCGCTTTTCTCAACCCGTCTTTTTATACCATCTTAACAGTCATTACTCTTGGGATGTGGACATTTTTTGGATTCCGGATACGCCGCCTGTCTTTAAAAGAGGACATGGCTCCGGCAGGAACCACTAAAATCTTCTGGAAAACCTACCGGATTGCGGCATTATTTATTGTCTTCTATTATCTGACCAATGCCACTTCAACCTGGCAGTGGATCATGAGCATAGACGTGGATTGGTATTCCACTCTGTTTATGTGGTATATTTTTGCAAGTCTCTTTGTATCTTCCATAGCAGTTATAACCTTATTTGTAATTATCCTCCGCAATTTCGGCTTTCTGGAATGGATTACGTACGAGCACTTACATGATATGGGCAAGTTCATGTTTGCATTTTCTATTTTCTGGATGTATTTGTGGTTTGCACAGTATTTGCTCATTTGGTACGGTAATATCCCTGAGGAGACCACTTACTTTACTATCAGGGCATGGGGATCCTATCATACGCTCTTCTATCTGAACCTGATTATCAATTTCTGTGCGCCTTTCCTGATCTTAATGACAAGGGATTCAAAAAGGAATTATACGATCGTGGCTTATATGGCCATCCTGGTTTTCATAGGGCATTATTTGGATTTTTATTTGAAGTTTATGCCGGGTCCTTTAAAGAATAACTGGCATATCGGATGGTACGAGGTAGGTATCACTTTAGGTTTTATAGGATTAATGATCTTGGTGGTAACGCGCAACCTTTCCAAAGCGCCTTTGTTCCCCAAGAATCATCCTTACATGAAAGAAGCTATTATTCATCAATCCTGATTTTTTTAGAATAATGAATAATCAAATTGTATAAATATTTGTTGTAGGTTTAGTTTTGTAAAAAAATTCTTATCTAAGATTAAAAGCGATGACTGATTTACTGATAGTTATTACTGTTGTCCTTATCCTGATAATCATTGTTCAGATTTCCAAGGCCAGTGAATATGTATCAATCCTGAAGGGGAAAGAAAAGGCTGAACAGCAGTCTGACAAAGTGAATGCCTGGTTGCTGATGGCGTTTCTTATTCTGGGGCTGATTGGTATTTACATTTGTCATGAGTTGCTCAAGGGAAAATTGCTTCCTGTGGCGGCATCTGTGCAGGGTGCGGCTATTGACCACATGATCATTTATACCGGTATCATTACAGCTGTCGTATTTTTTCTTACGGAGATCATGCTGTTTTATTTTGGGTTTCGATATCATAACAAGCCCGGCAGGAAAGCTAAATATCTTCCCGATAACGACCCGTTGGAAATTACATGGACAGCCATTACAGCCTTAGTATTGCTCATCCTTATTGTCTTTGGTTTAAAAGAATGGTTTAAGATTACGGGACCTGCACCGAAGAATGCTATGGTGGTGGAAGTTACGGGCAAGCAATTTGAATGGATGTTCAGGTACCCGGGAAAAGACGATGTGCTGGGCAGAAAAGATTTTAAACTTATTGATCCGGCCAAAGACAATCCGCTGGGGCAGGACTGGAGCGATCCGGCGAATCATGACGATGTAGTTTCTCATAATGTGCTCCACCTGGTGGTGGATCGTCCGGTTAGATTGCTTATTAATTCGCAGGACGTGATCCATGATGTGGGTCTGCCTTATTTCAGGATGAAAATGGATGCAGTACCCGGCACACCCACTACTCTTTGGTTTACGCCGACCATTACCACTGCCGAAATGATAAAAAAAACGGGAGATCCTGATTTTGTTTATGAACTGGCGTGTGATCAGTTATGCGGAGAAGGACATTTTACGATGAGAGCAACCATTATTGTGGAAACTCAACAGCAGTTCGATCAATGGGAAGCCGGCCAGAAGTCGCAATATCAGCTGGCTATGGCAGACTTAAATCCTTCCATCTCTGATACGACCAAAGCGGCAGATGGCGGGCTGCCTGCGGCTGACAGCTCTAAAGCGAAAGTAGCGTTCGCAAAATAAACTTTTGGCTGAGATTTAAAAAAATAGTAATTTAACGACAATTTTATCCGGCATTATTCCGGTCATTGTATAAAAAATGAAGAGATCATGAGCAACGAAACGAACCTGCCTGCCGGCGAGGCAGGTAATCCCCATCAGGAGATAACGCAACCCCAGTCTGTGGCAGTTCCAATGCCGGCAGGTCATGGGGCACATGTGGCAGAAGGGCACGGGATACATCACCATGAGCCTTTTATCACTAAGTATATTTTTAGCCAGGATCATAAGATCATCAGTAAGCAATTCCTGATCACGGGAATTATCTGGGCATTTATAGGTGGCCTTTTCTCAGTCTTGTTTAGGTTGCAATTGGGCTTTCCTAATGATCACTTCATGTGGTTACACACTGTTTTTGGCAACTGGGCTCCAAACGGACAATTTACTCCCGAAGCTTATTATGGTTTGGTAACTATGCATGGAACTATTATGCTGTTTTTTGTGTTGACAGCAGGCATGAGCGGAACCTTTGCCAATCTTTTAATTCCCTTACAACTTGGAGCGAGAGATATGGCTTCTCCTTTTATGAATATGCTGTCATACTGGATATTCTTTATTGCCAGCATTATCATGTTTTCATCTCTTTTTGTCAGCACAGGCCCCTTTGCCGGCGGGTGGACTGCTTATCCTCCGCTGAGCGCATTAAAAGAAGCATCGCCCGGGTCAGGAACGGGAGGAGACTTATGGCTTATTGCTGTTTTCTTCTTCTTTGTGTCCCAGATTTTCGCAGGTATTAATTACATTTCTACCATCCTGAACATGCGGACGAAGGGTATGAGCATGAGCCGCATGCCACTGACGATATGGGGTTTATTGGTGACAGCCATACTCGGGTTACTTTCTTTCCCGGTGGTAATAACAGGTCTGGTATTGTTATTCTTCGATAAGCATTTAGGCACAAGTTTTTATTTGAATAGTATATATGTCAGCGGGCATGCCTTACCCAATGTAGGTGGCAGCCCGATATTATACCAGCATCTGTTCTGGTTTATGGGACATCCGGAAGTCTATATTGTAATTCTCCCTGCAATGGGAATAGCATCTGAAGTGCTTTCCATCAATTCCAGGAAACCTATTTTTGGATACAGGGGAATGGTAACTGCCTTTTTTGCGATATGTATCCTGGCATTCTTAGTATGGGCCCATCACATGTTCGTAACAGGAATGAACCCCTATTTGGGCGCATTCTTTGTTTTATTGACATTGTTGATTGCGGTGCCGTCCGCTATCAAAGTATTTAACTGGATAGGTACCATGTGGAAAGGAAATATTCATTTATCCGTTCCTTGCCTGTTTGTAATAGGTTTCGTGAGCACATTCATTTCCGGCGGACTTACCGGTATATGGATGGGGAACTCGGCTATTGATTTGGATATCCATGATACGTACTTTATCATTGCTCATTTTCACTTGGTGATGGGAGTGGCTTCTATTTTAGGTATGTGTGCGGGTGTATATCACTGGTTTCCCAAAATGTTCGGCCGGAAAATGAATAATACGTTAGGGTACATTCATTTCTGGATTACACTGGTCGGCGCCTACCTGATATTCTGGCCTATGCACTATGAAGGATTGGCCGGTATGCCGAGGAGATACTATGATTATGCAGCATGGCATACTTTTGCACCTTTTCAGGGACTGAACACTTTTATCAGCATCGTGGCCATTGTGGTATTTATCACGCAGATCTTATTTTTATTTAATTTCTTCTACAGCATTTTCAAAGGAAGGAAAGAAACAGATCCGAATCCATGGAAAGCCAATACCTTGGAATGGACTACTCCCATTCATCCGGGGCATGGTAACTGGGTGGGTGAAATCCCCGAAGTATATCGCTGGCCGTATGATTATGGAAAAAATGGAATTGATTTTATTCCTCAGAATGTGCCGCTCACACCGGAAGAAGAAATGGAAGTGATAAAAGAAACCCAACCCCAGCCTGCATAAAAAGTGTAATGGCTGAGCGGGCATTAAAACAGATAATTTCTGGAAAGCAGAAGTAATATAAGTTATAAAAACAGGCAAAGGATGGATGGAGTGGCGCAGAAGCCGGTTATGGTGGAAAATGAGACTGTAAAATTTTCCTGGCAGATTGCTTTTATGGCAAAGGCGAAGGATTATTATCAGCTCACGAAGTTCACGCTGAGTTTCATGGTGGTGTTTTCGTGTGTAATTGCTTATTTGCTGGCGCCGGGAGTGGAAATGAATATTTGGAAAGTTCTTTTACTTTTTATAGGAGGTCTTTGCATTACAGGGGCTGCCAATGCCACTAACCAGATCATTGAACGCGATTCTGACGGCAAAATGGCGCGTACGCACAAACGTCCTTTGCCGGATGGCAGGATGGAAGTGAAAGAAGCAGTGGTTTTTGTGATTGTTTTGCTGAGTGCTGGAATGCTTATTATGGGCTTATGCTTTAATGGGCTGAGTGCCTGGCTGAGCCTGGTATCTTTCATTCTGTATGGATTTGTCTATACACCCTGGAAGAAATGGAACTCGCTGGCCGTATTCGCAGGTGCTTTTCCCGGAGCATTACCGCCGCTGATAGGCTGGGTGGCAGCTTCAGGCATGATTGCCGGTCCGTTGAGTTATGGAGGCTGGGTATTGTTCGCTATTCAGTTCCTCTGGCAATTTCCGCATTTCTGGGCGATTGGATGGGTGGCTTATGACGATTACAGGAAAGCAGGGTTTAAATTACTGCCGTCTGAAAATGGGAAGAATGGTTATTCTGCCATGCAGGCAGTAACCTATACGGCTATGCTGATACCGGTCGGGTGGTTTCCCTATTATTTTAAGATGTCGGGTATAATATCTGCGGTGATTACAATGGCATTGGGATTATATTTACTTTATCGGGCAGTTGATTTATATCGCTTTTGTGATGTAAAACACGCGCGTAAATTGATGTTTAGTTCATATATTTATTTAACTGTAATGCAATTGGCATTGTTGGCTGACAAAATACATTGACGAATCGTGAATACAGGAATAATGACAGTAAGTGCAAAACGAAGGCGGATACATCCGTATAAGTTTAATATGTGGCTTGCAATCGCCGGTATATGCATGTTTTTTGCAGCTTTTACAAGCGCCTACATTGTGATGGAATCACGCAGTTCCTGGCAGGTTTTTAAATTGCCGGATGTATTTTGGTTTTCAACCGGTGTAATTATAATAAGCAGTGTTACAATGCATCTGTCTTTGAAAAACTTCAGAGAACATAATATGATGCGTTACAAAATATTGATTACGATCACTGCTTTGTTAGGTCTTTTATTTCTGGCAGGTCAGTGTCTGGGGTTTGCCGGGATGTATAATAAAGGGATTACGTTACAATGGAATATTTCTGCGGCGTTGATTTATATTATTGTTTCAGCGCACATGTTGCATGTGTTGGGAGGAGTCATTGCTCTATTTATTGTTTTTGCCAGAGCATACCGGCGTCACACCAGGACCTATGATCCTGTGCCGGTGGAAGTAGTGGCGACCTATTGGCATTTTGTGGATGGTTTATGGATTTATCTGTATATCTTTTTTCTTTGGATCAAATAATTTTTTGAATAACCTTTAGTATTTTATAACAATGAGTGATTCAGCTATCGCTACAGCCTCGGCCGCTCAGTTACACGGACATCCGCAGGTAGATATTATAGACAAGGAAACACATACCCATGGATTTTGGCGGGGAGGAGTATCGCCGTTTAACGTAAGTTATGGGAAACTGATGATGTGGATATTCCTGTTGTCAGATACCTTTACTTTCGGCGCCTTCCTGGTTTCTTATGGAAGCTCCCGATTCAGCGAGCCTTTTTGGCCCGATCCGAATGTGGCTTTCGACTCCTTCTTTGGGATACCCAATATGCCTTTGGTATCAGTGAGTTTAATGACTTTTATTCTCATTATGAGCTCGGTCACAATGGTGCTGGCGGTGCATGCAGGCCATCTGAAGAAGCAAAAAGAAGTTGCCAAGTGGCTGACTTTTACGATTATAGGAGGGGTGCTTTTCTTAGGCTGTCAGGCTTTTGAATGGACGGATTTAATTATGGATAAAGGGGTAACGGTAACTCACAATATGCTGGGTCCCATTATTAACGGGCATCCTACGCCGGGTCCCGGGACCTTTGGCGCTTTCTTTTTCCTGATCACCGGTTTCCATGGATGCCATGTGTTTTCAGGGGTGATCCTTAACCTGGTTGTTCTGATTAATGTGCTGAAAGGGACTTATGAAAAGAGAGGCCACTATGAAATGGTTGAAAAAGTGGGATTGTACTGGCATTTTGTGGATCTTGTATGGGTATATATCTTTACTTGTTTTTACCTGCTTTGATGAAAAGTATTTAAATGTTTAAAATTATTATCAATATCTTTGAAGTCTGAATAATTATGGAAAATACACAAGCCCTTGAGATGCAGCCGGTTGAGCAGACGAGAGCACCGAGGATAAAAGATCCTATTGTCAGGTCATTGCTGAGAGTGTTTTGGATACTTTTGATAGTTACTGTTGTGGAGATTGCACTGGCGTTTATTCATTACTCTACACAGTTTCCCCCAAGGATGATCCTGAATATAATCTTCATCTGCTTAACTGTGGTAAAAGCTTTTTATATCATCGGAGAATTCATGCATCTCCGCCATGAACTAAAAACTTTAATATGGGTATTCCTTATACCCCTGACCTTGCTTCTTTGGGCTATTACTGCTTTTTTATGGGATGGAAGCTCATGGAAACACATGCGTGAACGGGATCGCAGTGATATCCAGGCTACGGTTCCCTGGCAGACGGTTAAACATGAGAATGATTAATTAAATCCTGCAGTTATTTCATTAAAGGAATCCATAAAACCTGAATGGAGGTGGAATAAATTAATACCGCTTTTCATCCTGGCCCTTCCCTTCATCGGAGCTTATGTGTTACTCCGTATCAGTAAGAAGGACTTGCAAATGCCTCGTTATTATGCAGTGGAAAGCATCAACGGAGCGTATGAAAAAGGAAAGGAGCATTTCGATACCGTATATCACCGCCTGAATAATTTTAACCTTGTTAATCAACTGGGGCAGCCCGTTTCCAGGGAAAACCTGGCAGGGAAAGTGACCTTGGTTACTTTTTTCCCCACAACGGACAGCCTTCAAGCGTCTTATATGTCCGCTATCCTGAAGAAGATAGAGAATACGTACGAACGCAGCGATTCCGGTTTTCATATCCTTACATTCACTACCAATCCGCGACACGATTCCGTCAATGTGTTAAAGAATTATGCTGATAATCTCCAGGTGGATCATGATGTATGGTGGTTTTTGACCGGTGAAAAGGCAAAAATCGTCAATATGGCAAAAACTGATTTTGAGGTCAATCTGCAGAAAGCAGACAGCAGCGATACTTCATTATATTCTCCGCAGTTTATTCTGATGGGGAAGCGCCAGTATGTGAGGGGCTATTACAATGCTTTCGATTCGTCGCAGGTCAGGCAATGTGTAAGAGATATTTCGATGCTGATGCTCGAGAAAGTGAAAGATGAATAATGAAGAATAAGAACCTTACCATACCGATTATTTTGATATCTGTGGTGATTCCGGTGGGCATTGCCCTGTTGTTCCTGATCCCGCATCCTCATACCCCCATGGGTTTCAATATTAAAGTGTTGCCTTTGGCAGAAGCATTGTTGAATTTCACCACATTCATTCTGCTGCTTTGTAGTTTTTATTTTATCCGGCATAAAAATGTGAAAGCCCATAAAGCCTGTAATCTCACTGCAGTCGGGCTTTCTGTGCTTTTTCTGATTGTGTATATGACTTTTCATTTTCTAAGCCCTCAATATTATTTCGGAGGAAAAGGAGCGATCCGGTATATTTATTTTCCCATCCTGATCAGCCATATTGTCCTTTCTGCCGTCATTGTTCCTTTGGTTTTAATCACGCTGATCAGGGCACTGAAAGGAAATTTTGTCAGGCATAAAAAAATAGCCCGGATTACCTGGCCGTTGTGGCTATGGGTGACCATCAGCGGAGTGATAGTTTATATTATGATGGCTCCTTATTATTGAAAAAATAAACTATTCGGACGAGTAAATGTTGTAACTTTGTTCAAATCCTTAAAATGGCAAACGTGAGAAAATACGGGCTGATGATCACAGGATTGATATTAATATTGATCCTGATCAATATTCCTGAAGTGACGGCACAGGGGTGTTCCATCTGTTCGTTGGATGCAGCACAACAGGGGCCGGATGCAGCCAAAGGGCTGAATGCGGGTATTTTATATATTGCCGCTGTGCCGTTTGCCTTAATTGGCGTTATCGGATATCAATGGTATAAGCACAATGGGCGTATCTCTGAGGAAGAGTGAGCTATACTTCCAAGATCATAAATCAGCATTCAATATTCGGTATTAAAACGTGCCGGGGCTTTATACGGTCCGAATCACTGCTGTTGAATGTAGTACTAACCCCGCCATTTTGCCAAACTACTTGTTGATCTGTGTGCTGGGTCAAGGTTCAATTTCCTCTATTTTATTGTTGTCAAAGTCAGAGTGTCTAATCCACTTTGGTTTAACATAAAAGTAAGCAAGGTCTTTCCAATTTTTTTTTCTGTCTATTCCGTCAGGAAAAATTTTGAAATAGTATGGTAATAGTTTTTCAAGTTCGTTGTTTGTCGGAACTTTTGCTATTCCTTCATATTGAACGGTCTGTTCGGTGTCCCACCCGAAAACAAAAGAAATTGCAGGATTTTTTAGTAGGTTTTTATATTTTCTTGAAGTCGTTATGGTGTCAAAAATAATTTCCAAGTCTGGTGTAATGGCAAAACCAACCACCGCAGCTTCCGGTGTGTCGTTTTCAGAAACTGTTGCTAAAATAGTCAATTTGTGTTTTGAAATAAAGCTGTATAAAAAGTCCTTTGTCGTAGTCGCAAAATTACCATTTGTTATTATCAATCATTGTAGATTATGTTAGATGATTGTCAGCCCGTGATAAATTTTTCTAAAAGTCAGCGAAGGAATGTCTACCTACACACAGGCTCATGTTGCATGATCCAATATTTTGGATGCCTGAAGGGCATCAATATGGATAACCGTGGGCACAGCCCACGGTTAAAAATAAGGAAAACGATCCAACCCTGAAAGGGTTGAATATCTCACTAACTGAACGGCATTGATTCTTAAATCTCCATCTTTCTTTATCTCCCCATGCCGTCATTTGATAAAATACTTTCTTTACGGCCCCGCCTCGTGCTGCTTTCCCCACCTGTCCATAGCTCTGGAACATCTCCTTCTCCGTTTCGCAGGTAATAAAGTGGTATTGGCAACGCTGTACGTCCTTTTTATTTCGGGTGTCGAAAAATGTATTTTATCTGTATAGGATGGCTTGTCGCCTTTTACAACCTTTTTTCTATGGAGTTCAGGGGCAACCTTTGCAATCGGCTGCAATTTCAGATATTGCCCGCTCAGACACTGAAATACAGCTTCTTTATCTTTCCCTTCCCGCAGCATATAAATGGCTCTGCCGGTCATTTCCCGGTATAAAGCATGTTTCTTTCGCTCTCCGTTTATCCGCCGGTAGATCCGCGAAGCTATTGTAGAAGCTTCCCCCAACAGGACTGCATGTATTCGTGTAAGCTGGAATTTTGGGTCTTTCAACACCCGCTTGCGGGTCAGGGAGCTTTTCATCCGGGCATAATATTTCCCATCCATCTTATAAAAGCACACATTGTCTATCGTGCCGGTGATTCTTACAGGTCCGCATTGCTTGGGCATGAGTAGTAATTTGCCGTGAATATACGAAATCAAAGCGGGGGTCTCCAAATCTTTTTTCCCTGATGAAGCGAATTACCAATGCCCCCAAGCCCCAAGCCAATAGCTAAAAGCCGAAGGCTAAAGGCCGATAGCCAAAGGCCAAAGGCGAAAAGCCAAAAGCTAAAGGCCAAAGGCGAAAAGCCAAAAGCTAAAGGCCAATAGCCTTAAATACCAGCCTAAAGCATAGATCAAGCATGGATCAAGCATAGATCAAGCCTATTAAAAGCGCACTTTATTAATACAAAATCGTTTTCTTAATCTATGAACCGGTCGAAATAGGGAGCTTTATACACCTGCATTCACCCGGAAAGTATTGAAATTCACACTACCAATCATTAATTTTTCCGTAGAATTGCAAAAACACGCTTATATTGTTGCTGAAATGAAAAATAGCCTGTTATTGAAATTATACTATCCTGTAAAAATATCGGTTTTTGCCCTGATTTTTTTGATATTTTGCTTGTTTTATGCTGATGCACAGCAGTTTACGGCCACAGAAGGCAGTATTTACGGCGGGGTGATCAATACGGATGTGCAGCCTGCGTCCGGGGTCAATATGCCTTACTATTGGGATATAGAAGTAGCCGGCCTGAATTTATTCTGGAATAATAATATTTTTTCATTCAGTCCTGCCAAATGGAAATGGAACAGCGACACTTTAATTACCAACGGTCATTTTATACCGGGTGATAAGAAGCGTTGGGCTACTGTGCAGGCCGACGTTCACCTGCTCAACTTCTTATTTCGCTGGCCTCATAGAAATGATCTCGCCGTGGGGGCCGGTTGGAATATCCACAGCCGCATCTATCCGGATAAAATGGATTTCTTTTACGAGGATTCTATGAGGACGACTGAAGATCTTTTGAAGGATTATGCATTTAATACCCTGCAACAGGGGACTGTCATCAATCAGCAGTGGACGGAATGGTATGTGACGGCTTCCAAAGTTTTGCTGGATAATCAGCAGGAAAGGCTTACCGCAGGTGCTACTCTTAAATTATTGAAAGGAATGGCTGCTGAAGTAGTGGACATAAGGGGTGTAAGCGTTGGGATCAATAAATCGGTAAATCCGAATGACTTAGTTTTTACTTATGCCGCGGGCAGGTACGGGTATTCTCAGAATCTGGAAAACCTGAACAATAAATCCACGACGGGAGAAAATATTCGTACATTAATGAATGGTTCACCTCTTTCACCCGGATTGGATTTCGGCATATCCTACCTGGTTAGAGAACGGGATGTAATTCCCGGATTTACCAAAGATGAACCTGCCGGTTATAATTGGAAGATAGAAGCGTCAATAACTGATTGGGGGAGGCTGAAGTATCCTTTAGGCGGCCAGAGTATGAACGTCGTCGGGATAAAAGGACAACCATCTGTTCGCCGGGTCTTAAATATACTTGACAGTATTAAAACCGTTCAGGTATTAAATGATTCACTTTCTGCTGTGGCTGATCTCAAACCATGGAATGGGGCATTTTCTATCTCCCTGCCCACTGCACTAAGGATCAATGTGGATAAGTACCTGGGAGCTGATTTTTTTCTGAATACCCGTCTGGTGCTCGGCATGTCATTTTTAAATCCCGGTGTAAATTATACAATAAACCCCGTAAGTTATGTGATGGTCACCCCGCGCTGGGAGATAAAGAGGATTGGAATATATGCGCCTCTCTATATGAATTTTCACGGCAGCCTCATGGCAGGTGCGGCGCTGCGATTGGGGCCTTTGCTGGTGGGATTGCATGATTTCGGCTGGCTGTTTCACGACAGGCCGGGCGGAGGCGGGTATGTTGCCCTTGTTATCCGTGGGTTATTTAAAAATAAAGACGAGTGTCCTTCATTTTAAATGTTTTCTAAAATTCAGAGAATTATTTTGAAATTAAAATTCTATAAGTACCTTTGCACCACGTTTATGAATAACTGGTTGCACATACATCATCACCATCATACTTACCTGACGGGTAGGCAGGGATGAGTTTGTACGACATTCAAATAAAAAGATTCATCAGAAGGCTTACCATCTCAGGTAGGCTTTTTTATTTTAACTAAAAATGTAAGACGATGACAAAATTGAGAGTGGCCATCCAGAAATCCGGCCGTTTGCATGATGATTCTGTAAAACTGCTGAAAGAATGTGGTATTGATATTCACAATGGTGTAAATAAGCTGAAAACAGAGGCGAGCAATTTTCCGCTGGAAGTCTTTTTTCTGCGCGATGATGATATTCCGCAATATATTGAAGATGGGGTGGCAGATGCAGGTATAGTGGGCGAAAATGTGGTGCTGGAAAAACAAAAGCAAGTGAATGAAGTGGAGAAATTAGGTTTCGGAAGATGCCGTTTGTCCGTTGCCGTAGGTAAAGGATTTGACTATCAGTCATGCAAAGATTTAAACGGATTAAGAATTGCCACCAGCTATCCGGTGATCGTGAAGGATTTTTTGGGAAGGAATGATATAAAGGCAGATATTCATGAGATCAGCGGCTCAGTGGAGATAGCGCCCGGCATCGGCTTATCGGAGGCGATTTGTGATTTGGTAAGCAGCGGTTCCACCTTATTTATGAATGGGTTGAAAGAAGTGGAGGTAATTTTAAATTCCGAAGCGATGTTAATTTCCAATCAGAATCTTTCAAAAGGACCGGAACAACTTTTACAAAAATTACTATTCAGGATTAAAGCGGTAAAAAAAGCAAAGAATAATAAATACATTTTATTGAATGCCCCGAATGATAAATTAGATGCGATCTGCAAGTTACTGCCTGGGATGAAAAGCCCGACCGTACTGCCTTTAGCGGATGAAGGATGGAGCAGTGTGCATTCCGTTGTAAATGAAAATGACTTCTGGGATATTATCGAAAACCTGAAGGCGAATGGAGCCCAGGGGATTTTAGTAGTGCCCATCGAGAAGATGATCTTGTAGAATAATCAATATTTTTAAATTAATCTAAATCGGATTTATACTTTATGCAACAATATATTTATCCTGAACGAGATACCTGGAATGGCCTTACCCAACGTCCGGTAATGGATACGTCCTCTTTGGAAAAAATAACGGGAGATATCCTGGAAGATGTGAAGAGAAAGGGAGATGAAGCGGTTAGAAAATACACGCTGAGATTTGATAAAACAGATATTAAGGCCCTGGCAGTAAAGCCCGATGAAATGGCAGAAGGAATAAAATGCGTACACGAAGACTTAAAAAAAGCTATTCTGCAGGCAAAACTGAATATCGAAAAGTTTCATAAAGCTCAAAAGGAAGAAGTAAAGACTATCGAAACGATGCCTGGTGTAAAATGCTGGCGCAAGTCCGTCCCGATAGAAAATGTAGGATTATATATTCCGGGAGGAACGGCTCCTTTGTTTTCGACTATTCTGATGTTGGCTGTTCCGGCAAAACTGGCAGGATGTAAGGAAATTATTTTATGTACCCCCCCCGATTCGAAGGGAAATATCCATCCTGCCATGCTGTTCGCCGCAGCATTAACGGGTGTCACGAAAGTATTTAAAATAGGCGGTGTTCAGGCAATCGCGGCTATGGCTTACGGGACGGAAAGTGTTCCTAAAGTGGATAAAATATTCGGACCCGGGAACCAGTATGTCATGTGTGCCAAACAATTAGTGAACAAGCATAGTGTAGCCATTGACATGCCTGCCGGCCCTTCGGAAGTGGCTGTATTGGCGGATGAAAGCTGTGTGCCTGCTTTTGTGGCTGCTGATTTATTATCACAGGCTGAACATGGAACGGACAGCCAGGTGTTGCTGGTAACAACTAATAAGGAAGTCATTGAACAGGTCGAAAAAAATATGAAGGAACAGTTGAAGAAGCTACCGAGAAAAAAGATTGCTGCGCAGGCATTGTCCAACAGTAAGTCGGTGCTTGTCAGAAATGTAAATGAAGCAATTGATCTGATAAATGAATATGCGCCGGAGCATTTAATTATTTCCTGCACAAACGATGAAGAGATTGCGGAACGAATAATGAATGCGGGATCTGTTTTCCTGGGGAATTATTCTCCCGAAAGTGCAGGCGACTATGCATCAGGCACAAATCACACTTTGCCTACGAATGGCTACGCGCGTGCATACAGCGGGGTTTCTTTAGATAGTTTTGTAAAAAAAATAACATATCAGAAATTATCGAAAGAAGGATTGAATGAGATCGCCGCCACAGTGGAAATAATGGCGGCAGCGGAAGGATTGGATGCACATAAGGGTGCAGTGACTATCAGAAAGATGTAACAAACCTGCATGTCAAAGAGCAAACCTCAATTTCTAAATAAATTCTAATTAGTCCGTTTTATGTTTGATATAGAAAAACTGATTCGCCCGAATATTAAAAAGTTGAAACCCTATTCTTCCGCCCGGGATGAATTTAGCGGGGATGCTTCCGTATTTTTAGATGCAAATGAGAATAGCTTTGGTTCTCCCTTATCGAAGAATTATAACCGTTATCCGGATCCGCATCAAAGGAAATTGAAAGAGAAGATCTCTCGGATAAAAGGTGTTCCTCCTGAACATATTTTTTTGGGGAATGGCAGCGATGAATGTATTGATTTGTTATACCGCGGCTTCTGCAATCCCGGTATTGACAATGTGATCATTTGTCCTCCGACTTATGGCATGTATGAAGTAAGCGCCAATATCAATGATATCGAAATTCGGAAAATCAGCCTGACTTTGGATTTTCAATTGAACGTGGATGCTATTGCCGAAGCTGTGGATGAATGTACTAAGCTGATCTTTCTATGTTCTCCCAATAACCCCACCGGAAATTCTTTGTACCATGAGGATATCGAGTTTATACTGAATAATTTTGAAGGATTGGTCATTATTGATGAGGCGTACATTAACTTTTCCAGGCAACCTTCGTTTGTACGGGAATTAACCGAGTATCCCAATCTGGTGGTGATGCAAACACTTTCCAAAGCCTGGGGACTGGCGGCTTTAAGGGTGGGAATGATCTTCAGCAGCCTGCCGGTAGTGGATGTGTTGAATAAAATTAAGCCTCCCTATAATGTGAATCAGGCTTCGCAGGAACTGGCAATGGAAGCGCTGGGAAATATTGAACAGGTGAATAAATGGACTAAGCAATTAGTGGATGGGAGAGAGAAATTAAAAACAGATTTATTACGATTGCCTGATGTACAATCCGTTTTTCCCAGTGATGCCAATTTTTTACTGGTGAAAATCAATGAACCTGAGAAGGTTTACGATGAGTTGGTTGAAAAAGGTATCATTGTCCGCGATAGAAGCAGGGTGGA
>SCQT01000073.1 GCA_004322015.1 Chitinophagaceae bacterium
TATTACCGCCTTTTTTTCTCTTTCTCCTCCTTGGGGATAACTTTATTTTTTACCCGCTAAACACCTTTTTATCCACACATTGTGAATTACTTATCCTTTAAAAAACTACCGAACCATTGACTAAAAAGAAAAACTTTTTTTATCATGATATGAAAACTACTAATTTTTTATTTCTTCTCCGCTAACAATGTTTTAAATCCCGGATCCTGAACTTTTATAATAAACAATATTTATAACGAGTTTATAGAATTGAAGTTGCTTATTATAACATTTTGAACGTATTTTTTAAATACTCAGTAAGTGTATCCATAGCTATTTTTTTCTGTACGCCATTCTGCATATTTTTTACACTGGCACATTTTTCGTTCCTTTCATTTTCACCGATAATAACTACAAAAGGAATATTTCTCTTGTTAGCATATTTCATTTGCTTGTCGAACTTTGCAATGTCAGGATAAATTTCTGCGGCGATTTTTGCTTTACGCAAGAGCTGCAATAAAGGAAAAATAAAAGACCGACTTTCTTTATCCATTTGCAGAAATAATACCCGGGTAGATTGTTGAACCACGTTAGGGAAAAGATTTAGTTCCTCCAATACATCATAAATACGATCTACCCCAAAAGAGATCCCAACTCCCGAAATGCCCGGTAACCCGAATAATCCCGTGAGGTCGTCATATCGCCCTCCCCCGCCTATACTGCCTATTTTTACGGCGGAAGGTGCTTTAGCCTCTATAATAATTCCTGTATAATAATTCAATCCGCGGGCTAAAGTCTGATCAAAGACAGGTTGAACCGAATAAGAAACATCACCTGAAAAGAGCACTTCCTGTAATTCGCCAATTCCTTTTTGTGCTGTGACAGAATTTCCTAATAAAGATTGTAATTGATTTAATTTTTCTTCGCTATTTCCTTCAATAACTAAAAACCTCTCAATAGTCTCAATAGATAAAGCGTCTATTCCTCTTTCTTCCAATTCTTTTTTCACACCATCCAATCCGATCTTATCTAATTTATCTATAGAGATAGTGATATCTGTCAGTAACTCAGGTTTCCCAATCAATTCTGCCAATCCACCTAATATTTTCCGGTTGTTTACACGTAATTCAAAACCATCTACTCCCAAATCAGAAAATACCTGATCATAAATAGATAGTAGTTCTATTTCATTGATAAGCGAATTGCTGCCCACTATATCCGCATCACACTGATAAAACTCACGATAACGCCCTTTTTGCGGCCTGTCGGCGCGCCACACAGGTTGTATCTGATAACGTTTGAAGGGAAAGGCTATTTCGTTTTGGTGCATAACCACATAACGGGCGAAAGGAATAGTCAAATCATAACGCAGGGCTTTTTCACATATAAGATTACTGAGTTCTTTACTGTCTTTAGCTTGTTTGGCCTTTCCTAAAATATCACCATTATCCAATATGCGGAACATCAGCTTATCTCCTTCCTCACCATATTTTCCGGTAAGCGTATCGAGGTTCTCCATCGCCGGCGTTTCTAACGGCTGAAAACCATAGCTTTCAAAAACAGTACGAATGGTCTGGAAAATATAATTCCTTCTTCTGACTATTTCTGGTGAAAAATCTCTGGTGCCTTTGGGAATAGATGGTTTGATCATGATGAATGCGAAAGGTACAATGTCAATGGTGAATAGTGAATCGTAAATCGTGAATCGTCATCCGTAATTTCACATCGTGAGTGGCGAATAATGTTCTTTGAACCTGAAACCTGGAACTTGAAACGTAGAACGTAAAACATCCGTTCACACATTCATTATTTCTTTTTCCTTACCTGTACAATGCTTATCAATAGCGGAAATATATGAATCGGTTATATGTTGTATTTCATCTTCGGCTTCTTTGGCAGCATCTTTACTCAGTCCGTCTTTTTGTTCTTTTCTGATCTGATCCATAGCTTCCCGGCGATGATTCCGTATCACTACTTTGGCATTTTCACCTTCTGCATACACCCTTTTCACTAATTCTTTCCGGCGTTCTTCGGTCAGGGGTGGCAGGAAAAGACGGATCTGAACGCCGTCATTCTGAGGAGTAATACCGATATTGGCTGCCATGATGGCCTTCTCAATAGGTTGCAACATATTCTTTTCCCAAGGTTGTAAGGATAACGTCCTTGCATCTATTACATTCACATTGGCAACCTGGTGAAGCGGAGTCGCATTACCATAATAATCCACCATGATACCATTCAGCATATCAGGCGTGGCTTTTCCGGCTCTTATTTTGGTCAGTTCTGTCTCAAAATGCTGGATACCCTTTTTCATGCTGTCCCTGGCTATATCCAATATCAGCGCTATATTTTCATCCATCTGATTTAATTTTAAGAATGTTGCAAATCTAAGAAAGAGTATTTAATTATTTCCACCTTCGCCGATCCTTTTCAGCGTAAGATATATCAATCCTGTCAGGACAGACAGCAGTAATGTCATGCCCCAGACTCCGGGGAAGTGAAGCGGATGCCTGATCATGTGCAGCATATTCCAGACTAAATAAAAAGGATCCGTGAACAGATCCCAACTGTTCCAACGTAAATAACGCCCCAGGAATACTCCGTAGGCTCCCAAAGCGATGGCGCCGATGACGAAAATCTGTGAAATGCGGGGCCCCAGGCGTCTCCTGAATTCCCCTTCCATCTTCATCAGGGAAAGATACCCGAAAATCAGGCCATTCCAGGCAAAAGAAAAGATCAAAAGCAGATCAAACCACAATGGTATGCCCCGTTTTTGTTCCAGGTGAAACAAATCGGTGATGATGTAAGGGGCGTTAGGGAAAAATAATAGCCATACCAGGGCGGCGGCATAAAATAAAAACGGATTTGAAAACCATCTTTTTCTACCGGCAACCGAAAGACTGACCGCATAAGGGATCCATGCCAAAAAGAGATTCCATATCAGGCTTACGTACAAAAGAGAATGGCTTCGCCATATCCTTGCCGCCACCAAAAAAACACTGAACAGCACCGAAGCTGTCAATATTTTCCCCATCCCGTTTTTGCGTTGTAAAAACTCCATAAAACGTCTTATAGCAGATCAATAATTTTGGGTAAAAAGATAATAATACCGATAATTGCCGCCACTATAGCAGCAATCAATACAGCTCCGGCTGCCAGATCTTTTACATACTTCACGGTTTCATCCTGCTGCGGCCATAACTTATCCATCATTTTTTCAATGCAAGTGTTAAACGCTTCTGCACAAAGCACCAAACCAATGGCAAATAATACGCCAACCCATTCCAAGGCAGATATTTTTAACAAAAAACTGAGAATAATCGCCAGTAAAGCAGCCACCGAATGTATCCATACATTATGTTCTGTCAGAAAAAACCTTTTCAACCCGGCAAAAGCATAAACAAAACTTTCTATCCGGGCTTTCACTGAGAATTTTTCCAATTCTGTCATTTAGCTAAATTAGTTTTGAATTCAATACATATAATTGTATATATCACTGATCATATTTAAGAAAAATATCATATAATACCTGCTTATCATAATCCGTCAACTCCGAAGTGGTATCGTTTTGTATAAAATGCCTTTTAAACGCTACAATGGCGGCAGTAGTATCACGAATGTCATAACCAATCAGCTTTAAGGCGGTTTTATAGTCGAAATCCGCAGGCAGGGCCGGTAATAGGGAATCGCGCCAATAACCGAATCCTTTAGTGGATAATTCCTCCCATGGGAAATAAGTTCCGGGGTCAGCGCGCCTTGTGGGCGCGACATCTGCATGACCGATAAAATTTCCCACAGGGATATGGTAACGTGTTTTAATGGTCTGCAACAGCACCGAAAGCGACGCAATTTGTTTCTCTGAAAATGGTTCCTGTCCTGTGTTATCCAATTCAATTCCCATTGAAATGGAATTGATATTATTAAAATTCCCCCATCGTGATATACCTGCCTGCCAGGCGCGATATCGTTCATCCACTAATTTGAATACGGTGCCGTCTTTGCAGATCAGGTAATTGGCGCTCACTTTCCGGCTGGTATTCGGATTGGTTAAAGTGTATAATGCCTGTGGACAACTGTTTTCTTCCGTATAATGAATGATCACAAGATCGGGAGTACGAATATCAAAATTAGGGGAAGGCGCTGTCCATTGCTTTACCCCCAAAGAATCCAAAGGCAGATGTACCGGTATGAAACGATCATACCCCGCACGCATTTTTTTCAGGTTGGTTTTATAGGCCTTGCGGACTAAGCTGCTCTGTGGATACCTGCCTGGTGCGCAGGAAACCTCTACTACCATAAAAAAGATGATCAGGGCGGTAATAATGATTTTCATGAAATAAAAGTAACACAAATATTACTGAGAATACTTAAAAGATTATCACATTTATAAAACTTTTAATAGCCGGCTTTAAAAACCTTCATGTCCATCAGCCAATGAATTCCTATAACGACCATGGCACATATCCATGCCATAAGTGCCATTTGGGCAAGATTTTTTTCCCTTATTTCCGTTTCTTTTAGCGATCTGCCTGCTGCCACGAAACTAACAGGATAGGTATTTGCGTATTTAACCACCATCGCCATTCTTACTCCTTGTTTAGGCTGCCAGGTGATACGGTCCTCACCATGTTTTTCCACATAATCAAAAACACCTGCAGGGAGCTTGGGCATTGATCCGTTTAATGTGGCTGAGGCATGAAGCGGATTACCTTGCGCATTGTATAAAATGACAAACGGTGACAGGTCATACGCTATATCAAACGAATCGGCAGGAATTAATCCGGCTATTGGCCTGCCTGATGCTAAGCGATTGCTGATATCCTGTGTCAGTTGGATTTGCGGGTCATTAGCGTTCATTCGATAATTCTGTTGCACTGAAACGTAGATCAACAGCATGATCACAGTTACAATGACTGCAGCAGCTATATGTGTCATCGTCAATCTGATTTTATTTTTCATTAATTGATATTTTATTGCTTTGATTTTTTGGAGGGATTAGCCAAAAGAAGGAAACTATTCAGCAGCAACAATACTGTTAGCACTATGTAGGATAATATTTCATAAATGGTCCCGGCAAAATGTGCCTCCATGGCATTGTGAGTAATCCAAATGATAAAAAGGATGTTGCCGGTAACTACGGCATATTTTAACCATAAACGGAGCTGAGTTTTACACATAGCATTGAATTTTGATAACTACGTTATTGATAAAAAGAGAAGATCGTTTTATTAAAAATCATTAGGTAAGTATTTCAGCCTGACGGTCCTGATTAATCTTCCTCGTGCAATACATGAGCATTGCCACGATAATAAATAATCCTACACTGCCAAATAACAAGGAATAATCCTGCAGTTGTACTAATGTGAAAATAAATCCATATAATGCCAGTAAGGCGATTGCTACTAAGAAAGACATATTTTTCTTCTTAAATAGCGATGAAGCATATATGCTTATTAATCCCGTGGAAGCTATTGTGGAGATACCATAGGCTAATGCAAAGTGGATGTATTCAGATAATGATAAAAGTAAGGTATAGAATATGCAAAGCGCAAAACCAATCAACATATATTGAAATGGATGTACAGGACTATTTTGCGAGGTTTCTATCAGGAAAAATACAAGGAACGTGAGCGCAATGATGAGGATAGCATATTTTATACAACGCATGGTTTTCTGGTACGCATCTACCGGCAGCATCAGGCTTACACCAAATTTAGAAGCACCTGGATCATAATTACCTTCGGTCCATTGCTGGGGTAAATTTCTGTTTAAATTAAAAATGGTCCAATGTGCATCAAAACCATTCTTATTTATTTTCCTGTAATCAGGCAGAAAATTTCCGGTAAAGCTGGGCGTAGCCCATGGTGAACGGAGAGTCACCTGTGTATTTTTTCCCAAAGGCGCTACATCTAATTCACCTGAGCCTTTTAGTTGAAGGTGCAGGGAAAAATTAAAATTTCCGGCATTCAATGCAGCCTCATTGAGGGATACCGGTACGTAAACTCCCTGCCGGATAAGAGCGTTCTGAGGTGTGCCGGGATTAAATCCTTTTTTGATGCCATTCCATTCAACAGCCAGTTGATTCTCGATACCCCGCATATCGCTGACACCTAATAGCAGATAGGATTGTTCCGGCAACCATTTATTTACAGGTATTTTAAGATCCGACAGATTCAGAGAACTGAACTTACCTGATATTTGCAAATCAGAGCGGTATAAGATCGCTTCATAAATGCCCCGATACCTTTTTTCCGGCTTAATAACCCCATTCACCTGTAAGGAATCGGGCAGAAAATATCCCTGCCTGATTTCTGTGACGGCATTGCCCCTGGCGTCCTGGGAAGAAGACTGGTAGGGAATGACCAGAATGGGACCGGTCAGTGTCTGGGTACCTGCCCATTTACTGCTGATCTCTTTATAGGCCATATCATGGCGACTCTCCCTGTCATTGACAAGCGACAATATAAAGACCGCGGGTATAAGGAGCAGCAGCGTAAGTATCCCAATGAACATCGCCTTGACGATAAGCCTGTTCTCTTGCCAAAAATTCATTCTATCTTTTTTCATAAAAAGTACTTTTTAATACAAAGTGAAGAATTAAAAAAATTAACTGATATTACGGATCATGCTTTCAAGTATTTTCAGGTGATCTTTAAATGCTTTCTCTCCGGGCCTTGTTACGGCATAAGCCGTATTGGTTTTTCTTCCGATAAAGCTTTTGTGTACTTTAATATAACCGCTTTCCTCTAATACATTCAAATGGGTAGCGAGATTCCCATCCGTCACTTCAAGGAGTTGCTTCAGGTCATTGAAATTCACTTCTTCATTAACCATCAGCACGCTCATCACGCCCAATCTGATACGGCTTTCAAAGATTTTATTTAATTTTTCTATCGGATTCTTCAAGACCATATTGCAAAAGCATTACTTATATTTATTCCAAATGATAAGCCCGAAAAGCATATTCATTATACCAAATCCAAGGGCCAGGAGAAGAATTTCATACCCGGCAAAAAGACAAATAATAGCTGTGATAATTTCTGCAATACCCAGGAAATAAATCTCTTTTACAGTATAATGGCTTGCATTAATAAGTGCAATTCCATAAAAAAGAAGGCAGGCTGAGGCGATGAATTGATATTGATGATAAAATAACACGCCGGCAATAAAGATCCCGCCTGCCAGCATAGGTATCGCGAAGCTGGCTGATACTCTTCTGAAAGTCATGTCGAGCAAAGGCAGGTTTCTTTTCTTTACTTTGATCAAAGTGAAGAGTAATCCCGAAATTACCGCTGCTGAAAGCGTAAAGCCTGCTATCCATACCAAGACCCTTATTTCGTTCGGAGACACGGTTTCTCCCGCAGAAAGCGGTAATTTCCTGTGAGCGATTGACCGACTGGTCCACCACGCTCCTAAAAGCCCACAAATGCCGGCTGCAACAAAACTAAAACCGTTTAAAGACCTGAAGCGCGAGGAGCGCTCCATTATCCGGTGAATATCCGATAAGGTTTCCTGCGGGATTTTTTCCATAAAAAGCACTTTGTAATACAAAGTTAATAAAATAAAGTTATTGTCCAAAAAAATTTAAAACATGTTTCCTTTGTATAAATCACAAAATAGGTAACTTGTGCCCTCCTACGGAGCCAAATGATGTGGAAACCTACATATCTGCTGACTGTAATTTTTTTGCTGTCCGTAACCTGTGTTGCAGGCCAGATCAAAATAATTCATGGAATAGTAAAAGATAAAAACACCAATGAACCTATCCCTTTTGCCGCCCTACAGTTCATAGGTACGGACGTAGGTACAACGACCAATGAGAACGGGGAATATACCTTTCATCTGAGTACCATTCCTGCTGATTCCCTGCTGGTGCATGTAATAGGATATCCCATTATCCATAAGGCAGTAGATTTTCGTGCAGATTCCCAGCGAATTGATTTTGAATTGGAACGTACACCTTATGCACTGAGCGAATTTACTGTTCACGCAGGCGTAAATCCTGCGCTGATCATTCTCAGAAAGATCATCAGGCATAAGCCAGAAAATAATCCTGACCGGCTTTCCAGCTACAAATACAAGGTATATAATAAATTAGAAGTGGATCTGGATAATATCAAAGAGGAGAAATTAAGTAATTCCAGGTTATTTAAACCGTTTGCTTTTGTTTTCAAAAATATGGATACTACTTCGGATAATCAGCCGTTTCTTCCTATATTCCTGACAGAAACATTATCCAACTATTATTACCAGAAACAACCTAAAAAGCAGAAAGAAATTATCACAGCTAGCCGGACTTCGGGAATCAAAAACAGAAGTGTGACCCAATTCCTCGGGACCATGTATCAGAACGTAAATGTGTATGATAATTTTATCCCTGTCTTTACCTTAAAATTTGTCAGCCCCATCAGCGATATCGCTACCTTATACTACAGATATAAATTAGTAGATACACAATATATTGATAATCACCGTTGTTTCCATATCACTTTTGAGCCTAAACGAAAGGGAGAGAATGATTTTTTCGGTGATTTTTGGGTAGCCGATACTTCTTTTGCCATTCAGAAAATGAATATGCAGGTCGCCAATGAAGCCGATATTGACTGGGTACACAGAGTTAGTCTTGTGCAGGAATTCAAACCGTTGGGCGATACGCTTTGGTTTTTAACAAAAGATAAATTTATTGCTGATTTTACGCCTATCGGGCAAAAAAGAACCGGTTTAATTGGACGAAAAACCACCTATTATTACGATATTGCGGTGAATGATACTTCTGCGACTAATGTATTCGGCGAAAAAAGATATCGTGCCAATAATATCTATATCCTTCCTAAAGCATTGGATAAACCCGACGGCTTCTGGATAACTCATCGTTATGGTCCGCTTAGTAAAAATGAGAAAGCCATTTATTCCATGATGGATACGCTGGAGAAAATGCCTCTTTATCAGACCTATTCGAATATTGTGGAATTCATTACTACCGGAACTAAAGATGTAGGGCCACTTGAGTTAGGCCCTTATTGGTATTTATTCAGTGAAAATGAATTGGAAAAATTCAGGTTGCGTCTCGATTTAGGTACTACTCCGCAATTATTTAAGAATATTTATCTGCATGGGGATTTGGCATACGGCTTTGGCGATAAAAAATTTAAAGGGAGCCTTTCGGGACTGTGGCTGTTAAATCGCCATCCCCGAATGTATTTGTATGGATCTTATACTCATGACCTGGATGTGGGTAATTTGAACCAGGACCAACTGAGCACCAATAATATTTTCACTATAGCTGTCCGTAAACGCGGGATCCCGCAAAAATTCGTAATGATAGATGAAAAGAGATTAGAATTTTATAAGGAATGGTTCAGCGGGTTTTCCATGCACTGGACATTTACCAATACTCAATATAATCCTTACTCCCCATTGCCGCTTGAAAGCTATTTCATCCAGGACAGTAAAAATTATACCCCATTAGATAACAGTGAGATTGGCCTTGAATTAAGATTTGCATGGAGGGAAAAGTTTTTAGAAGGAAATTATTACAGGATCAGCCTGGGAAGCCCCTATCCTATCGTAACATTGAATGCTGCGATGGGTGTTAAAGGGGCATTCAACAGCAGCTATAATTATCAAAAGCTAAAACTCAGTGTTTCCGATAATATTTCTATCGCCCCGTTTGGCAGCGTTAATTATGACGTGTATGGCGGAAAAATTTTCGGAACTTTGCCGTATCTTTTATTGGAGGTGCATCCGGGAAATGAACTATATTATTATGATCCTTATGCCTTTGATATGATGAACCGTTACGAATTCCTGAGCGATGAATGGGCAGGATTTAATTTCGAGCATAACATAGGAGGGGGCATTTTCAGCTTTATCCCCTGGGTAAGAAAGCTGAAGCTTCGCCAGTTCTGGACAGCCAAGGGAGTCATTGGCAGTTTAACGGACGCCAATAAAACACTGAATCTTGGAACCGGATACCCTTTTAACACGCTTGCAGGAAACCCGTATTTAGAATTGGGCACCGGTGTATCCAACATTTTGCATTTCATCCGCATAGACGTGGTATGGAGAGTATTACCCAAGCCGCATGCCAATGAACCTGCAATAAAAAAGTTCGGGGTATTCGGTAGCTTTCAGTTGCAATTTTAATGAAATCAGACAATATTTTACTTTTATGTATCAAATCCGGTTACTCGAATACGGCGGTGGTGAGTACAGGGACATGGTAAAGCTTCGTGACAAAGTTTTGCGTAAGCCGTTGGGACTTCATTTTACCGAAAAATATTTACAACAGGAAGTCAACGATATCCTTATCGGCTGTTTTGAAACAGAAGAAGAAAACCAGGTTATCATTGGTTGTTGTGTGTTGTCCCTCATAGATGATGAATTAGTGCAACTCAGGCAAATGGCTGTACGGGAGGATTTTCAGCGAAGCGGTATCGGCAGGGAAATATTGACATTTGCAGAGACAGAAGCCTTGAAAGAGGGTTTCACCATGATGATGATGCATGCACGGAAGGCAGCGGTTCCCTTTTACGAACGATTGGGGTATCAAAGTATCGGAGAGGAATTTCTGGAGGTAGGTATTCCGCACTATGAAATGAGGAAAAAGCTGAAATAACGCACCATTATCAGGTAATGCGACAAAAGCAAATAGGAAAGTATTGTTCAGGCGATTATGGATTGAAACTATTCTCTTTCGCTAATATCCTCACAACTATACTCTCTATAGTTTGTTACCTTTGCATGCAGGAAGTTTGATTGTGTAATAACATTCAGCTTCTCCAACGTTCAAATATTACAATGGCATCATGCAATATTATTGTGAATCACTGACAGATTATAGGCGTCTGCCAACTAAAGAAGTAAGGATAGGGGATTTGCTTTTGGGAAATTCCCATCCTGTTCGCATCCAAACAATGACCACCACGGATACTATGGATACGGAGGGTACGGTGGCTCAAACTATCCGTTGTATAGAGGCAGGGGCAGAATTAGTGCGCATTACAGCGCCCAGCAAGAAAGAAGCAGAAAACTTGCTGAATATTAAAAATGAATTACATAAACGCGGATACAAGACTCCTCTGGTTGCCGATATCCATTTTACCCCCAATGCAGCGGAAATAGCGGCAAGGATCGTAGAAAAAGTAAGGGTGAATCCGGGGAATTATGTGGATAAGAAAAAGTTTGAGCTTAAAGAATACACGGATGGCGCGTATCAGGAAGAAATAGAGAGAATCAGGGAACGTTTTACACCGCTGATAAAAATCTGCAAAGAATACGGGACAGCGATGCGTATTGGCACTAATCATGGTTCGTTGAGCGACCGCATCATGAGCCGTTATGGCGATACACCCATGGGGATGGTGGAAAGCGCAATGGAATTTTTGCGTATAGCGCGTGAGGAAAATTACCACCAGATTGTTTTAAGTATGAAAGCCAGCAATCCGCACGTAATGGTGCGAGCCTATCGTTTACTTATCAAGACTATGATGGATGAATTCGGCGAATGTTACCCGCTGCATCTGGGAGTTACTGAAGCCGGCGATGGGGAAGACGGTAGAATAAAATCCGCTATTGGCATCGGTACTTTAATGGAAGACGGAATCGGCGATACGATCCGCGTGTCACTGACTGAAGAACCCGAATTTGAATTACCTGTTTGCCGTGAAATAGTGGATCGTTACCATAACCGTCACACCCATCAAAAAATATCACCTGCGACGAAATTGGCTTATATCCCTGCGGTTTTCAGCAGGAGGAGAACGAAAGAAGTCATAAACATCGGCGACAAGCATGTGCCGGTTGTTATTGCTGATTATGGAGAAACTGCTCCGTCCAAAGAGAATTTAGCCGGAATAGGTTACAGGTATATTCCCAATGAGCGTTTCGGTAAATGGAGAATAGGAGATGCTGCGGCAGATTATATCTATGTGGCAGACAGATACATTGATTTCTTACTACCTGAAACATTACGTATCATTTGCGATGCACAATCATACACCCATGCTCCCGACAAAACAAAATATTTCCCTTTATTTATTGCCGGAACATGGCTTGGGAGGGAATATCCAGCTTCAGAATATTTGAATTTTGTTTCAGCAGACACAGGGAAAATAACCTCTGAGGAATGGGATAAACTATTAAATTCATTAGATAAGACGGTCGTCCTTTGCCTTTATTCATCCAATAAGCATGCTATGGCATCAGTAAGAGAAAAGATAAATGATATGATGCTCCGTCATATTGATAATCCCGTCATACTCTGCGTGGAGAGTTATCATAGCAGTATTGATGAACAGCTCATTCACTTTTCAACAGAAGCAGGCGCCTTGTTTTTAGAAGGAATGGGGGATGGTATTTGGATAAAAAATCATCCGGATCTGGTACAAAATCTCAAAGTGTCCGGCAGAACTTATATGGAGGTAAAAGACAATCATCAATTTCTGAACAATACAGCCTTTTCTGTTTTGCAGGCGACCCGGACGCGGATCAGCAAAACAGAGTATATTTCCTGTCCTTCATGCGGAAGGACTTTGTTCGATCTCCAGCAAACCACGGAGCGGATCAGATCGAAAACCAATCATCTGAAAGGTGTAAAAATCGCAGTCATGGGTTGTATCGTAAATGGTCCGGGAGAAATGGCAGATGCAGATTTCGGCTATGTGGGAAGCGGCCCCGGAAAAATCACCCTGTACAAGGGGAAGGAAGTTGTTAAGCGAAATATACCTGCAGAAACTGCTGTGGATGAACTGATTGAGTTGCTGAAAGAAAACGGGGTCTGGATAGAACCTGAAATGGCCCACGTTTAACTGATACAACGGGTATGAGGCTTTAGAGGCTATTTAATCGTCCGGCTGGTTGGCTTTATTCTTCGTACCTTTGTTTTTTATGTTCAGGCATCTTAAATCACTCAATAAATATTTTGTTAAATATAAATGGCGGCTCATTCTGGGTCTCATTTTTATTGCTATCTCCAACCTGATGGCGGTAATACCGGCTCAGGTAATCCGCTATTTGCTGGATTTTGTCAGCGATAATATCAGGGCTGCGGGAAACCGGGTTATACCTCATCAAAACTGGTTTTTGCATTTTTCATTCGACTGGATCAACCAGGCTAAGCTGATCCATGTGGTGGCTTATGGCGGCGCTTTATTATTATTACTGGCATTGCTGAAAGGATTTTTTATGTTTTTGATGCGGCAAACGATTATCGTAATGTCCAGGTTTATTGAGTTTGACTTAAAAAATGAAATTTATACCCATTATCAAAAGTTAGACTTGAATTTTTTCAAGATCCACAATACAGGTGACTTGATGAACCGCATATCTGATGATGTATCGAGAGTAAGGATGTACGTGGGGCCTGCGTTGATGTACACTGCCAACTTAGTTATTCTGATAGTGATGGCCCTGTATTTTATGCTTAAAGTGGACGTATCCCTGACTATTTATACATTGATCCCTTTGCCATTCCTGGCTATTACTATTTATTACGTTAATAAAATCATTCACCGGAAAAGTGAACGGATTCAGGCACAGTTGTCAAATCTGACTACCTTGTCGCAGGAGGCTTATTCAGGTATCAGGGTTATCAAATCTTATGCTCAGGAAAGGTCAAATGTTCATTTCTTTGATAAGGAATGTAAATCATACATGAACGTCTCTGTTGATTTAGCCAAAACAGAGGCTGTTTATTTCCCCTCCATGCAGCTGATGATTGGATTGAGTACATTAATAACCGTAATGATCGGTGGTATCCAGGCCATTCATGGCGTTATCACGGTAGGGAGTATTGCCGAATTTGTAGTGTATGTCAATCTGCTGATGTGGCCGGTGGCTTCCATTGGAGCTGTAACAGCAATGATACAGCGTGCCTCCGCTTCTCAAAAAAGGATCAATGAATTTTTGAATACGGAACCGGAAATTAAATCTTCTGTTCAGGCAGTGAGTAAAGCAATTAAGGGTAAAATAAAATTGGATCATGTTTCATTTACTTACCCGCATACCGGTATCAAAGCGCTGCAAAATTTTAACCTGGAAATATTGCCCGGCGAAAAAGTGGCCGTTATTGGAAGGACCGGATCAGGGAAATCTACACTTGCTCAACTGCTGATCCGCATGTATGATCCGCAAAAGGGAACTATTACCCTGGATGAGGTGGACATACGCGAATATAATCTGGAGAGCTTGCGGGAACAGATAAGTTATGTACCCCAGGATGTATTTTTGTTTTCGGACACGATTACCAATAATATCAGATTTGGTTTGGATGCTGCTGACGAGGAATCTGTTCATAAGGCAGCACGGCAGGCTTCTATAGAGAAAGAAATACAAAGCCTGCCCGGAGGTTTTGGTACGTTGATAGGAGAGAGGGGAGTCACTCTATCCGGCGGGCAAAAACAACGTATTTCAATCGCCCGGGCACTGATCAAAGATCCACATCTGATTGTTTTTGATGATTGTCTTTCTGCAGTGGACGCCCGCACAGAAAAAGAAATCATTGGAAACCTTTATGAATATCTGAAGGATAAAACAACCTTGTTCATCACTCATCGCATTTTTGCTTTGTTTGAATTTGATAAAATTATTGTCCTGGAAGACGGGCATATTGTCGAACAGGGGACTCACGATATGCTTTTAAGACAAAACGGTTATTATGCTGAAATGTACCGTAAACAGCAGCAAAAAGATATGACCCATCATGAACTCCTTCCCGGCTCATGAAGGAGAACGAAATCCTTAATAACTTCAGTCACCAATTAGCACCGGGATCTAATTTATACACTTCACTCATTTCGTCTAGCAATAGCTGTAAATATTCGGTGTGATAGCCTTCCCTACCGCCAAATACCGGTTGTACTTTGCCTATGTCAGGGAGATTAAGCGACGCCTGAGTTACCACAGAGTATATTTTATCTAACCATAACTCATATAATTTTTTTTCACCCGGGTAAATTTTTTCATCCATCAGTTGGGATTCGAATTCTTTGGCCGGTTCAAAAATTCCCGCGGCCAGAGGAAAACAATGATTTAATTCCTGTTGCATTCTGGCATGGCTCTCATCTGTCGCATTTCCTAATTGTTTAATCCACTCCTCTGCATGCAAAGTGTGATATTTCAATTCACCCTTTACTTTTTTACTTAACAAGCGAAAAGGTTCAAAAGATGAATTGGCTAATGTTTCATAACGTATCATTTCAGCATAATCAAACAAAAAATGCCGCATCAGGCTGAAATCATATTCTCCGATAGGAAATTCAACCAAATGGCAGCATTTGTATTCTTTTTCATTTCGCAGAAAGGCGTAATGATCAGGATCCTTTTCGTCGAACTGTTCGTGTAATATTTCATACAGCGCCAGTGCATGACCTATCTTATCCTGAGCCATGGAAGAAAATGCGATGTCTTCTTCAAGTATGGGTCCCAGCCCCGTCCATTCTGAGTTACGATGCCCGAGAATCAGCTCGTCGTCCGCCATTTTGGTGATCAAGTCTTTTATGTGATTAGTGGATTTCATTTCTTTATGTTTCCCGACTTTTTCCTGAACTCTTCTATCTTATCCCTCACTTTAAATCCACTGGCATCGCGATAATTTTTTTCTCTGTTATTGGCAAATACATCCGAATCCTCATCATTGAAAGCCAGGATATCCGCACTGCAAACAACCCACAGATTAAAGCAATCTTTTCTTCTGCCGTATTGTTCCTTGGCGAAGATCAGCGCCAGCACCGGATCAGGCGCGTGTAATGCGCCCACGTGCACATGACGCGCTCCCCGTTTATCCTGACGAAATACTTCAAATATATTCCAGTGTTCTCCTTCTCTTAAAGATATATTGGCATCCTTTAAAGTGAGGCGCTTCACACGCGGGTCGTAAGAGTTATTCATTAGCTTCATTCATTTTTTGTGAGAAGAGATCTGTCACCGCATTACGAATATTATTTTCAATATCCTCTCATATTTTTATCAGGATCCGGCTTTAGGCCACAGGTGCATGTCTCCTGTATTTACTAGACATCAGTGCCTGACGAACCCATCTGCCATGTTCTTCCGCCCAACTTCTGACTGCTAATCTTTCTTTATTACACGGCCCATCTCCTTTGATCACCTTAAAAAACAAATCCCAGTCGGGGTCAGAATATTCCCATCGCCCCGTTTCCCCGTTTTTCTTCAGATTGGGGTCAGGCAATGTTAAGCCTAGTTCCCAGACTTTAGGCACGTAGTCATTTAAGAAATGATCGCGCATGTCATCATTACTCGCCATTTTTACTTTCCACTGCATTAGTTTCTCCGTATGCGCTGAAATCGTATCAGGCGGTCCAAAAAAATGCATAATAGGTTGCCACCAGCGATTGAGTGCATCCTGTAACATTCTTCTCTGCATCGGTGTTCCGGCAGCCAATCCTACAAATGCCTCATGACCCTGCTTCAGATGGAAACTTTCTTCATAACATATCCTCTCTAATGCACGGCAATATGGTCCGTAAGAACCTCTGGAATTGGCCACCTGGTTGATAATAGCAGCCGCATCTATCAGAAAACCGATCACTGTCACATCCGCCCATGTTTCAGCCGGATAATTGAATACATTGGAATATTTTGTCTTGCCGGAAAGCAAATCATTTATCATAGCCTCCCTGCTTTTACCTAAGGTTTCCGCAGCATTGTATAATAATTGCCCATGACCTATTTCATCCTGCACTTTGGCAATGAGGACCATTTTGCGCCGAAATCCCGGTGCACGGGTAATCCAGGTACCTTCAGGCAATGCACCGATAATTTCAGAATTGGCATGTTGTTCTATTAAACGGATCAACTGGCGACGATATTCGGACGGCATCCAATCGTCGGGCTCTATTTTTTCACCTCCTTCGATACGTGCTTCGAATTCAGCCAGTTTTTCAGGAATATCATGCTCATACTCTTCGGTCCGTTGTCTGCGGTCAGGTTCATCAAAAATATATCCGCCTCCATACATAGTTCTATAGTTTGTTTTACAATTATACTCCTTACGAAGATAACAAATTCCGGGGAATTTTAGTGAATGTGTTCAGGCAGTTTCGCCTATTGCGGCAAATTGTTGCATATCTACCAACCGTTTATAGTAACCGTCCAGAGATATGAGATCCTCATGTTTTCCCCGTTCCACGATTTCTCCCTGTTGCAGCACAATGATTTCATCTGCGTGGCGGATGGTAGAAAGGCGATGAGCAATGACTATGCTTGTGCGATTTTGCATAAGGCTGTAAATGGCATCCTGCACCATTCTCTCACTCTCCGTATCCAGGGAAGAAGTAGCTTCATCTAATATAAGAATAGGCGGGTTTTTCAATACTGCCCGTGCTATGGTAAGACGCTGGCGCTCACCTCCGCTGAGTTTCCCACCCCTGTCGCCGATATTGGTCTGATAACCATTCTCCGTCTGCATAATAAAACGATGTGCATTAGCCACCTTGGCTGCGGCAATAATTTGTTCTTCAGTGGCATTGGGCGTACCAAGGGCAATATTATTAGCAATCGTATCATTGAACAATATCGGTTCCTGGGTTACAATTCCCATTAAATTGCGCAGGTCTATTAGTTTATAATCTCTTATATTGACATCATCAATTAGCAAATTGCCATTAGTCACATCATGAAAACGCGGTATTAAATCAGCCAGGGTAGATTTCCCGGCACCGGAGGCTCCGACCAGCGCTATCATTTTACCTTTTTCAATGCGGAGGTCAATTTTTTTCAAAATATCTCTTTCCTGATAGGCAAATCCAACCTGATCAAATACAATGGAATTTTTAAATTCAGTGATCGGAATAGCATCCGGCTTATCTACGACAGTTTCTGCCGCATCTAAAATTTTCTGAATCCTTTCTGCACCAGCCTTTCCTTTTTGAATGTTGTAAGCGGCTGTGGAAAAGGCTTTCAGCGGATTAATGATCTGAGTGAAGATGGCAATATAACCGATAAAAACTTCTGCGCTCACCACAGGAGGGGTACCTAATGCAAGTCTTCCACCGAAATAAAGTACAATACATAATACAATGATACCCAGAAATTCAGACATGGGAGAAGCCAGGTCTCTTCTCCTATTAATGCGATTTTTTATGTGAAACAAGGTGTCATTTTCCTTCATAAACTTAGCCTGTTGTTCCTGCTCTGCGTTAAATGCTTTCACAATACGCATTCCGCCTAGTGTTTCTTCAATAATGGAAAGGATATCCCCCAATTTATTTTGTCCTGCGGCGGAATGTTTTTTCAAAGATTTACTAACCCGCCCAATAACAAAACCCGTAATGGGTAAAAATACCACTAAAAATAAAGTAAGTTGCGGGCTCAGTTCTACCATGGCAATGAGATAGATGATAATCGTCACTGGATTTTGAATGGTTGCATCCAACACGCTGATGATGGAAATTTCTACTTCCTGCAGATCATTGGTCATGCGGCTGAGTATATCTCCTTTCCTTTCACCGGTAAAATATCCAATAGGTAATTTCAAGACTTTAGAGAAGAGGTCCGAGCGCATATCATTCACAATGCCATTTTTGACAGGAGCACTTATGTAGGAAGAGAGATATAAAAAAAGATTTTTTAATAATATCATTATAATGACGATGAGGCAAATAAATCCCAAGGCCTGCACTTTGCCGTGATGAATGATAACTTGTGAATTGTAGTAATTGAAATTATGAATAAGGCTGTCTGCGTTAAAACTTAATGAAGGCTTATTATAAACCAGGTCCGTTTTTCCGAATATGAGGGATAAGAAGGGGATTAGCATCGCGAGGGATACCAAAGAAAATATGACAGACAGCAGATTGCAAATAAAATACAACAGAATAGCACTTGCGTGGCGCTTCAGATATCTGAAAACAGGTGACAAACTTTTCATAAAATGGAACTTATGGGATATAAATCCTTTTAATTCGTTTAAATGTGTAAATTTACAACATAATAGGCCAAAAGGAGGGCAAAGTTATGCAAGAAGGGAAAAGACAGAAACAAATAGCAGAATTAATACGTAGGGAATTGAGCGATATTTTTCAGAGAATAGGCCTTAATGTAGTGGATAGAGGAATGATTTCCATATCATCTGTTCGCATCACTCCCGACCTGTTAGAAGCCAGAATTTACCTGAGTATCTTCAATATGGAGGATGAGGAAAAAATGATGGCAAAGATCAGAGAAAGAAGTTGGGAGATCAAGAAAGAACTGGTGTCAAGGGTAAAAAATCAACTGCGCAGAATACCCTCACTTACCTTTTATCTGGATGATACGCTGGATTATGTATTTAAAATGGAAGATCTGTTTAAAAAGATACATGATGAGGGAAAAAAAGGATAACTGCCTGTGTTTTAAAACGATATTTTAACGCTTCAACTGGCAGAGGTGGTTTGGCAATTTGCATCAAGATATCTACGGGCTAAAAAGTCAACCCAGGCGATCAATATTATTTCCTGGGTCAGTATCAGTGCCATTACTATCGGTGCTGCCGCACTCATCATCGTTTTGAGCGTTTTTAACGGTTTTGAAAATTTAGTCAAATCACTTTATTCTTCCTTTTATCCGGAAATAAGAATTTCTCCTGCTGAAGGAAAAACCATGTTGGTTCCCGCAAGTAAATTAGATTCACTGCAAAAGCTGAATGAGGTAAAGAGTGTGTCAAAATCTCTGCAGGAAAAGGCTTTGTTAAAATATAATGATGAAAAAACAATTGCCATCCTGAAAGGTGTTGACCTGCATTTTGCACAGGTAACGGGTATTTCGGGAAAAATAGTGCGGGGGACTTTTAACACCGGTAATGTGGATACCCCTAAAGCAGTGGTTGGCATTGGTATTGAAGCAGCGTTAGGAATTGATGTGGAAAGGAGTTTCATCCCCATGTTAATCTATCTCCCAAGGGCTAATGTGGAAAGTTTTGTTTTTCCGGAGCAGGCATTTTACGTCGGGCAGATAAGCCCTGACGGGACTTTTGCAATTCAACAGGACTTTGATAACCAATATGTTATAACAAGTCTCGCTTATATGCAGCGATTGATGGGTATGCCATCTAACAGAGTGTCCGAATTGGAAGTTACATTAAACCCAGGTACCGACCTTAAGCAGGCGAAGACAGATATCAGTAAAATCTTTGGGGAAAAGAATTACCTGGTGCAGACACGTTACGAGCAGAATCGCTCTCTTTACCAGGTAATGCAAACAGAAAAATGGTTCGTATATGCCATTTTATTATTCATTTTCGCGATCGCCGCCTTCAACATGATAGGATGCCTTTCCATGCTGGTTATTGAAAAAAGGAGGGATATTACTATATTAAAAGCAATGGGTGCGAGGTACTCATTGATCCAGAGAATCTTTTTGACGGAAGGTCTATTAATAGCTTTAGTTGGAGCAGGCGCCGGTACCATCCTTGCCATACTTATTTGCCTCGGACAACAAAAATACGGATGGGTGAAACTGGGCGGTGGTACTTTTGTAGTGGATTCTTATCCCGTAAATATGCAATATACAGACTTCATACTGGTATGGGTAACTATTCTCCTTATTGCCCTCTTAGCTTCCTGGTACCCATCTCTGAAAGCCTCGCAGCAACCTGTAGATTTAAAAGCAGAATAAAGATTTGGGAAATATATAAAAATGGACTATTTTTGATATAAAATTATACTCTTTATGAAAAGATCCTCCTCCAAAACTTCGTCCAAAGCTTACCCGGTTGCTGAGAAAGAAAGTTTTACAATGCAAGTTAATGAATGTGAAGTACCTGTATATAGAGCCGATAACTTTTCCAAAATCAGATTAATACACCTGGGAGCCACCCGGCAAGATTTAGATTATTTCAAAGCCAAATCTGATTTAGATTATGAATCACTCGCCAAAATGCTCAATGTTACCAAAGCCACCCTTTTTAATCATAAAGAAGACCAACGTTTTGACAGCAGCTTTAGCGAACGGTTGATGGCATTGACAGATCTTTATTCTTACGGGTACAGTGTAATGGAAAGCAGAGAAAAGTTCAACCGCTGGATGAAAACCGACAACGTGGCTCTCCAGGGGAGGCCCATTGATCTTGCCGATACTCTATATGGTATTTCCGAAATTAAAAATATCCTCGGTAGGATCGAGTATGGCGTTTATTCTTAAATAAACAAGTGAGCTACTCATGCAGGTTTTTCATTTAGGTAAATCAAAATATGCAGGCGACCTCACGGGGAAAGGTGCAGAATTGTTTGCCGGCAGATGGAATCGAAAAGGCGTTCCTTGTATTTACGCTGCTTCTACCTTGTCTTTATCCGTTTTAGAATATGCAGTCAATAATTCCCTGGAGAATATTCCCCGTGCCTTAAGTTATACCGTTTACGAAATCCCCGACAAGAGTTATAAGAAATTCTCTACAGCCTCTTTACCCGGTGACTGGACAGACAGGCCGTTACCCGTTTCTACTATGGATTTCGGAACACAATTACTCAGGGATTGTATTCATCTGGTGATAGCTGTTCCGAGTGTTATTATTCCCGAAGAGTATAATTTTCTCCTCAACCCATTGCACAAGGAGTTTAAGAAAATTAAAGTGGCCAAGATTAAGGATTTTGTATTCGATGTAAGACTAAAACAATAATATAATAGACTATTTAAGGAGGAAGTAACATTTCCCCCGGATAGTACTGTATTTTTATTTTATACGATGATTATCTGTAAGCTACACGGCAAAACTTTCTCCACAACTGCAGGTACGCGTGGCATTCGGGTTATTAAAATAAAATCCTTTCCCATTGAGTCCATCGGAGAAATCGAGGGTTGTATCATATAAATACAGCAAACTTTTCAGATCAGTAACTAACTTCATCCCTCTTTCTTCAAATACCTGGTCACCCGGGTCGGGCAGATTGTCAAATTTCATCTTATAGCTCAATCCAGAACAACCGCCGCCTACCACGGAAACTCTCAGAAAATAATCATCTCCCAATTTTTCCTCAGAGCGCAACTGAAGCACTCTTTCTTTGGCTTTTTCACTGATGTGGATCATAACAGATGAGTTTTAAGCGTTATAAGAAATAATAGTCAGCATTAAACAAATTACAAAGTTACGACTTTGCTGAAAAACAGGTTATTTTATTGGTATTTAAGGATCTCTTCTATTGTTTTAATCGCAAACTCCACTTCTTCTTGTGTAGTAAATCTTCCCAGGCTAAAACGGAGAGATGCTTTAGCTAAATTGTCAGGCAAACCCATCGCACGTAGTACATGTGAGGGTTCAGGTAATGCGGAGGTGCATGCAGAGCCCGCGGAGACTGCTATTTTTTTCGTTACTTCAGTAATGAGCTGCGGACCATTTACTCCGTGAAAGGCCAGATTGGCAGTATTCGGCAAGCGTGTGGCCACATTCCCATTCACAGACACTTGTCCTGTTTCCAATAAGGATTGCTCCAATTGATCCCGTAACCTGCTTATTCTCTCTGCATCCTGATACATTTCCTCTATGCAGAGCAGAGCAGCCTTTCCCATTCCCACAATTCCAGGCACATTCAAAGTCCCCGAACGAAACCCGTTTTCGTGACCGCCACCATCCATTTGAGGCTGGACACGCATGCGTGGATTCTTACGGCGCATGTATAACACGCCGATACCTTTGGGCCCATCAATTTTATGTCCCGAGAAAGCCATCAGGTCTATACCGCCATCATTCACGTCCACCGGAATTTTTCCGATAGCCTGTGTACCATCACAAAAGAAATAACTATTTCTTTCGTGAACTATTTTACTGATTTCTTCCACAGGATGGATATAACCGGTTTCATTATTAGCGTACATACACGCTACCAAAATAGTTTGGGGAGTAATAGCTTCTTCTAAATGAGAAAGCAGGATACTTCCATCTTTGTTTACCGGCAGGTAAGTAATTTGTGCGCCACGTCTTTCCAGCGTTTTACAGGTATCGAGTACAGCCTTGTGTTCGGTTGAACAGGTGATAATATGGTTTCCCTTCTTATGATATAATTCAAAAACTCCTTTGATGGCTAAGTTGATCGCTTCGGTAGCGCCGGAGGTAAAAATAATTTCACCCGGTTCTGAATGAATAAGTCCGGCTATTTGCTCTCTTGCTAAATCCACCGCTTCTTTAGCCGTCCATCCATAACCATGGGTATGGCTGGCGGCATTTCCAAAATGCTTTGTAAAATAGGGCAGCATGGTTTCCACTACCCGCGGATCACAGGGCGTAGTGGCGTTATAGTCCATATAAACAGGGATATTCAACATCTACTTTTTACAGGTGCAAATGTAATCGAGATAAATTACTCGCAGAAATTAACGGCAAGCCAGTTCTTCCTGCGTAATATTTTTATTAGAATAACTACTTCTACAGGAACATCAATCAGAAGGTCAGACATCAGAAAATCAGAAAAGAATAAATCATTTTTTCTTTTTTTCAAACATCAACTCCTTTACCTTCTCTTTATCTTCTTTCTCCTTTTTCAGATCAAAGCCGGTACCAAAAACATTGTCCCAAAGAGAAGTGCTGACACCAAATCCTTTTTCTTCACTTTTATAATGATGCAGATGATGATTGCGCCAAACGGGCTTCATCCATTTGAAAGGCGGGTTCCAGGCGTGTATGGCATAATGCATGCTGCCATAAATCAGATAACCCAAAAGAAAGCCGGGAAAAAATGCAAAAGCATTTTGTCGCATGATGAGATAAAACAAGGAAAATATAACGATGGCAAGGATAAGGCTTGGAACAGGTGGCATAAATAAACGTTCCTTATCCCTTGGGTATTCGTGGTGATTCCCATGCATGATATAGACAAAATGCTGTACCCGGGGGTTCTCACTCACTAAGTGAAAGACAAAGCGATGCATCAGATACTCAAAAAATGTCCAGAAAAACATAGCGAAGACAAAAGTTAGAATAATACGTCCTGTACTGAATCCGGTCTTTGCCGAACTATAGTAAAGCATATACACAATGATCGGGATATACATCCCCCAAATCACTAAAGGATGTGTTTTAGTAAGCATCTCCAGGTAGTGATTTTCAAATAATCTTGCCTGCCCTTTGTTGTGGATTTTATCAAACTTCATCACTCAGCAATTTAGTAAAGCAAAATTAATAAATTTCCTAAAAAGAACTTATCAATAAACATGATAATCCTATAACTAAACTAATGGTCATTCTACAGCAACTGATCTATCCTCACGAAATGATAACCCCGCTTATGTAAAGTATTAATCAATGCGGGTAACCAATAGTTATAGAATTTATCCGTTCTTCGGGGATCCGTTCCGATATGGGATAACAAAATAAATCCGTTCAATCCGCCTGTACGATCTCTTTCATATCTTAATATCCGGTGAAATATAGTATCGCTTGACAAATATTTCTTACCCATTTCCGGATAAGAATAATCTGCGTTGCTGGATGTGCCGGGTGTAAAATCCACCAACTGCAACCCTGCTTCTCCTGTCCAGGCAGAAATGGAATCGTTATACCATTCATACGCCGGCAAAAAATAAGGTGCATTTTGTTTGGTAATACCAAATTTTGCCATAGTCATATAGGCGCTGTCCAGGTCTTCCATAAACTGTTTTTTAGTGATCAGTAAGCTGTCACGCTTTACCCAATCGCAATACAACGGATGGTTATTGGAATGTGAGCCGAGATAATCTCCCTCTCTCTGTAATACTTTAATCAGTTCCGGATGATGCCTGTAAAAATAACCGGTCAGAAAAAAGGATGCGTGGATATGCTTTTCTTTTAATGTCTTTGCAATGCTGTAGCCGCCATCTGCAAAGTCATGACCTGTAAATACCAAAGCGATTTCTTTTTTAGTGGAATCACCCCGAATAATGCCACCTTCACTAACGGTTACTTTTTTTTTAATAAAACGTGCCTGGGCATCCTGTGCAGCTAATAAATAAATAGCTGTGGCAGTGCCATCGAGCGTGGGTTCATCTGTGGAATAATCGGCCCAGTCGTCATGGTAAACCGCCAGCCGGGATTGAAAGGGTGCATATTTATCAGGTTTGCTCAGATGCACTCCCAGTAAACCTTCATAAATACTGGTGTAAACAGGCCCGTCCACTAATCCGCCATTGATGGCAATATGGGCCAGATGGGATAAAGCTGAATGCGGATCAGACGGGTGCGTACCATTGGCAGGTAATCCTATAATCATAGTTGTTCCCCATGGATTGCAACCCAGCAACCAGTCCACACAAGCCTGTTCCAATTGCCGGTAGGTGTTGTCTCCTGATAATTGACGGTATAAATAACATTGCATGGCAAAGGCTGCTGTCAGGTTATTGGAACACCATATAAAGGGCACGCCGCGATAAAAAGCATTGTGTTTGGCCTTGTTCCAAACAGCCTGAATACCTTCCCGATAATAGGCTATTAATTGTTCTCTTTCCTTTCCATGCAGATTTTTAGCCAACTCATAATGACCGGCGTTGTAAAAAGGAAAATATTCGTAATGAGTCATGGTATCTGCTCCCATCCAGGGCTTCAGCGGATCCGCCTTGGCATAGGCTAATGCCTGACGCAGGTATTTTTTATCCCCGGTTAATTGCCAGAGCATGGCAGCGCCCAACTCCATATCATCTTTCCAGTCCTTCTCAGTATAATAATAGGGTGATACATCACAGGCGGTTTGTGTATATCCCGGCTTTTTCAGTCCATATTCATAGGAATTAATGGCATGTTGTTCTAATATGCGGGCATATCCCGGATCCGTTTTGCGGTAGGTAAGAGAGCCGAGTGCAAAAGTGCTGGCAAATTTTCCAGCAGTGGAAGAAACACCGGTAGTAGTATTTTTATATTTACCGATCCCCTGGGGTCCGCCGTTGAGAAAATAAACCGGCCTTTCCAGTCCTACACCGTAGCTTACACTGTCTTTATCAGGCATGCGGAACCCGGCGTGGTCGCGGTCATCAGCCACCTGGTTAAAGAACCAGTCAGGTTTGGGGTTCATTTTTAATAACCAGGTGAGTCCCCAATTACCTTCATCCAATACATCAGATACACTGTTAGCGCCCGGCAAGCCGTTGGCCTGGCAGGAATCAATAAACACTTCAGGAAAATCACGATAGGCAGCTAACAAATAGTAATCTGCAGTAGCTGAGGTAGTCACATATCGCAGATAATCGGTTGCATCATGCCACCCGCCCACTACATTGACAAAAGTGCTGTCGGGCATTGGACCATAAATCGTATAACCATCGTGCGTATGACATGAATCACGGATGACCGGATTATACCCGCATTGCTGTTCGCGCATGTATTGCATACAGAAATCGGGGGTTCCTTTATAAATCGTATCTGATATAGAAAATACAGGCGAGATAATATTCCCAACCTTCAAAAAATATTTACCAGGGATATGAAAAGAGGAGAAATCGAGCCGGAAAGAATGTGCAAAAGGGCCATACGCGCCGAAATCTTTCTTTAAATCAGCAGTAAAAACGCCTTGGTTATTACCTGCATTTATCAAAGAAAAAGAGGCGGGAATATCATCAGCTTTGGATCCCCATACAGCTACTTTGATACCTTGCGGCGTATAGCCTAATTCGTTGATACGAATGACAGTGGTTGTATCCGACAGGCTATTGAACCTGGAATCACCGGCAGACTGCGCATAAAAGGAAATAGCCAGAAAAGTTAATATCAAAACAGTTAGTAAATATTTCATTTCATAAAGATAAATAGTTTTCCCGCTTTATTAAGGCTTTGAAAACTTTTTATCCGTAAAAGCAATAGCCGGTTAATATTTAAATTGTCCTGTGGATAACCTCTGTAGGCTCAGAAGATCTTCAATAAAAAATTATCACGAATTCCTTTTATGATATTCTGCATAAGCTTTTTCAAGGAAGTCCAGGAATTTTTGCGGATCATAACCGTTTTGCGCAGAATATCCTTTGTCAGTGAGCATGTCACCATTCTGGTCTAAGAAAACATAATAAGGCTGCGAATTGCGATCAAAGCGGGTAGCTTCGAAATCCGTATTTTTTAGGCCTACAGTAGTTATTTTCGTATCTAATATTTTGGAATAATATTGCAGGCTGTCCGGTAACTTGCGCTTTTCATCCACATATAACTGTAACAAAACAAAATTTTTATTGATCTCATTTTTCACTGCAGGATTCGTCCATACTTCGCTTTCCATCTTACGGCAGTTTACACAAGACCATCCCGTAAAGTCAATCATCACAGGCCTGTTCAGCTTTTTGGCGGCTGCCATCGCTTCATCATAATCATAAAATGCCGTGTAGCCGGGAGGTGTGGATTTGGCAAAAAGATCCACATATTTTACAGGACTTATCCCATCATACACATTAGTCGGAGCAGGGTCTTCTCCGCCGCTGACAAGGCCCGCAGGCCGGGAAAAGCTGGAATAATTAGGCAGGAACCCGGCTACCACTCCTTTCAGTTCTGCCCCAAACAAACCCGGTATCAGATAGACCGTGAAGGCAAAAGAAGCGATGGCAAAGAATAAACGGGTAACTGAAATATGCTTCAATTCACTATCGTGATGAAATTTTATTTTCCCTAAAAGATAAAAACCTATGATGGCAAAAATTACAATCCATATCGCCAGAAAAACTTCCCTGCTCAGGATATTCCAGTGGTACGCCATGTCCACATTAGATAAGAATTTCAAGGCTAACGCCAATTCCAACAATCCCAATACCACCTTTACGGAGTTGAGCCATCCGCCTGCTTTGCCTATTTTGTTCAGCCAGCTTGGGAATATTGCAAAAAGTGCAAACGGGATAGCCAATGCTAATGAAAATCCAAACATACCTACCAAGGGGCCACTTTTCCCCCCCTGTGCTGCCAATACTAATAAGTTGCCAATAATGGGCCCGGTACAGGAAAAAGAAACAATACTCAACGTCAATGCCATAAAGAAAATACCGAAGAAATTTCCCAATCCTGCTTTGGTATCCGCTTTGGTGGACCATGAGCCAGGCAAAGTGATTTCAAATGCTCCGAGAAAGGAAATACCAAAGAGCACAAAGATGATAAAGAAGATCAAATTTGCCCAGATATTGCTCGCTAATTGATTCAATGCGCTGGCTCCGAAAATGATCGTGATCAAAAAGCCGAGGAAGGTATAAATGATCATGATGGACAGGGAATACATGATTGCATTTTTTATACCGGCGACTCTTGTCGGACTTTGTTTGGTAAAGAAGCTGACGGTAATGGGTATCATGGAAAATACGCAAGGCGTGATCAACGCCAGGAAACCGCCGGCAAAACAAGCCCAGAAAATCCAACCCAGCGATTTGTTGCTGGCATTATCTTCAGCAACAGGTTTAACTGCAGAACCATTGGCAACGGTCGTTGCCGCAGCCAGTTTTGAGCCGCTGTCCGCAGTGTCCGGGGAGGAAAGCGAAGCTGCCTCAGCAGGGCCGCTTAGCTGAAAACTAAACGGAACATCTTTGGGTGGCAGGCAGTTCACATCGTTGCACACCATAAACTCTAAGGTCCCTTTTAAAGTAGTATTCCCCCTCACATTCACTTTTTGTACAAAATCCACACTATTAGCATAATAACGAAGAGGAGATTTGAAAACCTTATCATAAGTGCTGATTTCTTTGCCTTTCTCCTCCACATTACCCAGCAACTTCACCCGAGGATCATTATCGAACGTAAAGGAAGTAGGAATAGGGCCGTCGCCTGCATTTTGGGAATACACATGCCAGCCCGGATCGATGCTTGCTTTTATATGTAATGCATACGTGCTGTCATTGATCTTTTGTGCCGTATAATCCCATTTTACCGGATTGAGGATTTGCGCCTGTGCCAGAACAGGTGTACCCAACAAAAGCAACAACCATACCTTTAATCTACTTTTCATACAGGTTAAAAAGGTTTTATCTAAAAAAATGATAGGCTAACAGTTGTTAGCCTACCTGTCTATCTGCTTTTTAAATGTCCAACTATAAATGAATCTCAAAATCTATATCCTTTGGAGGCAGGCATTGATGATTGTCGCATACCATATATTCCAAAGTGCCCTTCACAGACTTTGTTTCCGGCTTTACTTTCACATACTGCACAAAGTCCACTTTATTTTCATAAAACTTCAATACGGAATTAAAGTTTTTATCAAATTCTTTATGTTCCTTCCCTATTTCACGAACTTTCCCCATGAAATCTGTTCCTCCATTTTTATCAAATTTAAAACTGGTAGGCACCGGGCCCTGGCCGGCATCCTGTGCATAGACATGCCATCCCGGATCGATGTTTGCCGTAAGATGAAGGATGTATTGACCGTTGCCAATGCTTTTTGCTGAATAGTTCCAGTGAACGGGATTGAGTATCTGAGCGCTCACTAACGCGGGTAGCGCCCAACAAATCAAAGCAATTAAGAATAACTTTCTCATGGTTTTATATTAGTCGTTTGTTTTGGTGAATCCTTATTATAATTTTTATCTTGAGGCAATTTGTAATGTCAAAAGTACTACGCCGGCACTGCTGCCTCCTGCATGAGTCCTTTTAATATTAACCTTCCGTCTGTATTTCCCAAAGCTTCTGAAGTCGCTCTTTCGGGATGCGGCATCATACCAAAAACATTTTTATTACGATTGCAAATACCGGCTATATTTCTAAGAGAACCGTTCGGGTTTATTTTACCCTTCTGCTCGCCATTTTCGTTACAATAATAAAACAGGATTTGTTGATTTCTTTCCAGTTCATCCAGGGTGGCATCGTCTGCATAATATCGTCCTTCACCATGCGCTACAGGTATTCTCAGCACTTTTCCGGTAATGTCTTTTGTAAGGATGGTAGTGTCATTATCACTGACAAGGTAAATATTTTTGCATACAAATTGCTGGTTTTCATTTCTTAGTAAAACGCCAGGCAACAGTCCCGATTCACAAAGGATCTGGAATCCGTTACAGACACCCAGCACTTTTCCGCCACGATCGGCGAAATCTATCACTGATTGCATCATCGGACTGAAACGGGCAATGGCGCCACATCTTAAATAATCCCCGTAAGAAAACCCTCCCGGCAACACTATGCAATCATCCGTATTAAAAGCATCTATGTTTTTGTCTTTGTGCCACAACGGGATCACTTCCTGTTGCAGATCATGCCGTAAGGCGCCTATCATGTCGCGATCGCAATTGGATCCAGGGAAAATAACTACTCCGAATTTCATCGTCGTGAATAAATTGATTATTTGCGAAATTAAGCCAATTCCCTCTTAAATACCCTCCAAAAAAGGGTTTTTAACAATATTTTTCAGTAAACCCATTGAAAAAGAAAGATATACGCCAGGGCGCTTACATGCACAAGCGTGGCTATCCAGCTTCGCCGGATATGTAAAAACCCGAAAGAAAGGAAGGCAGTGATCGGGATGAAAGCTATTTGCCAGCCTGAAAATGAGAAATCATCGGGAAGAAAAGGCAGAATCAACCCTACACAAACAAAAGCCAGCAATATTTGCCAACATTTACGAATATGAATAAGCATTTTCATGTAATCCTTCTGCAAACGAAGACTGCCATATAAAAACCACCAAATTAATAAGATCATTCCTCCTAACAGCCAATAAGAAGTTTCCAAATGCGGATACCCGAATTTAGGATAGCTCAGTTGCAAGGCCAGAGGCAATTGACCAGCAAGAAATAATACGATAAACAAGAAATAATACGGGCATATTATTCCTGCCACAGCCAATATCCATTCTGCCAAATGAAAAGGACGGCTAAGAAGAAGTGCAATCCATATCAATAACAATAAACCAACGGCCGGCATATACAAGAGAGAGGCCAATCCCGTAATGAATCCCATGCTAAAAGTCCTGGAACGGGACTGTTGAGTGGAATAGAGTTGAAATGACTGATACAGGAAAGTCAGCATCAACAGATTCGTAATCAAAGGCGCCGAAAAAACATTCCATTCTTTAAAAAATGAAGAAAACAACAAAAAGCAAAATGCAGGGAAAAAATTATTCGTTTGTAATATCCTGAAACGATTAAGAATGCTGTTCAACAATAAAGCTTCTGTAAATAGTATAATAAATGCCAGTATGTTGCAACCCAGACGGGATAATTCCGCCTTTTGCTGCAACCAGTGAACTACATAAGGATATAACCATCCATCCGCTGAGGGTTGCATCACGGGTCCTGCTCCGTGCAACAGGTAATAATATTTGATCACTATCGCATAAATCAACAATAGCAACACATTATACGGATTTCCTGTTCTTAACCAACGAAACACGAGAGGGATTTTGAAGATCAGAAATCAATTTTTGCAAAACAAACGGAATTCCGGTAAATGCACGGTATTACTACCTGCCTGGAGCTGATCTGTTTGCCATATCTCGGCATCCATTGATACCCCTGATCCAGTCCGCGCAACGTAGGCAACTTAGTCAATTTCCCGTCAGGAGTTACGCTCATCACCGTGATCAGGTAAGAACGCCTGAATGGTTCATTATAAATAAACTGTAATGCACTGGCAATATTGACCATCCGGTATGATAAAAATGCATCGCTGTTATCGTCCGATTGTTGCTTCCGGATAAAATTACTCCACTCTAATTTACCATCCGCACCATAAGAAAGAATAGCGACATCATTGTAATGATATTGTGTTCCCTGGTAATTGTTCCAATAAAAGGGATTATAATAAAAAGGTGAAAAAGGAGAATAATAATAAGGATAATAATAGGGCGAAAATCCCCATGGGCTATACATATAGTTCCACCGGTTCCAGGGCTGGTTGCCCTGGGTGGTATAATAACTCTCTGCAGTCAGCAGGAATCCACCATCCCCGCGCACCACTAACTGGCGAATGAAAAAGTTGTTAAATGCATTATTCAGTGAAGAGTTATCCTTGGCATCCATCTTAAGATTATCACTGAAAGGGATGAATTTCAGGTCATCGAAGGCTCCCCCATTCCAGTTATATTCACCGGCATAGAGCCCTGCTATACTTCCCCTGCGTTGTAAGGTGTAAAAAGAAGCTATGAAAATTTTGTTATTCATATTGTCCAATTTCAACTTCATTTCATCCAGATATTTTCCCTGAAGATTCAGAGGATGTACCATGAAGCTGTCTGTCATAGGTGGCTTTATCACTAAAGCAGCATTAGAGAGATTTCCGTTTGCTCCAGCCCGCGCCACCCTTACGAAAGCAAAATGTCCGTCATTACTTAAAAGAAAATTACTCAAAAAAGACCTGTTTTCACGCATAGACAAGGTAAGCCGGCTGTTATTTACAAGATTAAGCTGCGGGTCGAATAAAAATGTATAAAAAACATTATTATAATCATTATCCTGGTTGATCTTATAAATAAGGACCCTTTGTCCGTTATCAGAATGAATGACTGAATATATTTTAGCTCTTACATTGCCAAATCCAACCCGGCTTGAATCAATCAGCAGAGGTTGCCCCACCACATTTGCATCCTGATCCATCAAAACACCATAGCAATAAACATAGGCTTTATGCTGAAATTGATAGATCATTTGAAAATGATCAGGATAAGCTGCAAAGTCCACATTCAATACCCTGTCGGGCAAGAATTGCAGGGGGACGTTTTTTACGAGCCTCATATTTTCATCATAGATGGAAATGGTATTGTCTCCTCTGTTATTTTTATATACCAGGATATTATTTTCCACTTTGCCGATGATCTCCACGGAAGTATTCCGGTAATCATCATTCCGCTGTGGCATTGAATAGGTAACCTGCTGCGACCATGCGGAGGTAGCACAGAAAGTAAAGGCTATTACTCCCAGGGACAGGACGATAGTTTTCATTTTCATGACCGCTAAATTATGATTTTCATAGATAACCAATCATTAAAACACATTTAGGCATTAAATATTTCAATAGATTAAAAATTTTAACAATAGCTAAAGTAAAAATGGATCGCTGCAATAAAGCATGTTACCACTGTTCATAAAAACCTCAATAAGTTATTTTTGCGAACAAGAGGTTACTCCCGATCGTGCAGGGAATTACCACTTCATTCCGGCTTATCTGCACGCCATACCTGGGAGCCCAGAGGTATTTGTTGGCCAATCCTCTCATTGTGGGCATTTGCATCAGCTTCTGATTGTCACCATAGCGATAGTCGGTAAGTAAATACCGGTAATTATTTAAAAACCTGAAAACACGATGAGATTTATTCATCAAAAAATGAAGGGCATGACCGGTATTGACCATCATGTAAGAAGCATATACGGAGGACAAATCATTTCCCTGGTCTTTGGTGATCTCCTGAATCCCGGTCAATTGTCCGGAGGCGTTAATGCCAAAAAGGGCCATATCATTATGATGGGTAACATTATTCGCATCGGTATATTTTTCTTCGGCTATCAGAAGAATATTTTCATCTTTGTCCACTACCAAATGATTTAGCTGATAATCATTAAACGTTTCACGCACTCCCTCGCTCTTACTTTCCATGTCTCTTCTAAGTGAATCGGTAAGGAATATGGTATCACATTTCAAGAGCTTCAGGCTATCCATGCCGAAATTCCAAAGCATAAGCCTGTCCACATTACGGAGTCTGGTATCGTAACCAAATGCCCCGACCCATAACTTTTGGTGAAGTTCATCTATTTTCAATACCGGTCCTGATTTCAGCAAATGTCCTCCTGAAGAAATAGTATCGCTTAACAGAATATTCCCGCCGGCCGGTTTATAATATACCCTCAGTCGTTGATAATATGGATCTGAAGGATTCGTTTCATTACCCATCAAAAAATAAAGGCTTCCGTTATCAGCTACCTGAAAGCTAACGGGCTTTTGACCGGCAACAACAAAAGGTAAATCCACTAAACCCCTGTTTAAAACATTCATGGCACTGTCATATAAAAAAGTGCGAATGTGATATAACAGAGAATCTTCTTTAGTCATCATTTCAAAAACCATGATCCTGCTCTTGTCATTGGAACGAATGACAGCATAGGCTTTGTCGCCGAATACTTCTTCCGGATGTATAGTTTTATCAATCAGAAATGGTTTTGCTAAGACCCCCGCTTTGCCATCCAGCATAACCGCCTCACAATAAATATCTTTTTTGTGCCTGTATTGATAAACCATGAGCACTTTATTGTCTAAATCCACAAAATCCTCCTCAATAGTTTCTTTCGGCAGGAATTGAAGAGGAACCTGATCAATAATATTCATGGAATCATTGTACAACGCCATGTAATAATTATTGAAAGAAGATTTAAATATCATTAAGCGATCCTGGCAATATCCTACGATATCAAAAGAAGTAGTCTGGATATTATCACCTAATGGAATAGAATATTCTATTTCCTGTCCGCAGGCATTGATATTACCGGCAGCCAACACTAACAAAACCAGTATTGCAATGTGGATAAACCGATCAATTTTCACGAAAAAGGCATTACTTTGAAGTAACAAAATACATATCTTTAAGGTTTCAGAAAAATTTATGTTTTCTTTTACCCGGAAAGTAAGATGCAAACTGTTCTAATTACCGGAGGCACCGGAATGATCGGCTCTGCATTAGCCTTGTTTCTACAGGAAGAAGGTTACCGGATCATTGTTCTCACCAGGAAAACGGGAAATTTTGAGCGTAAAGATGGCATCAGATATGCAAAATGGGATCCCAGGAATAATGAAATGGACATGGAAGCATTAGGCGAAGCGGATCACATCGTTCATTTGGCAGGAGCAAATATCGGGAGAGGCAAATGGACCAGGGAAAAGAAAAAAGAAATCAGGGATAGCAGGATAACCGGTACCAGGTTCTTGATGGAATTATTAAGCCGGTTTCCCAATAAGGTCATTTCTTTTATCTCCGCTTCGGCAACAGGATATTACAGGCCAAACGAAGATCTATTTTTAAAAGAAATGGATGCTGCTTCCGGCGATTTCCTGGGGGAAGTTTGTGCATCCTGGGAAGCGGAAGCACAGCGCATGGCCACTTTAGGGAAACGAGTCGTGATCCTGCGTACCGGGATCGTGCTTAGCGCTACAGGAGGCATGCTGCCTGCCCTTGTGCAGCCATTGAAGCTCGGGATAGCTGCTGTTCCGGGGACCGGACAACAATGGATTAGCTGGATACACATCCGGGACCTGGTACGTTTATATGCTACGGCTGTCAATAACATACATTTAAATGGGATTATTAATGCCGTAACTCCTTTTCCAGTCACACAATTGCAGTTGGTTACGCATCTGGCGCATGTTATCAAAGGGAAATATTACCTGCCTTTCTATTGCCCGGCCTTTTTCCTTCGCCTCTTCATGGGAGAAAAAGGAGCAGAATTATTAAAAAGCAGCAAGGTTTCGGCAGAAAAATTATTACAAACGGGTTTTGAATTCTCATTTCCGACTGTTGAAGGCGCTATGGAAGATTTATATGGGAGGAAATAAATTAATGCGAGTTCGATACTTTATATATCTGCGTGACCCATATCATTTCCCAGATACCTCTACGCCTTTAGTGCGCTTTTAATAGGGCGTATATAGGGCTTTGGTAGGGCTTTGACTGCGAGTAGCTAAGGAGTAATCATGCTCTAATCTTCTTTGACCAGCATCCGGGAAAAACAAGGATCATCTTCCATAACATATTGAGAGTTACTGAATTAACTTCCGAACTCCCGTTAAATTAACCTGCCAGTATTATAATCCAAAAAGAGGGCTGATCAAGGTGAGACCATAACGACGACTTTTGTTACATTTTTACCTTTATCTCGTTCGTATTAAAAGTAACTGTATCGCCTTAGCAAATCCATAAAAAAATACATTTTGCCCCCTTGCAGGAACTTTAAAGGTATTTTGTTGCGACATCAATCGGAATTTAGCTAAAGGCAAGAGATGTTGAAGTAGAAAGAAGGCATAATAAAGTTGATGTTTGGGCATATAAGCTTTATGTTGGGACGAAATTTTAACTCTAATCAAAAAACCCGGATAATCCGGGTTTTTTGATTGAATCTTTAATTTTATAATATTCTTTCTTTAGTGTTCTTTCTCGTAGAGATACTTCTCGTAGTATTTATCTTCATGATTTCTGTTGCTGTCGAAAACCACATTGCAAAGATGACCCAACAACACAATACCCAGAGCGGTTGTGAACCATGCCGGCCAGGGATACAAATTCCCGAAAACCGCCGCGTCCTGATGTGCATAGACAGACCACAGGATAATCATAATGACAGCATACACAATGGCATGAATAATCAGCCAGGTGCGCGAAGTCCCGATAGTTTTCTTGTCGCTCATGGTAAATATATTTAAGAACAAAGGTAATTAAATTTGGATTTTTTACAAGCATAAATAAAAAAATCAGGCTTGCTGCTACTTCATGATGCGGTTCCCAACCCATACAAAACGCCTGTCCACAAATAAGGGATCTGTGAACCCCGCGTTGCCGGCCGGATTGCCGCCGGTAACATGGAAATCAGAGAAAGCCGCATGTTGATTTACCCAGATAAACCCCGTCAGATTAAAGGTTACAGGGGTGAAAACTTCGTTCATTTCATCCGCTATGCGTTTCATCATTTGGTCATTGGTAGTATAAGCTGCACAGGTAATGGCGCCCTGCATGGCAGCCATTTGTTTCGCCAAACGGAGAGATTCTTCTGTATCCTTCGTTTTAATGATGACCACCACCGGGCCAAAAAATTCCTGCTGATATATATCCACACCGGCAGCATCTGTTTCTATAATGGCAGGTGACAAAGTACGCGCATGTTCAAATTCAGGATTTTGAATGGCTGTTCCCTGCAAAATAACCGCTCCTTTTTTATCGTTTACCACAGATTGTGCCCGTTGGATAGTCTTGTCATTCTGAACAGCCCCTAAGGTGCCTGCTCCTGCTTTAGGATCATTCACCAACTGATCAATAGCATCTTTTATTTTTTCCGTTGCCTCTTTATATGACAATTTACCCTGGGGTGTATCCACTCCGGAGGCAGGAATAAAGAAATTTTGCGGAGCGGTACACATTTGCCCTGAATAAAGGCAGGCAGAGAATGCCAGATTAGCTGCCACTTTTTCTATGTGTTGAACAGAATCAAGGATGACGGAATTAACTCCGGCCTTTTCGGTGAAAACCGTTTTATTTTTTAACGACTCGATGTAATTGCCAAAGGCTGTGCTTCCAGTGTAATCTATCAGCTTCACTGCCGGATGCCCGCATAATTCTTTGGCTATCGGATGGTCGCCGGTATCGGCAGCCAGTTGGCATAAATGCGGATCTAAGCCATTTGCTTCCAGTGTTTTTTGTATTTCTTCAATCACTATGGCAATAGGTAAAACAGCACCCGGGTGAGGTTTTACTATCGCAGGATTTCCTGTCATTAAATCCGCATAAATCCCCGGCACGCTGTTCCAGACCGGGAAAGTAGAGCAGCCTATGACGACACCTATACCTTTCGGTACCGGCCTGAATGTTTTTTGTAAAATGACAGACTGTTTCCCTATGGGTTTTTCCCATAGAACTTCGTCGGGAAAACGAGTCAGCTCGTGATACCCCATGGCAATGGCTTCCAAAGCACGGTCTGCAGCATGCGGTCCGGAAGCCTGAAAGCTCATAATAAAACTTTGTCCCGTAGTATGCATGGTGGCATAAGCGATTTCAAAAAACCTGTCTTTTATGTTCTCCAAAGAATTTACCAGAACAGCAGCTCTTTCTTTTACCGGTGTTTTTATCCATGCCTTCACACTTTGCTTTGCCCGGTGAATCAGTGTCTCGACGGGAAAAACGGGATAAGTGATACCGGATTTTTTGCCTGTGTATGGAGAAACTTCTTCTCCCTGCCATTCATCCGCACCATCCTGAAGCAAAGTATCAAAAGGATGATTCAACATGTTTTTAAAATGTTTTTCTCCATTGACCAAAGCCTCTTCACCGTAAGCTTTAGGATGATCAGGATACTGGCTGTAAAATCCACGCAGATGGCAGGCTCTGTCTGCATTTTCAATAATTGATTGATATTTTTCAAATAGCATGGCGAAGCGTTTGGTGTAATCAAAATTATTGGGGAAGGTTAGCAGGCTCAAAAGTAATTTTGCCTTTCTGATAAAATTGCCCCGGCTGGGGCTTCAGGGAATGATCATTCAGATAGTTTATCAGCCGATTCATTTCAGCCGGATGTTTTTCTACCCAATACTTATATTGCGGTAAATTGCCGGCCGGCCCGAATAACCATTCATTATAAGCCTCAAATAATCCTTCCTTTAGTAATCCCTGCTGGAAATCAAATAATGCAAAGGGATAAAGATATTGATAGAAATTATCCCAGGACAACACAAAGCGGGTACGAAGCATAACTAAGGTTTGCGGTGTTATCCCACGGGTAACAATTGTTTCGGAGCCTTTTGATAAAGCATTTAAAAATGCCTGTTTGAAATCAGGGGTGGCAGATTGCTTTTTATCATCGGGAACGGGTAACCGGGCATTTAACAGAGCCCCATTGGTAAACAACTCTTTATAAGCCGCCAGCAACATTCCCTTCATTTCCGCGGTCCGGCTCGTATAGCGTTCCAGGTTAATAAATATTTCCCCGTAAATTATTGTCCACATTTTGTCGGGACTTGAGTAATAAATCTTTGCAGTATTATAATAATTGGAGGCATAATCCGGATTTACTTTAATACCGGTCAGCCAGGTTTGTAATGCGTCGGTATATTTACGTTCATTATAATAAATAATACCTAATTCATTGTATAATTCACCTGCATCGGGGAATTTCTTTAGTCCTCTTTTATAATTTTTCTCGGCAGTTTTAGGATCATTTTCAGCCACATAAATATCTCCCGCTATCTGGTAAGTTTGTACATCGGCTGCATCGCTGTTAAGCACCTGTTTAATAGTTACCCCCGCCTGTTGGAAATTATTATTTAGGTAATAAGCATAGGCCAATTGCTTCCTGTACTGAGCGTTTTCGGGAGCTAATTCCACTGCATGGTTAAGCACTAAAATGGCATTGACATAATCGCTTGATCGCATAAAGGATAAAGCGGTGTTATACAAATCGGATGCGCTGCTTTGCGCTCTGGAAATTCCAAAGCTGCAAAAAGTCAGCATCGCCACCGGTAGAATTGAACGGATTCGCATAAGGCTGTAAATTTACGGAATATTCTATACAGGCAAGATTAAATCGGGCTCTGTCAGATCAGATGAGTAACCAGTCCGTCACGCAATTTGGGTTCGAACCATGTGGATTTGGGAGGCATTACTTGTCCCTGATCGGCAATATCAAACAATTGCTGCATACTGACCGGATACAGCGCAAAAGCTACTTTCATCTCTCCACTGTCCACACGTTTTACTAGTTCATTCAACCCGCGAATGCCGCCTACAAAATCTATCCTTTTATCCGTACGCGGATCCTTAATTCCCAGCCACTTATCCAACACATTATTTTGCAGAATGGTTACATCCAGGATGCCGATAGGATCCGGTTTATAGGTTCCCGCCCTGGCGACCAGGCGATACCATTCCCCATCAAGGTACATGCCGAATTCATGCATTTCGGAGGGTCTAACGACGGTTTTACCCGTTGAAGTGATGCTAAAATCATATTCCAGATCAGAGAGAAATTCCTCCTTTGTCAACCCGTTGAGATCTTTTACCAAACGATTATAATCCAATATATGTAACTGATTATCAGGAAACAGTGTAGTCAGGAAGAAATCAGCGGCAGGATCTTCACCACTCTCTTCTTTGTTTCTCAATTCTTTGGCCACTTTGGTTGCGGAAGCCGCCCGGTGATGCCCGTCTGCTATATAAGTAAAAGGAACTTTTTCTGCAAATAAACCGGTGATCCGGTCAATGACTTTGCGCTCATGAACGATCCACACTGTATGCTGAATATGATCCTTTGCAGTAAAATCATAAACCGGTGCATGCTCCTTTTGCCATTGATTTATTAAACTATCTATTTCGTCCACTGCATGGTAAGCGAGAAAAACATTCCCTGTCTGGGCGTCGGTTGTCAGCATATGATTAATTCTGTCCTGTTCCTTTTCGGGCCTGGTCAATTCATGTTTTTTGATAATATCATTTTCATAATCGGCTATCGAAGAAACACAAACTAATCCTGTCTGGGCAATGTCATTCATCACAAGCCTGTAAATATAATAACATGGTTTATCTTCCCGAAAAAGTATTTGCTGACGGATAAAAGAATCCAAATTTTCCTTCGCTTTTTCATATACCGTTTTATGATGTATATCCGTGCTTTCAGGTAAATCAATTTCCGATTTGGAAATGTGATAAAAGGAATAGGGGTTATCCCGTGCTTCCTCACGCGCTTCACTGCCGCTGAGCACATCATAAGGACGGGAAGCCACTATGGAAGCCAGTTCAGCTTTGGGTCTTAATGCCTTGAAAGGTTTGATGACAGCCATTAGATATAAATGCAATTAGGCGTCAAAGATAAGCAAATATCAGGCTACCTGATGTAACAATTCCCAAAGCTTATCTTTCAGCGCTTCAATTCCTTCTTCTTTAACGGAAGAAATAAACAACATAGATATATGTTCGGGAAATTCCTTTCGTATAGCCATCTTTAATTCATCATCCAGCAGATCGCTTTTTGAAATGGCTACTAAGAATTGCTTATCGAGCAATTCAGGATTATATTCTTTTAATTCCTTCCTTAAAATTTCAAATTCTTTTACGTGATCGGGGCTATCAGCAGGGATCATAAAGAGCAATATGGAGTTACGTTCTATATGCCTTAAAAAACGATGTCCTAATCCTTTTCCCTCCGCGGCGCCTTCTATGATCCCGGGAATATCAGCCACGCAAAAAGACCGTTCATTACGATAACTTACAATTCCCAACTGAGGGGTGAGCGTGGTAAAGGGATAGTTGGCAATCTTGGGTTTAGCGGCTGAAATAACAGAGAGTAAAGTGGATTTACCGGCATTGGGAAATCCCACTAACCCTACGTCTGCCAGTACCTTTAATTCCAATAATTTCCAGCCTTCCTGCCCCTGTTCACCGGGTTGTGCATATTCGGGAGCCTGGTTAGTAGCCGATTTAAAATGACTGTTGCCCAGCCCTCCCCTACCTCCGGGCAGCCAGATAATCTCCTGACCGTCTTCCAGGATTTCCACTTCTTTTTCTCCTGTAATTTCATCGCGGGCTATCGTCCCTAACGGCACTTCTATGACCTGATCTTTCCCGTCCTTCCCGGTACAATTATTTTTCCCTCCTTTTTCGCCGTCTTCTGCCAGTATGTTCTTATGCCAGCGAAGATGCAGTAAGGTCCATAAACTTTTATTCCCTCTTAAAATAATATGCCCCCCCCTTCCTCCGTCCCCGCCGTCGGGGCCGGCTTTGGGATTAAATTTGACCCTCATAAAATGCGCGTTGCCTGCGCCACCGTTTCCAGAGTGGCAAAAAATACGGATGTAGTCAACGAAGGATGATTTTTCCAAGGCGAATGATAAAATTTAAAAAAAATTGATGACGGCGGAACGCAGATTTTTATGATAATCAGGATGGTCTCAGATGAATTTCTTCCATATTTTGGAATCAGCTAAAATCATAAAAATCATGCAGTATCTGCGTTCTATAAACTGCAATATTATCCTATCCCTTCTGTTTCCGCTTCAGGGCTTATTTTTTTCACCAACCCCTGCAACACTTTCCCGGGACCACATTCAATAAATTTTCCGGCGCCATCCTCTACCATAGCCTGTACGGACTGTGTCCAGCGAACCGGCGATGTCAACTGATTAATCAAATTTTGTTGTATTTGTTCGGGATCAGAAACAGCGGATGCTGTTACATTCTGAAAAACAGGACAAACGGGATTTTCAAATTTTGTCTGCCGGATCATGGCCTGTAATTCTTCTTTTGCAGGCGCCATTAAGGGTGAATGAAAGGCTCCGCCTACAGGCAATACCAAAGCGCGTTTTGCCCCGGCATCTTTCAATCTTTCACAGGCAATTTCAATTCCCTTTACAGAACCGGAGATCACTAACTGGCCGGGACAATTATAATTGGCAGGAACTACTATTTCACCTGTTTCTTTTTGCACTTCTTCACAAATTTTTTCCACCACTTCATCCGGCAATGCCAGCACTGCCGCCATCGTGGAAGGATAGGCTTCACAGGCTTTCTGCATGGCATTGGCACGAACTGCCACTAGCCTTAAGGCATCTTCAAATCCTACTGTTTTGTTGGCAACCAAGGCTGAGAATTCTCCTAAAGAATGTCCTGCTAACATATCCGGCTTGGATTCAGCTTTACATAAAAAGGCAATCACGGAATGGATGAAAATAGCCGGTTGCGTTACCTTAGTTTGTTTTAACTCTTCCGCTGTTCCGTTAAACATGATATCGGAAATACGAAAGCCAAGGATGGCATTGGCTTTTTCAAAATAATCCTCTGCTTCCACATTATTCTCAAAGAGTTCTCTTCCCATGCCTGGAAATTGTGAGCCTTGCCCGGGAAAAACATAAGCCGTTTTCATGATTGTCGCGTAGCTTTTAGGGTGCAATGATACGGAATTTGAGCATTTTATAAAGTAAGAGGATGTATCCTATGCCTTAACCTTAATTGAAAAATAATGAAAAAAAGCACAATCGCCTTATTGCTTATTTGTAATTGTTGCGGTGGATTTCAGCATTCCGTTCTAAAGAAAGAATTATTCAAATAAACTCAACTGTTGTCCCGGCCGGCAAAAATGCGAGGTATCTAAATTGATTTTCTCCTTATTCAAGCCCAATATCCTGGTTTGCATCTTGAATTGTTTAGATATTAACTCTGCTATATTTCCCTCTCCTTTCATTCTCCTGCCCCATTCACTGTCATGCAAAGCCCCGCCATGGCAACTTTCAATCAGATGACATACTTTTTCACATCGGTCAGGGAAATTTTTCTTCAGCCAGTCTTTAAAAATAATTCCGACTGCATCATTCAACCTGACAATGGTATATCCTGCATATCGGGCGCCATTTTCTTTGGCGGCTTTTAATACTTCACACATTTCCTGATCATTGATACCCGGAATAACAGGCGCATTCATGACACCCACAGGAATACCGGATTCACTCAATTCACAAATCACTTTCAATCGTTGTTTATAAGAAGCCGTGCGAGGTTCCATCACTAACCTTAATTTTTCATCCATTGCCGTAATGGATACAAACACTGCCACCTGGTTTTGCTTAGCCATCTGAGCAAGCAAGTCTTTATCACGAAGGATCAAGGCATTTTTGGTGATCATGGCAATGGGTTGGCGATATTGCAGAGCAATCTGAAGCAGTTGACGTGTGATGCCAAATTTACGTTCTGCGGGCTGATAACAATCGGTATTTCCCGAAACTGAAATAGGAACGGAACGCCAGTTTTTATTATTCAAAAACTTCCTGAATAATTCAGGCGCATTTTTCTTGACAATGATCTTATGTTCAAAATCCTTTCCGGCGCTGTATCCCCAGTACTGATGTGTATTGCGTGCATAACAATAGATGCATCCGTGTTCACATCCCTGGTAGGGGTTCATGGAATACATCATGCCCAGATCGGGGCTGTCCACTTTGTTAACAATAGCGCGGGCATGTTCTACGATGTATTCCGTTTGCCCGTCAGGCTGCCACCATTCATCTATCCCTTCGGGATTTTCCCGGATATAGTCCCGTGGAAGAAACCTGTTCTTAGGATTTATTTGAGCCCCGCGGCCTTTATAATAGCCCGCAGTGTTATTTTCTGCGGGCCTATCATTGTCTTTCATCGCTAATATTTTTAGTCAAATTTACTAAAAATATTAGTAAAATAGGTTTTTAAGAGTTATTTTTTGCGCCTGTTCTGAATTCTGCGCAATTCAGCCAAGGTGAAGACTGTTTTTTGTGCCGGACGATAAAGGCGGTTGAATTTGAATTCATCTTTTGCCAGGGTTTCTTTTACAATAAAACCATCCAGCGATACTTTATTAACATTTATACCTGTTGAGGCATTCAAAGTTTTCATAACATTAAATTTTAAAAATTAAAGGGTTGATTGACTTGCCGGGAGGCAAACAAAAAGGAGAAAAATGATACTGCGCAGACTTACATTTAGGTCACTTTTCATTGCATACCCTTCTGCAAATCGGGCGCAAAGGTACAACGATATTTTAATATAGCAACATTTATTTGTTAAAAATGTGTAAAACATGCATTATCCTTTGCCGTTATTTAGCCCAATTACAGTATCAGCAAGGGTTTCGCTATAAATAAGGCTATTAAAATAATAATTAATGGACTCCTAAAGATCAGGTACAAAATGCCGTAAGCAGGCTTTTTGGGGGTAAATTTTTCAGAAAAAGAACATCTCAGGCTGTTGTGGCTTTTTCTTTTTATTCTCACCGAATTTACGCAGGTTATAGATGAACTTCAGCATAAAATAACGATGCAGGATAATAGTTTGGGTATCCTGCGTATAGGTAGCTGTTATACTTCTCTGTATGTTTACGTTTTGATCCAGCAGGTCATATACCGATAATTGCAGTGTGGCTTGCCTTTTCTTGAACAGGTCCAATCCTACTGATCCATTCCACAAAATAAATCCTTTCCTGAATCCCGGAGCCACATTACTGTTATGGGTATATGTCCAGTCGCTGGTCCAGGTAAAATGCTTTGGCCAATACAAAGTACCTGAAAACCCGGCCTGTTGAACCATGCTTTGACTGTTATTGAGCGCTTTAATATCATATTGATTAAATTGATGGTTTAGTGTATAAGAAGGGGTAAATTCAAACAAGTCTTTGTAACCATAAGTAACTGAAGGCCGTAAACCAAAACCATAGCTTTCACTTGCATAAGGATCTCCATTAATAAAGGCATGATTATTATTCAGGTTTCCATTGACACCCAGTTTAATCTGCCAGTGATAATTAGTCTCTTTTTTTGTCTTACTAAAGCTGCCATACAGAAAAAATCCATTATCTCCGTTTACGTTGGTATAAGTGCTCGTTTGTTGTAGCTGTTGATTATAGGTGGTTACATTGACAATATCATTTTGAGTAAAATTATATCCCAATCCTAAAAAGATAGAATTCCCCGACTTAAAATCAAATTTGTTATAATTCATTTGAATGCCATTATAAACAGAGGGCTTCAGATCAGGATTTCCTTTAGTAATATAAAGAGGATTAGAATTATCTGCTACCGGTAATAACTGGGAGATATCAGGTTGCCGGATAAAAGAATAATACCCCATCCATAAATTGGCTTTGTTTTTAAATTGATGAGAGAAATTAAAAGTAGGTGAAATGAAAAACTGGTTTTGATTAAATCCAAGATCGTGTGTAAATGAATAGTGATGCAGCGAGATGAAATTGAACTGTGCACCGGCATTTAGCCGCCATCTCCCGCTGTCCGCCATCAAACCAATGCCCAATGTAGGTGTTTGAGTGATAATATTACTTCTGAATTTGTTGGAATAGGTTGAATCGAAAGAAGAAAATTTCCCAATTGCATTATTGAAATCGTATGTTTTTTTGTCGTTTAGGCCATATTGCCATTGAAACCGATACCCTGCATCAATGCTGACTACTTTAGATAAAGGCTGGCCATAAACCATGTCTCCCCAGTAATTATTAGTTTCAGCCCGGTTATTGATGTATTGATTCACAGAATCGCTGGGAGTGTTGCCGGTATAGAAAAGATTACGATAACTGTTATAATCATTCCCTCTCGTAATCTGATTTTGCACTCTAAGGTCGAAGAAAAAATACTGATTTTTCTTCTTAAATTTTCGGTAAGCAAATAATCCATTCGAGAGGTTCTGTGATTCATCATTTTTTGTATATAAGCTATTGCTTTCGTTGATCAGGTTGCCTTTCACTCCGGTAGAAGCCGCCTCATTCAGACTGGTGCCTGTCTGATTACTAATATTCATGTTTGGTTGATACCTGATATCCCAAAGAGAATCTTTAAACACAATTTCAGCATTTACCTGATGACTTAAATTATCATTGTGGGTGGCATTATCCGAATTATAATTAAACAAAGAATCAGGAAGAATATTTTGCTGGGCAGTTTTGGTATTATTATCGAGGCGTGTATTCCCATAAAAATAACTCCCGTTCACAGAAACGTGTTTTCCATAACTGTCATTATAATTTATCCCGGCGGTAGTAGTGGTATTTAATCCGGCTTGTGAGGGCCCAAAACTCAAACCACCTACATTGAACCCCCCGTTCCCGCTTTGGTATTCATAAGTTCTGGTATTACCATTCGCATTCATCATGCTTTGTATTTCATTCACTGTAAACCCAACCTGGTTAATATTGTTGGTCGCCCCCAACAGGCTGATCTGATGGTTGCCATCAAAATAATTCAACAGCGCGCTGGCATCATAATGTTTGCCCGTGCCATAGCCCGCATACGCTCTGCCGAAAAATCCATGATCCAATCCTTTCTTCAAAGTGATATTGATGGTTTTGGTTTGACCGTTGGAAGGCTGACCTGTCATTTCCTCTTCTGTAGTTTTGGAATCGGTGATCTGTACTTTGTCCACAATAGCAGAAGGCAGGTTTTGCAAGGCTATTTTGGGATCACTGCCGAAAAATTTTTTTCCGTTTACCTCAATTTTATCCACCTTTTTCCCCATCGCTGTCACATTCCCATTCTGATCTACATCTACTCCCGGAAGCTTCTTCAACAGATCTGCCAAAACAGAATTAGGTCTCGTTTTAAAAGAAGAAGCATTGAACTGAATGGTGTCTCCTTTGATGGCAATGGGCGGCGCGGCTCCTTCAATAGTCACCTCACCCAGCGCATGCGAAGCCATAGATAAATATATTGTTCCAAAATCAAGCTTATCTTTTTTAACGCCTTTCAATATTTTCCGGTATGGAGCATAGCCGGTATAAAAGATGCTGAACAACAAATCTTCATTCTGAGGGATATCTTTCAGTGCAAAGGCTCCTTTATTATCCGTTAGTACAAAGCTTACAATCGTGCTGTCCTTCGGATTTTTTACATAAACTGTAGCGGAAACCAAAGGTTGATGGTTGGCGGAGTCTAATATTTTGCCATCAATGCGATAAGAATTTTTCTCCGGCTTTGGAGCAGGCTCAGGTGACGGAGCTACTTCTACAGGTTGAACTACCCGTACTTGTGCATTGGCATCTAAAGTAAATAAAAGGAGGAGCGAGCTTAAAAAACAGGGAAGACTTTTCATAACTATATTTTTTATATAACTATAAAATTAGGTTTATATTTTAAATAACCAAACAATAAATTCCGCTATCCAAGCTTTCCGGTAATTTCTTCAAAGGGTATTTCAGTCAGAAAAAGAAAAAAGGTCCGTGAGTTTCGTGTTTCTTCTTCTCTCCGAATTTTCGCAGGCTATAGATAAACTTCAGCATAAAATACCTGTGCAAAATAATAGTCTGCGTATCCTGCGTATAGGTAGCGCCTACTGTCCTGTTTACACTAATATTCTGGTTAAGCAGGTCATATACCGAAAGTTGCAAGGTGGCCGGCCTGTTTTTGAACAGATCCAGCCCGACGGAGCCATTCCATAAAAGATATCCTTTTCTGAAACCGGGCGCCACATTATTGTTACGGGTATAATTGATATCTGTTGACCAGGTAAACCGTCCGGGCCAATACAACGAGCCTGAAAAACCGGCCTGTCGCATCAGGCTCTGTGTATTTTTAAGAGAGGAGAGGCTATAGGTAGCATATTGATAATTGATATGGTAAGCAGGAGTGATTTCAAATAATTCTTTGTACCCGTAAGTAAAGGATAAGTGCGGAAAAAAGGAGTAATTATTGGTTTTATACGGGACTCCGTTAACAAACGCATGAGTGAAATTCGAATTGGTATAAACTCCAGCGTCTATCCGCCAATGATAGTCAGTCTTCTTTATTGATTTGCTTAAATTAAGGTATCCATTAAAGCCATCATTCCCATCCACGTTCGTATAAGTCGTCAGTTGACGCAATTGCGGATCGTAAGCGGTTACGGTTACAATTGCATTTTTGGTAAAATGATACCCTATATTGCCGAAAATTCCATTCCCCGATTTAAAATCATAATAATCATATCCCAAATTGAAATTATGACTGATAGTTGGTTTTAAATTCGGATTCCCTTCTGTGATATACAAAGGATTACTATTATCTGCCACGGGAAGAAGTTGGGAAATGTCCGGTTGCTCAATCTCCGTATTATACCGCAGGTTAAAATTACCTTTGGATTTAGACTGTTTTCGAATATATAATGATGGAGATATAAAAAACTGGTTCTGATTATACTCCACATGATGCGTAAACGAATAATGATGCACTCCGATAAAATTAAAAGTAGCCCCGGGAATAATCGTCAGTCTGCCACTGTCAAGGGAAAAATTAAGTCCGACTTGCGGCGATTGAGTAACGGCATTACTTCTGAATTTATTGGAATAAATGCTGTCCTGCTCACTATATTTACCGGTGATATCATTATAATCATACGTTTTTTTATCCGTTAGTCCATATTGCCATTGCAGTTGATAGGCAACATGTAAGCTGACATACTTAGTGAACGGTTGCTGATAAGTTATAGTGGTGGAATAATTATTGTTGGTAGCCTGATTATTAATAAATTGATTGACTGAATCGCTTGGTGAACTGCCATCATAAAAAAGATTTCTGTAGCTGTTAAAATCGTTCCCGGCAGTATTGTTATTACCCGTATTAAGATTTAAGCTGAAATATTGTCCCTTCTTTCTGAATGTGCGATAAATATTCAGGCTGTTGTTGAAAGAAGTCGCCTGATCATTATTCGTATAGATATTATTACTTTGATTAATTATTTGTCCCTTTTCTCCTGTTGAGCTTGCAAGTCCGTAGCTGGTTCCGCGGTCATTTGTAATACTGACTGAAGGTTCATAATAAATGCGCCATAAAGAATCATGATAATTGATTGAGGCATTTACCCGATGACTAAGATTATTACTATGGCCGACATTATCAGAGTTGTAATAAAACAGCGAATCGGGCAATATATTCTGCCTGGCCGTTTTAGTTTCATTATCATTTAAAACCTGACCATAAAAATAGCTTCCGTTCACTGAAAGATGTTTTCCGAAATCATCATTGTAATTGATACCAGCCGTAGAGCTTCTTTTCAAACCCACTCCCCCTCCGCCAAACTGCATCCCATTCACTCCAAAAGCGCCTGTCATTGTATTAATGGAAAGGGAACGGATATTATTTCCCATCATTTTTGCAATATCCTGCATGGTAAAGCCTATCTGATTAATATTATTCGTAGCGCCTAACAGGCTGATCTGCCTGCTTCCATTAAAATAATTCAGCAGCATACTGGCGTCATAATGCTTTCCCGTTCCGTATCCCGCGTATGCCCTTCCGAAAAATCCATGGTCCATTCCTTTCTTCAGGGTGATGTTGATGGTTTTAGTATCTCCGCCGGCAGGTTCGCCGGTGAGCTCTTCCTGGCGTGTTTTGGTGTCGGTTACCTGCACTTTATCCACAATAGCAGAGGGAAGGTTTTGCAAAGCAATCTGAGGATCATCACCGAAAAACTTTTTGCCATTAACTAATATCTTATCTACCTTTTTCCCCATGGCGGTGATAGCGCCGTCCTGAGCTATTTCTATCCCCGGCAGCTTTTTTAATAAATCAGCCAATACGGAATTAGGGCGGGTTTTGAAGGAAGATGCATTAAACTGCACGGTATCGCCTTTAATAGTAATAGGCGGTTGTTCTCCGGTCACGGTTACACCTTTCAGCATGTGGGTGTTCGCAGCCAGGTAGATATTCCCCATGAGAAAGGTATCTTTTCCAGCGCTTTTTAATTCAAGAATATATCTTTGATAACCTGTATAAAAGATCATAAAACGCAGCGACTCTTCTCCCGGAACATCTTTTAATACAAAGCTGCCCTTTTCATCCGTAAAGCCTATAGCCACTACATCCGTGCTGTCATGCTGTTTCCTGATATACACAGTGGCAGAAACCAAAGGGGCATGGCTGGCAGAGTCCAATACTTTACCACGTATCTGAAAAGTCTTCTTCAGCTCTTTCCGGGTGCCGGCGGAATGATCCGGAGCTGAGTCCTGTGCGGTGGCAGTAAGACCGGATAAGATTAAAAATAAGGTTGATAAATAAGTAAAATTCTTCATGTGACAACTTTCATTTGTCAGACTTACGTTATTTACGTAATAAAACGAAAACAATCTTGTGTTAATTTTTCCTTAAATAAGACAAGTTCTTTATAAGATGCCGTAAGGAGGAAATTCCATAAATTTTTTTTAAATACCTGAAATTCTATTCTTCTCGGGCAGTTGATTCTCTTGCTCAGGAGATGATCAGGGCTCTTCAGGCGTCAGGGGAAGCGGGTGCAGCACAGGCGTGGTATTATCATTCAGCTCCTGTGTATGAAAGCCCAGTTGCAGCGGGACATGCATCAGATTGCTGGAGCTGCTTTCATTATGCAGCCTGTCAAGGGATGTAACAGCATATATATAATGTCCTCCTGACTGGTAACCCTTATCTGTGTATGACTGGATAAACGAAGTATCATCCGGTCTCAAAGCATTTACGATAGCCAGTATATGTGACGGATCATTGAAATTTACTCCGGTGTTGTCCGCAAAACGGTATATCACGAATTGCGTGGTAGTGGAATCTTTCTCTGTCCATTGCAATAGTAATCCGTCGGGCATCACCCCCGTACCGAGCAGATGCGGCGGCAGCGGCGGAATACTGTCTATCCACGGCATACTGGGTGGTATGGCTGGATATTTATACAAATGATTCTTTAATGAATCATCAAATCCTAAAGGATTAGGATAAAAGGACCTGGCGCTGAAAAAGATACTTCCTTTCACATCCGCATTGGTCCGGTTGGCTTCTATCTGGTTCACTACTTCCCGCGGATCATAAAAGCCGGCTCCGTTCCCTATACGGTATGCTGCCTGGCCTATCACCAGTTCCCTTCCATACGTATGATGCGCCCACCAATCCAGCAGAATACCATAAGGTGCATTACGGTTATCGAAGCTCCAATATAGCTGTGGGCATACATAATCTATCCACCCCTTTTTTAACCACAATAGTACATCAGCATACAGATCATCATAATCCGTTTGTCCTGCCTGCGTCATGGATCCGTTAAAGTCCTGGCTTCTGTTCCTCCAAACCCCGAATGGACTGATGCCAAATTTTACCCAGGGCTTTATTTGCTTAATGGATTTGCTCAGCATGTCAATAACGGTATCCACATTATGCCGGCGCCAGTCGTCAATGCTCATGCCATTGCCATATTGCAGGTAAGTCTTATAATCCTGGAATTCCTTTCCCCTTATGCGATAAGGATAAAAATAATCATCAAACTGAACTGCATCAATATCATAACGCCTGACTACGTCATCAATCACTTTCACTAAATAATTCCATACCTGAGGGAGCCCGGGGTTGAAAAGGGTCGTCTTTCCATAAGTAATGAACCAGTCAGGATGCTGCACGGTAATATTATCCGGCGTTACATGCTTATGATAAATATCCGGTATAGCTCGGTAAGGATTAAACCATGCATGAAATTCCATGCCGCGTTCATGGGCTTCTTTAATCATAAATTTCAAAGGATCATAATAAGGTGCAGGAGCTAATCCCTGCACACCTGTCAGCCAATAGCTCCAGGGTTCTATATCTGAATCATAAAATGCATCGGCAGCAGGGCGCACCTGCACGACCACTGCGTTCATACCAAGACTTTTCAGTGCATCCAGGAGACGGATATATTCCGCCTTTTGAGAATCAACCGGTAATCCGGCTTTGGAAGGCCAGTCAATGTTCGCTATGGTGGCGATCCAGGCTGCTCTCAGTTCACGCTTGGGCGCCATTTGGGCTAAACTTTCGAGAAAAGCGCCACAGACAAGTAACAACGAAATAAATGCGAATGAAAATGATTTTCTGAACAAGGCTTTAATATTTTATTAAAAACAGACGCAAATTTCGGAAAATGACTTTAACTTTAGATAAAAATAGAATACTTTTGGTTTTATTTTATCCATATTTCGTGATATGGAACTCTATAAATGAATTAACGGTCAATTATATTGAAAATTATAATGAATGATCTTTGATCTTTACTTAAAATTCTCATTACTGAATTATTCAATTGCTTTGCCTTTGAGGTTCAAAACAGTTACACTATGTTGAAAAAAAGTCCTTTATTTATCGCTATCCTTGCTGTCAATATCGTATGTTATGCTGCAGCAAGCTCGCAATCACCCGGGCATCCTATCACGGAATACGGAATAGTACAAATGGAAAATCCCGACTCGCCGGTCAATCAGTTAAGCTCCGGTCAGAAAGCAGATGGCTGGATATTGTTATTCAACGGTAAAAATATGAATGGCTGGAGGGGCTATCAGCATAAATCCACCAGTGCATGGGATGTGGAAGACGGTATTTTGCATTGCAATGGTAACAAAAAAGGCGCCGCCCCCACCGATCTGATAACTGATGGACAATATGCCAACTTCATTCTGACTATTCAGTGGAAAATATCCCACGCTGCTAATAGCGGGATCATGTTTCATGTAAACGAAGACTATCCTTATACATTCACCAGCGGTCCGGAATACCAGATCATTGATGACAAAGGCTGGCCGGGGAAATTAGAGCCGTGGCAGCATACAGGATGCAATTATGCCATGCAGGTTCCGGATATTGATATGACAAAACCAGTGGGAGAATGGAACACCACTAAGATAGTAGTTAACGGACCTCATGTACAGCATTACCTGAATGGCACCCTGATCCTGCAATATGACCTTTGGAGTCCTGAATGGTACAAAGAAAAAGCCAAGAGCAAGTGGAAAGACGATCTTGCTTATGGCAAATTTAAAACGGGGCACATTGCTTTGCAATATCATGGCGGGGATGTATGGTTCAGGAATATTAAGCTGAAAGTATTGCCCGCATCAGATCATGACCAGTAAGTAATTCCTGCTTCAGCACATACAAAATACTTTAACAATCTCCACTGTTTCCTGTACTGCCTTTTCCAGGTTATCATTAATAACTACTTTGTCGAAATTGGAAACGTATCCCATTTCCATGGATGCCCGCTTGATCCTTTCCTGCAGGGCCTTTTCATTCTCGGTGCCGCGAAGTTTCAACCGCTCATAAAGTATATCCAAGGATGGCGGTTTAATAAAAATGGACAATGCATTTGAAGTGAATTTTTTTTTCAATTCCACTGCACCCAACACATCCACCACACGCAGGGGATATTTCTTTTCATCCCAAATGCGTTCTAATTCACTGTAGAGCGTTCCGTAATATTTTCCCGGGTACACCATCTCATATTCAATAAAGGAATTATCAGCTATTTTTCGTTCAAAATCCCGGATGTTCAAAAAATAATAATCTTTACCATTGATCTCTCCCGCTCTCGGAGAGCGTGTAGTTGCGGAGATAGTAAATCCCAGATGGGGAATTTTTTTTAACAAAGCATGTGCGATAGTAGTCTTACCCGCCCCCGAGGGTGCGGTAAGTATGATGAGTTGATGTCCTTTTGAGAATTCCAATGTCTATATTCGCTTAATATCAGCCCCCAATTGTTGCAATCTTTCATCAATATGCTGATATCCCCGGTCTATCTGGTCTATATTCTGAATGATACTCTTCCCTTCCGCACTGAGCGCCGCAATCAGCAAAGCTACGCCTGCACGTATATCAGGAGATGACATGGTGATGCCGCGCAAAGGATATTTTCTTGCCAGACCCACCACAGCAGCCCGGTGCGGATCACATAAAATTATTTGCGCACCCATATCAATCAACTTGTCCACAAAAAACAAACGGCTTTCAAACATCTTTTGATGAACAAGCATACTTCCCCTCGCCTGGGTAGCCACTACTAAAACAATACTCAAAAGATCCGGCGTAAAGCCCGGCCACGGATGATCATAAATGGTAAGAATAGAACCATCCATGAAAGTCTGTATTTCATAAATATCCTGTGACGGGATATGAATATTATCTTTTGAAATATTCAAATGAATACCCAACTGATGAAATTTATCCGGTATCATTCCAAGATGTTCCACACCGGCATTTTTAATGGTCAGGTCACTTTGGGTCATCGCTGCCAGTCCGATAAAAGAGCCTATTTCAATCATATCCGGAAGCACTGTGTGGTCGCAACCGCCTAATGAACTCACTCCTTCTATACTTAAAAGATTGGAACCAATACCCCGGATTTTAGCTCCCATGTTTACCAGCATCCGGCAGAGCTGCTGAATATAGGGTTCACAGGCAGCATTGTAAATCGTAGTAGTCCCTTTTGCAAGAGAAGCAGCCATCACTAAATTGGCAGTACCGGTAACGGAAGGTTCATCCAATAGCATGTATGTCCCGGATAAACCATGAGGGGCTGTCACCTTTGAAAATCTTTTCTCCGAATGAGCGAAGGAGGCGCCCAATTTTTGTAATCCTCTGATATGAATATCCAAGGGCCGGCGGCCTATCTTATCTCCGCCCGGATCAGGAAAGTACGCTCTCCCGAATCTTGCCAGCATGGGACCCGCAATCATCACAGAACCACGCAAGCGGGCTGATTTTTTATGAAAATCATCCGTATTCAAATAGTCAAAATCAATCTCATCTGCCTGAAAGCTACATATATGTCTGCCGGTCCGTTGCGTTTTTACCCCCATAGCGGTAAGTAATTCGATCAACAGGTTTACATCTAAAATATCCGGAAGATTGGAAAGAGTGACTTTTTCATGAGTAAGCATCACTGCACAAATAACCTGCAAGGCTTCATTTTTAGCACCCTGGGGAATAATTGTGCCCTTCAGAGGTTTTCCGCCATGAACCTCAAAAGCATTATTCACTTGTTACGGTTTTTAAACTTATGCTTATTATTTTTCCCATTACCGTTTTTCCCGTTTTTAAAAGAATAGTTCTTCTTTTTATTTGGCCGGAAAGTTTCAGTGTAGGCCGGGATACTATGGTCATTAGTGTACTTCAGGCTGCCGTTAGTGATATCAGAAAGTTCACTGGTGATCATGTCATCATGAATGGTTTCTTTGTGCCAGTTGGTATAAGCCAGCCTCATATAATTCCCGATATATTGTGTGAGACCTTCACGAACATCACCTTCTTTTTCCTTCACCGCTTTATCTATCACCATCTCCAGATTCTTTCCAAAATGCCTGAACTTGGGGTACTTTTTAGGATAAGGCAATCTTTCCGGTCTTCTGTGCAGGGTTTCTCTTGTCGGAATGGGGTAAGGAGATTTTACATCTAATTTAAAATCAGCAATAAGAAATAAATGATCCCACAATTTATGCCGGAAATCCTCCACGTTGCGTAAATGCGGATTCAGCATTCCCATCAGTTCAATTACCACCTCAGTATTTCTCTGACGTTTTTCATTGTCTTCAATAGTGATTAAATATTCAATCATTTTCTGGACATTCCTGCCATATTCGCGAATGACGAGATGATTGCGGTCGGTATTATATTCCATAAAGTATTTTTAAGTAAAAACAGCGCAAAAATAGGAAATAGAAACCAAGAAAGCGTAAGATAATCTGACAAGGTAGCTTATTTTTGCGGTTCTTCAAAATTAAATCATTCTTATGGATCTTTCCTTAAAGGGTAAAACCGCCTTAATAGGCGGCAGTTCACAAGGTATTGGATTGGCGGGCGCAATTGAAATAGCCAACCTCGGCGCCGATTGTGTTTTGCTGGCAAGGAATGAAGAAAACCTTAAAAAGGCAGTCGCTCAGTTGAATAAGCACGGCAGGCATGATTATTTAGTGGCGGATTTCAGCCACCCTGAACAGGCGTCGGAAGTGGTAAGCCGCTTTTTGCAAAAGAAGACAGTCCATATTTTAGTGAATAACTCAGGCGGGCCAGTCGGCGGACCGATATTGGATGCTTCTCCGGAGGTATTCATCAAAGCTATCAGTCAGCATCTTATTTGCAATCAGTTGTTGGCACAGTTAGTGGTTCCCGGCATGCGGAATGCCGGTTATGGAAGGATCATTAATATTATCTCCACTTCTGTAAAGACGCCTATCCCCAACCTGGGTGTTTCTAATACCACGCGTTGGGCAGTAGCCGCCTGGGCAAAGACGCTTGCAGGTGAAGTGGCGCCTTATGGTATTACCGTCAACGATGTGTTACCCGGATCAACGATTACAGGGAGATTAAAATTTTTGTTTGAAACTATTTCCAAACAAAGGGATACGACTTATGAAGCCATTGCAAACGAATGGATGTCAGAGATCCCTATGAAACGTTTCGGGAAAGTGGAAGAAATCGCAGCGCTGGTCGCATTTCTGGCGTCACCCGCAGCTTCTTACATTACTGGGACAGCCATTCCGGTTGATGGAGGAAAAACGCCCTGTTTATAACGTGGGTTGTTCTTCAGGAACTACATTGATGCTTCTGACCATGGTTTCATCCAGAGAAATAAAAGTTTCTGTTCTCTCTATGCCCTTCACCTTTTGTAGTTCATCATGCAATACACGACGGAGTTGCTGAATATCTTTACAAACCACTTCGGCAAAAATGCTGTAATTACCAGTGGTATAATTGATCCTGACAATTTCGGGGATCCGCTTCAATTCCTTGGCTACGGAATCATATAAGGAACTCTTTTCCAGATAAATCCCGATAAAAGCAATTACATCGTAGCCTACCATTTTCAAATTAACCTGAAGCCGGGTGCCTTTCACCACCCCCATTTCGTGCAGCTTTTTCATACGTACATGGATGGTACCGCCGGAAACAAATAATTTTTTACCCAGATCGGCATAAGAAATTTCTGCATTTTGCATCATTTCATTAATGATCTGCAGGTCAAGTTTGTCAATATTCAGATTTGTTGCCATGATTTGAATTGCTTTTTATAAAAATTCGAGGCTTAAAAGTAATAAATTTTTAAATTTTCCAAAAGAATTCTCTTTTTTTTATAAATTTCCTTTTATAAAGGATTAAGATAAATTTGCAGCATCATGGGACAGAAAAAACTGCAAAGGTTCGAGGAAATCACTCATTTCCCCAATGTGCTGATCTATCCTGAAGATATTTCGGGGAAATGGGCTCAGCATTTTGGTAATGATAATCTCCTTACATTAGAGCTGGCCTGCGGAAAAGGAGAATATACCATAGGTTTGGCCAAATTGTTCCCTGAAAGAAATTTCATTGGAGTGGATATTAAAGGTAACCGTATCTGGAAAGGCGCTAAAACCGCTCTGGAGGAAAAATTATCGAATGTGGCTTTTTTGCGTATTCAGATTGATCAATTGGACCGATATTTTGCCGGGAAAGAAGTGCAGGAAATCTGGATTACCTTCCCCGACCCTTTTTTGCGTGCTTCCAAAGCCAAAAAAAGACTGACACATGCCCGTTTTTTCCATATTTACCAGCGCCTGCTGGCCCCCGGAGGGAATATTCATCTGAAAACTGATTCACCCGAATTATATACTTTCACCAGGGAAATGATCGAAGAGAATCATTGCCGGTTATTGAAAGATTTGCCGGATATATATGCCGGGCCCGTGGATAAAGTGCTGGATATAAAAACTTTTTACGAAAAGCAACATTTGGAGGCAGGAAAAACCATTTATTATTTACAATTTGTATTACCTGGCGATTTGCCTTCACTTCCCGGGAAGAAGAGCAAAGAACAGGTCATATCCTCATAAAAATGCTATCTAAAAACAACCAAAAGAGGCCGGCAAAAGCCTTTTCAAAAGCAGACCAAAAGAGTAACTTCTTTGATGCTGTTTACGAAGTGGTACGCCAGGTGCCGCGGGGACGGATAACTACTTTCGGAGCCGTGGCGGAAGCTACCGGCATGCGTATGTCGGCACGCATGGTAGGCTGGGCGCTCAGTGTTTCAGGAAATGCCAGACCCAAAGTACCTGCACACAGGGTCGTGAACCGGATGGGCATTTTATCCGGCCGCCATCATTTTGCTACGCCCACCCTGATGCAGGAATTACTGGAACACGAAGGAATAAAAGTCCGGGACGATACCGTCGTGGACTTTAAAAAATTACTATGGGAACCGCCTTTAAAGCGTTTATGAAACTCTGCTGTTTCAATGCACCGCCTCATTTTTTTTGTGGGCATACTTCATAATGGCCCTGATAGAGGCAGCCCGTGGTGTGAAATTTACCTGATCCAGATAATTCCGGATCCCTTTTATTTCGTTAAGTTCCAGTATTTCCATGGGTTCTTCCTTAGAAGACTGAAAAGAATCATCCCGGGCATTGCCGGTTTTCGTTGCAGGATGCATGGAACGTTCGTGTGTAGCATTGTTCATGAGCAATTGATTGATTTTTAAAGGTGAATAAAAACATGAATATAATCCTTATTCACTTACAACGTTAATTTGTGCAACCTATTGCGCTGATGAAAATAAAAACTTGAGACTCACTCAGACCCCTTCCCTTCAGGAATCATTTTCCCGTTTATCAAATAGACGTCTTCGTTACTTTTCTTCATCAGGTACTTTTCACGGGCAAATTTTTCAAGCATCGCCGGATCGGATTTCAGTTCGTATAAGTCACTGTCCGTTCGTTGTACCTGCTGCCGGAGAAAGGTCTTCTGATCCCTTAAAGTATGTAGCTGATGAACGTATCCCGCCTGGGTAATAAGGTCATTGCGGTCGAAAAAAGTGATCCACACCAAAAAGGCTAAGGTGGCGATCACATATTTATTTCTCAGCAATTCCGGAATTTTGCGGGGCATAGTCCGTGCTTTTATCAAACAAATTTAAACAAATTTTTTGAGAAAATGGCCTCTCTTCCCAGTTCTTCTTCTATGCGTAACAGTTGATTATACTTGGCTATACGGTCGGTACGGGAAGCGGAACCCGTTTTTATCTGTCCGGTATTCAGCGCTACGGCCAGATCTGCAATAGTGGTGTCTTCCGTTTCTCCGGAACGATGGCTCATGATGCTGGTGTAAGCATGGGTTTGCGCCAACTGTACAGCATCAATAGTTTCAGTAATACTTCCAATCTGGTTCACTTTGATCAGGATGCTGTTGGCTATTCCTTTATCAATACCTTCCTGAAGGCGTTTTACATTAGTAACAAACAAATCATCACCTACCAATTGGATCTTCTTCCCTAAGGTATCCGTCAGCTTTTTCCAGCCGGCCCAATCGTCTTCCGCCATACCGTCTTCAATGGAAACGATCGGATATTTTTTTACCCAACCGGCCCAATAGCCGACCATTTCATCGCTCGTTGCTTTATGCCCGTCAGACTTGTGAAAATGATAGACTTTTTCATCTGTCAGATACATTTCACTCACGGCCGGATCCAAGGCAATAGCAACCTGCTTCCCCGGCGTATAACCTGCATCCTGAATAGCCTGTAAAACCGTTTCGATGGCTTCTTCATTGCTTTGCATATTGGGCGCAAAACCGCCTTCATCTCCCACATTGGTGGAATATCCTTTTTTCTTTAAAACAGATTTTAAATGATGGAAAACATCTACACCCCAACGCAACGCTTCGGAAAAAGAATCTGCGCCGTGGGGTACTATCATGAATTCCTGAAAATCTATTTTGTTATCGGCATGCGCGCCGCCATTGAGAATATTCATCATGGGAACCGGCAAAGTGCGTGCATTGACACCACCGACATAACGATAAAGCGGGAGATTATTTTCTGCAGCAGCAGTTTTAGCCACAGCCATACTTACTGCCAGGATAGCATTGGCTCCCAATTTCCCCTTGTTGGGAGTGCCGTCTAACTGGATCATTACCTGGTCAATCCCGGCCTGATCAGTTACCTCATATCCTAATAGTTCATCGCTGATGACATCATTCACGTTTTTTACGGCCTGAAGAACACCTTTGCCACCGTATATCTTTTTATCATTGTCACGCAATTCCACCGCTTCATGAACGCCGGTAGAGGCGCCGGAAGGAACGGCCGCTCTTCCAAAAGATCCGTTATCGGTTGTTACCTCAGCCTCAATAGTGGGATTTCCGCGACTGTCAAGTATCTGACGTGCATGAATGTGTGTGATAAAACTCATTTTGTTATTTTTTATTGCTGATTTTATATTTCCTGAGACAAGATATGCATTGTCTTTACCATTTTCTTTTACCAACCGGTTACCGGTTACTATTCACTACTCACCTCATTCATTCTCCTTTCGTCAGTTTCCTGAAAACATCTTCCAGAGCGACTGTATTGCTCTGCAAAGAAACGATGTTCAGATTATTCTGCAAAGCTAATTGCCATAAACTTTTTTTAACTGCTTCCGGAACGGCAGTGGTAATATTCCAAACCAACGGCGAAGACTGATGTACTTCCTTTATCTCCGGTATTGTTTTTAACACTCCTTCAGATACGTTTTCACTAAAGGTGATGGTCAGCACCGTATCAGCAGCAGCCATTTGAATATGACTCAGCTTATCGTCCGCTACTATTTTTCCCAGGTTAATAATAATAACCCTGTCGCATATTGCCTGCACTTCCTGCATGATATGTGTAGAAAGCATTACCGTTTTATCTTTTCCTAATTCCCTGATTAAATGGCGGATTTCGACTAACTGGTTCGGGTCAAGTCCTGAGGTTGGTTCATCTAAGATCAGCACTTCAGGGTCATGCAGCAAAGCTTGTGCAAGACCCACTCTTTGTTTATATCCTTTCGATAAGGCACCTATTTTCTTTCTGCGTTCGGATGTCAACCCGGTAAGCGCTATCATCTCTTCAATGCGTTTGGAAGCATGGGGAACTCCATAAATATGCGCAGTAAAGGAGAGGCATTCTTTTATATACATTTCAGGATATAACGGATTGGATTCCGGGAGATAACCCACTCTCTTTTTTATTTCTATGGGATGATCATCTACAGGCAATCCGCAGACTGAAGCTTCGCCGGATGTAGCCGGCAGGTATCCCGTCAGTATTTTCATGGTGGTAGATTTTCCTGCGCCATTCGGCCCCAGGAATCCCACAACCTCACCTTTTGGAATGGAAAACGAGATATCGTCAACAGCTTTTTGTTCGCCGTAAATTTTGGTCAGCTTCGAAACTGCAATGGACATGCGTGCAAGGTACGGTAGAAAAACAATTTCATTAATTATGGAGCATTTGTTTTATTCTTCATGATTCTTATATATTTTTTAACATTATTGTCCGAGTAAAATCATACAACTATAGCCTATACTCCTTTGCAGGAAAGTGTTTTAGGCAAAAAATACATTGTTTCAAAATCGGGGGGAGTACCCCCTGGCTTTTTAGGGGCTA
>SCQT01000074.1 GCA_004322015.1 Chitinophagaceae bacterium
CCAATCATCTTTGTTGACCATGCCTTCAAAAACTCAATCAGGTAACTATTGCATCTCAAGTGAGCCCTCAGTAGCAAACCTCTTTGAAAAAATAGTCCAGTTTATAAGGGGTTAAGACAGGCGATAAAACTAAAACAATAATTCATTTATGAAACGGAATATCATCTTAATATCCCTGTTATTAACAAGCGCTTTATCGGCCTGTAATCGCGGTCAAACAGACTGGCAAAGTTTCAAAGACAAATATGCTGCCGACGGGACCACCATTCACCTGAACGGATTAATGAAACTCGGCATGGGATTGTTTGCCAATAATAGTGATCCGGATACGCAGGCTCTGATGCGCTTTTTAAAGAAAATGAAAGGAATAGAGATCAATATTATTCCTCAGTCTCAGGCGCATTATACTCCGGCCGAAGTAGATCGTTTATCCCAATTGCTTAATCACAGCCACTATGAATCGCTGATCAATATCAGGAAAGGGAGCCGGTTATTTAATCTCTGGGCACGCGGCAAAGAAGATGAGTTTTCAGATCCTTTAGCGCTCATTAATGACGGGAATGATGTCATTATGGTGGAAATGAAAGGAACGTTAACAACACAGGATATTCAGTCCCTTACAAATGCGGGGATGAAATATTCGTCCAAGGAAATCAATGGGGAATAGCGGGGCTGGCACGTCAATCGTCAATCGTTAATCGTCAATCGTTAATCGTTAATCGCCAATCGTTAATCATCAATCGTTAATCGTCAATCGTTAATGGTGAGTTGCTTAGAATAATATATCAGGATTCACAACAAGAAACAGGGAGCAAGGAACAAGGAATTATTTCACTATCACTTCTTTAATGATTTTTTCGCCCAGCGCTTCATTCATCCGGTCGCAGATCTTTTCTTTAGAGTAAGTAAGCTCTTGCTTCAGCGGAGCTACAGAAGTGGTGATGATCAGCCTGTCCTGGATGAGTTTGACGGAGTCTGTATAATGAGCGATCGTTTTTCCCATTATTTTTCCCCATAAGTCCTGCACACGATATTCATTCATTTTTCCCCGAAAAGGACTGTTACGCAGATAATCGCGCAGCGCATCACCCAAAGACATTTCACTCATAAAGCGAAGGTAGGGATTTTGGATTATTTCTCCTTTTTGAATTTATATCCAGGCAACCTTTTAAGGAGCAGTATTTCTCCCCAAAAATCATTTCGCAGCATTCCTTTCTCTACAGAGAAAGGATAGTTATTTAGGAACTAATTAATTAGTTATGGATCTTTATCTCATTTTAAAGTGATAAATTGTAAGCTGTCCGCCTCCCCCTGAAATATCTTTTTCAATCTTTCTTCCTCCGTATCGGTAATGAAAACCTGCCCGAAATTGTGCCGGCTGATGAAACGAACCAAATGTGAAAGGCGTTCATGGTCCAACTTTTCAAAAATATCATCCAGTAATAATAAGGGAGTAATATGCCGGCCGGCTTCAATTAATTCATATTGAGCCAGTTTCAAGGCAAACAGGAAATTCTTTCGCTGTCCCTGCGAAGCGGTCTGTTTCATCGCATAGTTGTCCAATAAAAATACCAGATCATCCCGGTGTATGCCATCCGTGGTACGTTGCAGCAAGATGTCTTTTGTCCGGTTTTGTAATAATAAGTCCTGCAGGTTCGTTTGCATCAGGCTGCTTTGATAAATCAGTTCAATGGCTTCTTCCGTTCCCGATATTTGCCTATATAGGGCCTTCACCTTTTCCCGCAGGAGGGGAAAATACTGTTTTCTTTTTTCAAAAATATGATTTCCGTATTCACTCAGCCGGGAGTCCAGAACCGATAACAGCGTATTGTCGGGGGATTGGCCGGCTGGCGTATTTTTCAATAATCCGTTCCGTTGTTGTAATACTTTTTGGTAAGCTATTAAATCATCCAAATATAGCGCATCCGTCTGAGTCAGCAAGCTGTCCCAAAACCTCCTCCTTTGCTCACTGCCGCCATTAATTAAAACGGCATCATCGGGTGCAATAATTACAACGGGAAAATTGCCTAAATGGCGCGAAAGCTTTTGATACGCATCTCCATTCAACAGCATTTCCTTTTTATTTTGCTTTAAAGTGCATACTACAGCCTCAGATTTCACATTCTTCAAAAAACGGGCTTCCAAACGGAAGCCATCGGCGCCATGCTGTACATTCAGCGAATCCTGGCTGTTGAAATAACTTTTCGCAAAGCATAAATAATAAATGGCATCCAGTAAATTCGTTTTACCCTTGCCATTATTTCCGGTAATGCAGACAATCTTTCCGGTAAAATCGAAATGAGCTTTCCGGTAATTTTTAAATTGTGTCAGCGATATGGACTGGAGGAAGAGATTCAATGGTTCCATGTTTCAGCGTAGTTTCATGTTTCAGGTTTCCATGTTTCAGGGTGGTTCCAGAATAGTTAAAAGTTGGTTACACCTAACTGACCCCCCGAACACGAAACCCCAAACACGAAACTCCAAACCTTTTTCGTTTTGACTATTGGCAGATTTCCTATATTTTTGCAGGCAAATTTAAGAAAACGTGCCTACTAAATTCACTAAAGAGACTTATTTATACTGGTATGAGCTGATGGAGCTGCTTCGTAAATTTGAGGAAAAGGCAGGTCAGCTTTATGGAATGCAGAAAATACGGGGATTTTGTCACCTGTATATGGGACAGGAAGCGGTGGCTGCGGGGGCTATGACCGCTACGGAACCAACTGATAAATTTATTACGGCCTATCGCGATCACGGACTGGCTGTTGCCAAAGGCATCCCGGCCAAAAATTGCATGGCCGAACTCTTTGGAAAATTTACCGGATGCTCAAAAGGGAAGGGGGGAAGTATGCACTTTTTCTCCAAAGAGCATAATTTTTACGGAGGACATGGCATCGTCGGCGGACAAATCGGGGTGGGCGCAGGATTGGCGTTTGCCGAACGTTATCTGAAAACCCAGGGTGTGGTACTGTGCTTTTTCGGTGATGGCGCTGCCCGTCAGGGGGTGCTGCACGAGACTTTTAATATGGCCATGTTATGGAAATTACCGGTGGTATTTATCTGTGAAAACAATATGTACGCCATGGGTACTTCCGTTGAACGTACATCCAATGTGCTGGATATATATAAATTAGCCGATGGGTATGACATGCCCGGCGATTCCATTGACGGCATGAAGTGCGAAGAGGTGCATATCGGAATTGAGAGAGCGGTAAAACGCGCCAGGGGAGGCGAAGGTCCAACCCTGCTTGAAATAAAAACCTACCGTTACCGCGGGCATTCCATGAGTGACCCGGCTAAATACCGCACCAAAGAGGAAGTAGAAGAATATAAGGAACGCGACCCGATCAACCAGGTGCTGAATACTATCTTAGAACAAAAATTTGCAACGCAGGAAGAAATAGATGCTATCAACGAAAGGGTAAAAAATGAAATTGATGAAGCAGTTAAATTTGCGGAAGAGTCCGCATTCCCTGATGATGATGAACTGTTGAAAGATGTGTATGCAGAAGAAAATTATCCTTTTATCACAGATTAATCTATTTATCAGAAATTTATGGCCGCTACAAAAACAAATCCGAATGCTACGAAAGCCAAATCACCCGCTCATCATGAGGGGCGGGGCTTGCAGGAATCCGTAGATAAATTTGAACTTTTTTATCGTGATAATTCCCGGGTGATCAATACAGTCGGCATCATTATCATTTTACTGATCGCAGGTTATTTCGGATATAAAAATTTATACCAAAAACCCCGTGAGAAAAAGGCAGTGGCTATGGTGTATAAAGCGCAACAGTACTTTGCCATAGATTCCTTCAACCTGGCATTAAACGGTGACGGTAATAATTACGGTTATCTGCAGGTTATAAGACGCTATGGCGATACAAAAGCCGGGCAACTCGCAAAATACAGCGCCGGCGTATGTTATGTCAGACTGGGAGAATACCGGAAAGGTATTGATTATTTAAAGAAATTTCATGCCGGTGATGAAATTGTGCAGGCCATGGACTATGGCCTCATGGGAGATGCCTATATGGAATTGGGAAATACATCCGAAGGTATTTCCTGGTATAAAAAAGCGGCGAATTATAATGATAATGATGTCATTAGTCCCCTTTATTTATTCCGCGCCGGACTGGCATCGGAAAAAGCAGGTAATACGAAGGATGCCATTGCATTCTTTAAAGAAATACAAACCAAATACCCTTTGAGCGCCGAAGGCAGATCCATAGATGAATATTTAGCAAGGCTTGGGGTTACTCAATAACCGGTTCAGAAGAAAATGTCTGTACACAACCAATCAATATTTAAAGATACCGGCATTCCCGATGTGAGGGATGCCGGTGTTGTTTTGGTGAGTACCGAATGGAATGACATGATCGTAAATGAACTGGTTATCGGCTGTGAGCGTGTACTTCAGGAGCATGGTATCCGTAAAATAACTAAAATAAAAGTTCCGGGCGCCATAGAGTTGTCATTTGCCTGCCGCCGTTATTTTGAGAATAAAAAGGATACCGGTCAACGGCCGGATGCTATCATTGCCTTTGGTTGTGTGATACGTGGGGGAACGCCCCATTTTGATTATGTATGCCGCTCCGTCACCGACGGGATCACCCGGTTAAATCTTTCCTTACCTGTTCCCGTAATATTCGGAGTGCTGACGGTGGATAATATGCAACAGGCGCTGGAAAGGACTGGCGGTACTCACGGGCACAAAGGGGAAGAAGTTGCCATCACGGCAATCAAGATGATCGCTTTCAATAAAACTTTATTTTAATGTACAGCGGATAGTCAACAAATCATTTTAATTTCTGATGGACATTATGAATGTACAATTATTTATTCCATGCTTCGTGGATCAAATATATCCCGACACTGCTTTTAATATGGTGAAAGTACTGGAAAAAGCAGGATGCACAGTAGATTATAACCCCGATCAAACCTGCTGCGGACAACCTGCCTTTAATGCGGGATATTGGGATGAAGCAAAAGCAGTAGGGCAGAAATTCCTGAAAGATTTCCGTACCTATGATTATATCGTAGCGCCAAGCGCCTCCTGTACAGGTTTCGTAAGAAATTATTATGGAAAGCTTTTTGACAATTCCGCTTTGCATAATGATATGAAATTGGCGCAGAAAAACCTGTTCGAGTTTACAGAGTTTTTAGTGAAAGTCCTGCATGTGGATGATGTGGGAGCTACATTGAATGGGGTGGCTACCTATCATGATTCCTGCGCCGGGCTGCGTGAGATCAGGATCAAATCCGAACCGCGGCAACTCCTGCAGCATGTCAAAGGACTTGAGCTGAGAGAAATGGAAGATACCGACACCTGCTGTGGATTCGGGGGGACCTTTGCAGTTAAATATGAACCTATCTCCACCGGCATGGCAGATCAAAAAATCAATAATGCCGTTAATACCGAAGCGGATTATTTAATCTCCACCGACCTTTCCTGCCTCATGCATTTAGACGGATACATACAAAAAAGAGGACTGAAGATTAAGCCTATGCATATTGCCGACGTATTGGCAAGCGGGTGGTGAGGTGGCAGATAATTGATCTTAGAAGGGAAATTCATGGTTGTGTGGCAATGAAATGATTGTCAAACACAGTACAGAAGAGTGTATAGAAGAGAGAATAATCCCATATAGTTCTCTACAAAGAGAAAAAGCTTACCGGATTTTATTTTCTTAACATGCCGGCAAGTCCGTAATAATTCTAAGATCGGTTAAAATAGCAGTAGTATTGGGTAAAATGCTATAAGGTTATTCCGTAAGAAGATTATAACTTTACGTTACTGATTTTCTATGGAAGGAACTTTTACTCAGCATGATCAGGATGCTTATTTATTATCCGCTCTCCGGCAAGGAGATCCTGCGGCTTTTAAGCTGATCTATAATCTGCACTGGATCAGGTTATACAATCTTGCTTATTATTATGTAACTTCCGAGCAGGATGCAGAAGATATCGTACAGGATGTTTTTATTTCATTGTGGTCAAGGAGAGAAAAACTGGAATTAAAAGGACCGATAGAAAATTATTTGATCCGTTGTGCAAAATATACCACTTTTTTTTATTTAAAGATCAGGCAGAGAAACTCCACAGTTGTTAAAAAGGCTACTACAAGCCAGGTTACTTACAATACCGAAGAATATATTTCCTACAGAGATTTACAGAATTACCTGACTTCCTTATTCGAATCGGTTTCACGAAAAACAAAAGAAATATTTTTCATGAGCCGTTTTGACGGATTGACCTATCCTGAAATTGCGGGGAAGATGGGCATTTCAGTAAAGACAGTGGAATATCACATTTCACAAGCGTTGAAGATGCTGACAGGAAAGAAAATGAGGTGAAGGAAGGGTGGAGCGATGGGACGACATAGCGAGAGAGATGGAGAGAGGAGAAAAGAGCGATAGGGCGATAGAGCGATAAAATGCATGGATTAAAATTGCCATTTTTCAGGATTGATTACCATATTTACTATCATTGAGATAATATGATCGTATTTATCAAAAATAGCTTGATGAGATTTCCCATTCAGGTATTGGCAGGCTAACGCATAATCCAGCCATACCTGAGTTTCTGCAGCTTCGCCTTCAGAATCAGTTAATTTTGCAATAAATGATTTTGGGTATCTTCTTTTTCTCCAGGCTTCTGCCATATTTCCAGAAACAGAACGGGATGATCTTCTGATTTGATCCGTAAAAGAATATTTTTCTTCAACCGGGAATTTCTTTGATAACTCAAATACTTCCATTCCCGCTTCAAAAGACAATTGATATACCTTTAAATCTTTGTGTATTCTTATTTTCTCCATAACTTTTAATCATAAAATTAGTAATTATTTTATTACCATTTTGTTAATATATATTCCAAAAATATCGCCCCTTGCTCTATCTCTCCTTCGCTCATTCTCCTTCCCTCTGTCGCTCCTTCAAAAAAATTTCCTATCTCTTTAGGGTATCGTTTCCTTTTTTCACACTATAATATAAAAAGGAACGAATTAAGCCTGGCGCTGAAAACAAAATCATATTTTACAAATGCCAATCATAGACCGGGCATTGCTCGAAAAATACATGAAAGGAGAGTGCACTCCCGAAGAGGAAGCCTTGATTCTCCGGTGGATTGATGAAGCTGATCCCGACGAATACCCTGTTCAGCATGGGGAAAGAAAATATAGAAACAAAGTAAGGAAAGGCTGGACGCAACTGAGTCTTCATATTGATGAATTAGAGACATACGCTCCACCAGAAAGGATCCTTGAAAAGAAATGGATATGGACTGTAGCGGCAACTGTAGCTGTCTTAGCAGGGCTTTCCGTCTGGTTGTTCATGGGGGGATACTCTCTTTACGAATTGAAATACCAAACTTCTTACGGAGAGATCAAGCGGATCAATTTGCCGGATGGCACTGCAGTAACTTTAAATTCCGAATCGGTATTGGAAGTTAAGAAAGGATTCAATAAAAAGAATAGAACTGTTTATCTGAATGGTGAGGCTTTCTTTGATGTGAAACATGATGCAGCAAAACCATTTGAAGTAAGAACGGAGCAGTTGCTGGTGAAAGTGCTCGGTACTTCTTTTAATGTTTCAGCTTTTCATAATGATCCGGTCAGCAATGTGTTATTAAAGAATGGGAAAATAATGGTGCTCGGAATAAAGTATAGAGAAAAGGAAAACGTGATTTTATCTCCCGGAGAGAGCGCTATATACAAAAAAGAAAATGCGGATCTTGAAGTAAAACAACTTAATCCTAAGATACAATTGGCGTGGCAACAAAGGATCATTGCCTTTCAGGATGCAAATATGGAAGAAGTGGTACATCAGATAGAGAGATATTTTGGGGTTAAGATTGACATCAGCCGGCTCCCTGAACGCCGGTGGCAACTGACCGGGGAATATAAAGACCAGCCATTGGAAGGGGTATTAGAAAGCTTATCTTTCAGTTATGGGCTCAAGTATAAAATAGAAGGAGAAAAGGTGGTATTGTATAAATAAAGAAATAAAGAAATAATGGACAACAGGCAATGCCTGAATAATGAATTACTTTCAATAATAAAAATCACTATTGTCCGAGTAAAATAGGGGGAAAAATTGGGTGATTACGAAGAATCACCCAAAAAAGTTATGTTTGAGTTACCACACAAAAAACATAACTAAGATGGGCGAAGTTAAGAAT
>SCQT01000075.1 GCA_004322015.1 Chitinophagaceae bacterium
GCATCAGCCATACTATCAGCATCATTTCTCAGTTCTTGAGCTGCATTTTTTTCTCCCCTGTCTGCTACGATAGCTGCCATCCTCCGGCACATCCATACATTAGCAGCATTAAGTGCAGGAACAATATGGACATAATTGGGATCCGTTTCCGTATTATTCGCAATCCCACCATAATCGGCCAGCCAGGTTCCCGGCTTCAGCAACTTCTTCCAGGAGGTGGCTAAAGCATAAAGGCGTTTACATACCGTAGTATTCCCGACAGGCATATTAAGGAATGAAGTATCGCCGGTTATACTCAGATAAATACAGGCTGCATGGAAAAGCGCATAATCATTAAAAGAATACCAGGGACCACATTGTCTAAGCGTCATAAAATTAACTGCATAGCCATGCTTTATATCCTGAGACAAAAAGAGCAGCAATTGTTTTCTCATAGCCGCAGGATCCAATAGGGCCCACAGGGTAGAATAGCTTACCATGTCCCAATAGTAAGTGAGCGTATTGGCATAATCCGGGCCGGCAGTAACAAACACTCTTTTATAACCTGTTTTAAAATTCGTCCGCAAAAGCTCCAGCCAGGATACCACGCTGCTATAATATATCCTTCGTAATGTGCTGTCTTTCGTAACCAATGTTGGCAAATAACCCGAAAAAAAGTTATTACCCGGCTGCAATGCCTGGTAGTAACTCCGTTGCCATAAATCTTTTGCTTCCTTAAATACTTCATCAAAATGCTGTTGCCATTCTTTCGCCTTATAGGATGCTCCCTTTTCAGATGAATCAATGGCCATTAAAATTTTAAATCCTTTTTCTCCACCTGCCGATAGAGATAGCTTATAGGATACCTCAGTAATATCACCCTTATGAGTAATGCTGTCCGGTTGGTTTAAAAAATGATAACAAGTAACAGCATCGCTTTTATTATCTTTCTCTATAATGGCATTTTGTATAATTTTTACGGCATAATCATTATCTGTTGAGCGGGGTGTACTCCAACACCACTGTGCAGGGGCAAATTTACGGATATGACTGTTGCGCAGTATGAAACTGATATGATGGCTGATGGCTTTATGATGTCCTGTATTTTTAAATTTTATTTCCCATAAGACCCCTTCATTTTCAAATACCGCACGAACGGTCGTTTCTATTTCCAAATCGCCTTCCCTGGCTTTTCGTTTGATCTGATAGGGATACCATTTTGAATATTTCGTGAGTAGAGGCTTTTTATCAATATACATCTGTAAGATATCCTTTTGATAACGAAGGGAATCGTTTTGATTGTACCGGTTATAAGGTCCCTGTGAAAAGGGAGGAAATGTGAGGCTGCTGATGGAAGAAACCGTATAACCTGCCCGCAAACCTCCATAGAAATTACATATCGCAGCCGATTGTTCTAATTGCCATGAGGACATCCAATCGCCTGCTAATTCGTCCAACGATGGAATATTTTTTGAATGGCTAACCTGTGCGACTGACTGTTTTATAGACAACACAAAGAAAAGAACACTACAAAAATATAAAGCTTTTTTTCTCATAGTTCAACAAAATTAATTCTGTTCTCCGCCTTTTGACCGGGGCTTATGTTCAAAAGGGCGAATAAATATGTCTTCATTAATATGCGTATCAATGATCAAACTATCTCCTGACATAAATCTGGCAGGGCGTAAATTACATTTAACAACTGCTTCCCCCCCCTTCCAGGGATTTTCCAGGATGCATTTTCTTCCGGCTTCACTTTTAATTTTAATATACTTTACTTTTCCATCTTTCATCGCGGAAGATACAAGGAACGCCCCATAGGTTCTCAAATGCTCAAATTGTGCATCCTTATGGGCAGGCCAATCAGGGAAAACCCGGATTATACCCTCATATCCCTGAAGCAGCATTTCATTTATGCAAGATGGAATAGCACTCAGACTTTCGATACCACCCCCACTTTGCGGGACCCATAAATTCGGTAATGCTGTCCGTTTTATCCGCCACTTCAATTTATCTAAAATGGCCTGCGGATCATACCCCAACCGGGCAGCGGCAGTAAAATAAGTTTCAATGCCATTACCCAGATCATTCCAGTTTGCGTCTCTCCAGTCTGCATTCCCTACCGGTTTCTTTACCCACCGGTCTATTTCTTTTCGTAATATCCCTGCAAATTCAGGGTCTGTCTTTACCCCGCTGAAGCCGGAAGGGAATACCAGCCCTTGCATCATCACTCTACCCATTCCAGGTGCTGTGCGAGAACCCGATCCGGTTCCACCTTCACAAGCTTTGATCCTGATGGGGCCGTTGATATCTATCGTTGGGATAGGGCTGAGGTGTTGAAGAATAAAATCCCATCGGTTCCGTTGAGCGTCATCTTTATGCAGGAAACTGCTTACATCTATTATTCCTTTGTAAAACATTTTCAAGAGGCCCAATGTCAATGTCGGGTTGATATCTCCATAATTATTTTGCCAGTTATTTCCTTCCCAGGGTCCCACTTCCCAAAAATTATCATTGTAATCCATATATCTCCCATTTTCAAACTGTAGGTAATCTCCCCAAAATTTAGCTACCTGTGTTAAAAAGGGATATATTTTCTCTGCATACTTTTTATCATAAGTACAATAAAAGCGCATGAACATATTCGCAGTAAGCAGTAAGGCATCGCTCTTTTGGCCCAAAAACATGTAGCCGCCATCAATCCGGTTATCTGAAGTGTGATAATACTTCATCATTTTATCCTTAGTAAGCGGATACATAGAAGAACAAAAGCCTTGAGGTCCAATTCCTACAGGATAATAAACTCCTTCACCTCCTAATAAAGTTTTGGCAAGCTCTTTCGCCTTTGGCATGAATTCCAAAATGGGATTATCATAACCCTCAGTTAGCCCGATATGATTTGAAGAATAGCAACCCCACCACGGAGCCTCATAATTATAATTCGTATGATAGTCTCCTGCCCAGTTATTGAACCCGGCATCCATTGTTAATGAATTACCCCATAATCCGGGTGGGAAGTTCTTATTTCTGCTGCAGGATGCCAACAGATATTGAGAACCATAATAATATTTTTCAAGAAAGGTATCACTTATGTCAACGTGGGATTTTCTCCAAAAGCGCTTCCACCAGTTTATATGAGCCATACGAAGTTTTTCAATGCTGCCGGAAGAAAGAGCAGCGAGCCTGCTAATCGTTGTTGAAAAGTATTTCTTCGTGTCATGGTTGGCAGTAAAACTTAAAACCAATCGAACTCTTGAATATGGCTCTAATCTAAAATTTAATCCATGCGCTCCCAACACTTTCATACCGACTGCAATATGAGTGGGCCATTCAAGGTTATTACTGTCAAAATGCCGTTCAACCCAATGAATGCCGGTTGCCGTAACTCCTTTATCTGTCCTTGAACCATCCCCGGTCTGCGGCCACAAATTAAGATTTACATTGCAGGGTTTCCCTTCAGAGGTTAATTCGATAATCACCAAGTTTCTGGTGGCCTGCACCCAGGCTTTCATGCGATAAGTAAGCGGGCTTTTTTTAAAAACGGCACTGATGGTCCCATTCTCAATATCTTGTTCGCTATGATAAGTAGCATTCTTTAAATCTCCGACCGTTATATTTAAGCCTCCAACTAACCGGATGCCACCATCCGGATATCCTTCCTGAGCTTTCCAAAAATCATTCTTTGAGAAATAGAAGCATTGCTGATCCGGTGTTCCTCCATATACCATCCCTACATCACCATTCCCCGCAATAGGCCCATCGGGTATTTTAGGAGTCGGTACCTGCTCTGGAGGCTTGAGAAAAATTCCCTTATAGTTGGCTACCTGCGAAAAGGAACAGAAAGGCATGCAGACAATACTAAAAAAGAATACAATAATAAAATAATGAATGTGTTTCATAATTTTCTGTATAATCCATCTAATGCTTTCCATCTATTCTCCACCTATCCTTCCATTGGGATTGATATGAATCATGCGCGATCTACCTGCGGCAATATCCACTTTAGGCCACTTCAGAAAGGTAGTATAACCAACGGGTACCTTTGCCTGTCCGGATGATTCGGCAAAGATGGATACATCGGCGTCAAACTTAGTGGGATTAGTGATCCGCAGTGTTATCCCTGACGCATTCCGCCTGAGTACCTTTGCTTCAACCGCATCGAAAACATACATTTCATCTTTATCTGTTTGCAGGTATATGCCGGGGATCTCCAGCGCCATCAGCATACCATTTGTTTCGGTCCATGTATTGGAAGTATGCAGGATCATGCCAATAGCACCTTTGCCATCCGCATCAGTGGGCTGAATACGTTCCATGGAAGTACCCGGACCCATTCCTGTAGT
>SCQT01000281.1 GCA_004322015.1 Chitinophagaceae bacterium
CGAAAGCTGCTACCGGACCGGTGGATACAAACGTCGTATCGCCCTGCAGGGTCAGCATCTGCTGTTTGCCGTCAAAGGTCATCGGCGTATGATTCAACAGCAGGATCACAGCAACCACTATACTTAACGGAATCAATATCCGCGTGATACTTTTCAGGAAAAAACGATAGTAATTGCCTGCAGTGCGACCCGCACCTTCCTGTAGCGCATGAAAAATAGTAACCGCGGCTGCCATGCCGGTGGCTGCCGATACAAATTGCAGGAACATCAGATATAGTTGGCTGAAGTAACTCGCGCCCGTTTCCCCACTGTAGTGTTGCAAATCGCAGTTTACCAGAAACGAGATCGTTGTGTTAAACGCCAGGTCGGCCGACTGACCCGCCTGCCCATCCGGATTCAACGGTAACCATCCCTGATTCATCAATATAAACATACCCAGCAAAAACCAAACGAGGTTCATGGTCAACAGGGCAAACAACTGCTCTTTCCAGTTCTGTTCCCTGGACGAATCTATACCAGAAAGCCGGAAGATCAACCGTTCCAGCGGGTTTAAGACAGGGTCCAGGAACGTGGGTTCGTTCCGGTACACTTTCGCCATATAGCGTCCCAGTGGTAAACCCAGAAGAATCGCGGCAACGAACATGGTGATCAGCCCCAAAATTTCTTTGTTCATGTCTAAAATTTTTCCGGCTTCACAAGCACGTAAGCGGTATAAACAAAAACGGCTAATGCTATCACAAATAGTATTGTCATATCTTTTCAAAATAGTTGACCGAAGCATAAAACAGTGCGAAGCAGAGCAGCCCGGTTATGAGTAATAAAATCAACATAATAAACAGATTTACTCCCCCGGCGCCAAATCGCGTACCAGAAGCTTACAATGATCGAAAGCAGCACAAACAGTGCGTTTCAACAGTGGAATGTTGGGAGGGGACGTTGGAGCGCCTATCAATATGATAGACAGGTTTATCAAAATGAAAAGCAATCAGGACAAGCCGTATTCGTCCATTTTCCGATAAAGGGTGGCTACGCCAATTTCCAGCAGCCTGGCGGCTTCTGCCCGGTTACCCCTGGTATGGTTGAGTACTTTCTGAATTTGAAGTTTTTCGGCTGCTGCCAGAGAAAAGGCTGAAAGATTTCCTTTTCCGGTGCTTCTCTTTTCCCGGATTTCGGGAGGAAGATCGGCAACTTCAATAATATGATCACGGCAAAGAATGACACTTCGTTCCATTACATTCTTCAGTTCACGTATATTTCCCGGCCAATCGTAATCAGAAAGCCGGCTGAGCGCCTCCTTGTCAACCGTAATCTCCGCCTTATTGATTTTGGTGGAGAAAAACGAAGCGAAAAACTTAGCATATTCGGGAATGTCGGTGGGTCTGTCCCTTAAAGGAGGCAGATCGATCTGGAAAACAGAAAGCCTGTAGAAGAGATCGCTCCTGAACAATCCGTCTTCAATATCTTTTTTTAAGTTGCGGTTGGTAGCAGCAATGATCCGGACATCGGCTTTTTGCGGCTTCGTATCACCGATCTTTATAAACTCACCCGATTCAAGCACCCGAAGTATTTTTGCCTGGAGACCTGACGGCATCTCCCCGATCTCATCCAGAAAAAGAGTTCCCTGGTGTGCTTCTTCGAGCAGGCCTTTCTGATCTTTAATGGCTCCGGTAAAAGCGCCTGCCCGGTGGCCAAAAAGTTCACCCTCCAGCAAATCCTTGCTGAACGCAGCGCAATTCAACGCAACGAAACTCTTGTGTGCCCGGCTGCCAGCCTGATGAATAGCCTGGGCAAACACTTCC
>SCQT01000076.1 GCA_004322015.1 Chitinophagaceae bacterium
TAAGAACGTCTTAAGCCACGAAGTGGCGTTATGTAATAATCTTTATGGCCATAGAGACACAGCCAACGGTCCAGGTCAGCTACGAATGATTCAACCCTTACAGGGTTGAACTGAACCGCCTCTTTTTACCGTGGGTTGAACCCACGGTTATTCATATTTTTGCCCTTTGGGCAAAGCCCTTTCTCTTACAAAAGATTCAAGTTAATAATATTGACCCTATCCTATAAAAATGGCTCTTTCAATCCAATCTCTTCTAAGAACTTGTATTCAAAACTTTTTTCTATATATTCAGATGCAAGGTTTTTAGTAAACTCTTATCAAAACTTATACAGATAAATAATCAGAATCCTTCCAAAATGCTCACAGAGTATATGCTTTGAGTTATTGAGCAACCCCTAAATAGCGAAAAAGCTATTGAAGTAAATATTGTCATTATGAGAACTTTCGTTCTTGTCCAGCAATATGCACTTTCTCATAAGGATTTAACCGATAAGTTAAAGAAGCTGGAGCGGAAATATAATAAACAGTTCAAAGATGTTTATGAAGCCCTGAACTATTTGCTAAATAAGGATAAGCAGCGGGTAAATTGGCAGGACAGAAAAAGAATTGGATTTAAAAGTAATGATGAAAAGGAACAATAAGACAAAGGAATACTATAAATGCACTTCATCCTGATCTGAAATTCTTTTTATATACCAAGGAATAAGTCTCCGGATGTTTTTCTCACGCGATCCCGCTTTTATAACCTGGTATTGTTTATATTTGTTCAAATCATTTGTCTATGCATCGCAGAATCAATAAAGTAGCAGTTTTAGGATCAGGTATCATGGGATCACGCATTGCGTGCCATTTCGCCAATATAGGTGTGCAGGTTTTGTTACTGGATATTGTCCCAAAAGAACCCAATGAAAAAGAAAAATCGAAAGGCTTAACATTGGAGAATCCTGCCGTTCGAAACAGGATTGTCAATGATTCCCTGCAGCATACTTTAAAATCCAGTCCCAGCCCGGTTTATACTAAGGAAGTAGCTGATCTGGTCACCACCGGTAATTTTGCGGATAATATGAAAGACATAGCCGGTTGTGACTGGGTCATTGAGGTAGTAGTGGAAAATCTACAGATTAAACAATCTGTGTATGAACAGGTAGAAAAGTTTCGGACTCCGGGAACCATTATCACCAGCAATACTTCCGGTATTCCTGTTCATATGCTGACCACGGGAAGAAGTGAAGATTTTAAAAAGCATTTTTGTGGAACCCATTTTTTTAACCCGCCACGTTATTTACGCCTGCTGGAAATTATACCCACGGAAGATACAGACCCGGGTATCGTGGATTTCCTGATGCATTACGGCGATCTTTTTTTGGGGAAGACCACCGTACAATGTAAAGATACGCCTGCTTTTATTGCCAACCGGGTAGGGGTGTTTTCTATCATGGCCATTTTTCACATCATGCAGGAAATGGATTTGAATATTGATGAGGTGGATGCACTGACGGGAACCATTATCGGGCATCCGAAATCCGCTACCTTTCGCACCGGAGATATAGTAGGCATTGACACCTTGGTGAAAGTAGCAAAAGATCTGGCTGAAAACTGCCCCGATGATGAAGCCAGGGATTGGTTTAAGATCCCTGATTTTGTCCAAAAGCTGGTGGATGAAAATCATCGGGGAGATAAAACGGGAAGCGGCTTTTATAAAAAAGAAAAAACTGCTTCGGGTACACAGATATTAACCCTGGATATCAAAACCAATGAATATAAGCCCAAATCAAAGCCGCGCTTCACTGCATTCGATCAGGCCAAACCTGTAGAAGACGTAAAAGAGCGGATAAAAATATTGAACAGCGCAAAGGATAAAGCAGGAGAATTCTATCGCAGGTTTCACCATCATTTATTTTCTTATGTGGCGCACCGGATCCCTGAAATTTCGGATGAGATCTACCGGATAGATGATGCCATGAAAGGCGGATTTGGATGGGAGTTAGGCCCTTTCGAGATATGGGATATCCTGGGAGTGGAGGATGCTGTGAAGCAGATAAAAGCAGGCAACATGACTATTCCCACCTGGATTGATGAAATGATAGCCTCGGGTACAAAAGGTTTTTACCAATCGAAAAACGGGAAACGTTTTTTTTACGATGATCAGGATATGCAATACAAGCCCGTTCCGGGCACGGATGGTTTTATCATCTTGGAAAATTTCTCTGAAAATGTTGTCTGGAAAAACAAGGAATGTACTTTATACGATATTGGTGACGGCGTGCTGAATTTATCCTGGAAAACAAAAATGAACACTATCGGAGGCGATGTGTTGAATGGAGTCAATAAATCCATTGACCTTGCAGAGAAAGATTTCGCCGGATTAGTGATCGCCAATGAAGGCCCCGTATTTTCCGCAGGAGCGAACGTGGGTTTGATTTTTATGTTAGCTGCAGAACAGGAATGGGATGAATTGCATCTGGCAGTCAGGACTTTTCAAAATACCAGCATGCATATCCGCTATTCGTCCATTCCGGTGGTAGTGGCCCCTGCCGGATTAACTTTAGGAGGGGGATGCGAATTCAGCTTGCATGCAGATAAAGTACAGGCATCGGCAGAGACTTATATCGGGTTAGTGGAAATGGGAGTCGGACTGATCCCTGCAGGAGGAGGTACGAAAGAATTTACTCTGCGGGCAAGTAACGATTACAGAAAAGGTGAAATAGAAATACCCATTCTCAGGGACCGTTTCATGACCATTGCCATGGCTAAAGTAGCCGCTTCGGGAGAAGAAGCCCTCCAATTAGGTGTTTTACGAAAGGGACAAGATGCCATTACCCTAAATCAAAGCCGTTTAATTGCGGAAGCTAAAAGAAGCGTATTGGGTTTGGCAGCCGCCGGTTATACCAAGCCATCCCCAAAAAATGATATTAAAGTATTGGGCAGAGAAGCATTAGGGGCATTTCTTACCGGCATCAATGGCATGCTTTTAGGTAATTACATATCCGAACATGATAAAAAAATCGCGCAAAAATTAGCCTGGGTAATGAGCGGCGGCGATCTGAGCCAGCCAAATTTTGTCAGCGAACAGTATTTATTGGATTTGGAAAGGGAGGCATTCGTAAGTCTATGCGGGGAGAAAAAAACGTTGGAACGTTTACAAAGTGTGATTAAAACAGGGAAACCTGTGAGGAATTAGAATTCGTTGCTGTATTGTTTCATGGCTGTATTGTTTGATTGTTTTATTCTTGATATGCCGGATGGTTTTAGGTTTTAAAATGTAAGGTTTTGGATTTATTTGAAATTTGATTCCGAACCTTCGGAATCGGAATTTGCACTTATGGGTGAGGCTTTTCTTGATACAGATACAAATCGGCTAATCATTTCTTCTATTTTTATTTTGTATGGTAATGCGGCGAGCGGTGATTTAGCGAAAGGTATGGCATTAGAAGTGGAAGATGCCTGGAACGAACCTCAGGTATTTATTAACCTGAAAGGTATTTCATATCTCATCAGATTTAATATTCAGGGGCTCCTTCAGCCCAATATTTCTCCTGATGAAATTCATGCCAATTCAGATTTCAGAATGAATTTTTTCAGAGTAGAAGATTTTTCAAGGTTACACATTTCTTTTGTAGATGAGATCGGATGCAATACCGGATATTTCCTTTATGATAACCTTACCAATCACTCAACCACGGCTGCCCATGAATACGGGCATACCATCGGATTACTTCACCCCCACTATTTAGATATCCGCGGACAAGGCCAACCGGGCATCATGTATCCGCGCGGGACATTGGTAGATGCCGGATATCAGTGGGATCCCGCAGTGCCTGCAGGAACAAAAGGAGGTACACTCAATCCTGCTTACAGGAAAGTATTACCTTCGGACATACAAAACCTTCATCTGGAAAAATTAGGATTCAACGGGGAATGGAAGGCAATAGTGGGAGATTTCACTAACTTGTACCATGAAAAACATTAAAAAGGATATCATATCGTATGCGGGATACCAAACCTGTTATTTTAGTGACAAATGACGACGACATCACTGCTCCCGGGATTCACGCATTGGTGGATTCCGTAAGATCATTAGGCACCGTAGTGGTGGTAGCGCCCGACAGAGCCCAATCAGGCATGGGGCATGCCATCACTATCGGAGTGCCGCTCAGAATGAACAAGGTAAATCTTTTCGGCGATGATATCGAAGCCTGGCAATGTTCCGGTACACCGGTAGATTGTGTCAAACTGGCGCGGGATAAAATATTACATCGTGTACCCGATATTTGCCTTAGCGGTATCAATCATGGCGCCAATCATTCCATTAATATTATTTATTCCGGCACAATGAGCGCAGCCACGGAAGCGGCTATAGAAGGCATAACCTCCATCGGGTTCTCGACATTAGATTATAATTTTGAAGCAGACTTTACGGTTCCTAAAAAAGTGGCATACAAATTCACAAAAAGAGTATTGGAAGATAAAACACTGCATGGGGCGCTTTTTAACGTAAATATTCCTGTAGTGCCTGAAGAGCATCTGAAGGGTATCCGTATTTGCCGCCAGGCAAAAGCTAAATGGGACGAAGATTTCGACGAACGCCGTGACCCCCATGGTGAAAAATATTATTGGCTTACCGGTAATTTTAAGAACATGGACGAAGGGGAGGATACGGACGTATGGGCATTGGAAAATAATTACGTATCTGTTGTGCCGGTGCAATTTGATCTGACCAATTATAAGCTGAAAAAGGAATTAGAAAAACGTTGGAAACTTTGAATATCCTTAAGAAAGATGACCTTTGGCTGGGTTTGATACTGGGCGTCTTCGGACCGGTAGCAGGTTTCCTTATCTTCTACCTGATTAAATTTCTCCCATTGGGACAACCTTTAGCCGCTTACCTGGAACTCTTCAAAGATAATTCTTTCTTAGTACCAAAAATAATGAGCCTGAGCCTGCTCGTCAATGGCATTACTTTTTATCTTTACACCCATTACAGGAAAGATGAAACAGCCAGAGGAATTTTAGTAGCTACCTTAATTTATGCAATTGTAATCATTGTATTTAAATTGAAATAAATTCTTTCTGAAATTTATTTGCCTTTTTTTACTATTTGCTTTTTGAAATTTTAACTATTTATGCGTTATTATATTATAGCGGGGGAAGCTTCAGGTGATCTTCATGGAAGTAATCTGATAAAGAAGTTGCATCTGACAGATGAAAAGGCCACTATCCGGTGCTGGGGAGGGGACCTGATGGAGCAGGCGGGTGCGGACTTAATAAAACATTACCGGGATTTAGCTTTTATGGGTTTTGCAGAAGTATTGATCCATCTAAGGACTATATGGAAGAATTTTTCCTTCTGCAAAAAAGATATCCGGCGATTTAACCCTGATGCCGTCATATTGATAGATTATCCCGGATTTAATCTGCGTATGGCAAAATGGGCGCATATCAACGGTTACAAAGTCATTTATTATATTTCTCCGCAGATTTGGGCCTGGAAGGAAAACCGTGCTAAACTTATCCGTCAATATGTAGATAAGATGCTGGTTATACTTCCGTTTGAAAAGGCATTTTATGAAAAATGGGACTATGAAGTGGAATATGTCGGGCATCCTTTGGTTGAAGTAATAAAAGAAGCCCAAAGCCGGGGCGCCGGGGAAAGAATGGCAGAAGGGAAAATAATCGCTTTATTGCCCGGGAGCCGTAAGCAGGAAGTGCTGCATAAGCTGCCTGTTATGCTTAAAATGACGAAGTATTTTCCGAGTTATGTTTTTGTAATGGCACAAGCTCCCCATTTGGACGATAATGAAATACAATCCATGCTGAAAGATTATTCCAACGTACTTATTGTCAGGAACCGGACTTATGACCTACTGCAGCAGGCTACAGCCGCTTTGGTCACCTCAGGCACCGCCACACTGGAAACGGCGTTGTTTGGTGTACCTGAAATAGTCTGTTATAAAGGAAGCGCCGTTTCTTATTTCTTAGCTAAAAGATTAGTGAATGTGCCTTATATTTCTCTTGTCAATTTGATAATGAACCGGGAAATAGTAAAGGAACTCATACAAAATAATTTGAATGAAATAAATCTAAAAAATGAGCTGCTGCATATTTTAGACGGGGAAAAAGCTCAGGAGATGAAAGACGGTTATCACCGGCTATGGGAAAAATTAGATGAAGGAGATGCTTCCATGAAAGCGGCACGAAGTATCTTTACCTTTCTCAATGGAGCAAATACCTGATGAAACGTATAATAAGGATCACCAGACAAATAATAAATAAAAGGATGGAGATGCGATTCATACCATGCATCATTTTCACATAAGTCGTATGGGGGACATTGGGATCCCCTTTCTTTAAAAAAAGATATCTTAATATTTGATCCCATATTTTTTTCATCCGGCACGAATTTACAGTTTTGGATTATGTAAAAGCATTTTTTTGTATCTTTTCGCCCCCAAAACAGACTTGAAGGGGAGTAGTGTACTTGATTTTTAACTTATGAAAAAGTATTTACACTGGTTACTTCTTATCGGATGTTTGGTTGTCCGGCTGCCGGCAAAGGCACAGGATCCTCATTTTACCCAATTTTTTGCTTCCCCTCTCACACTCAACCCTGCTTTTACCGGATTATTCTCCGGTGATATGCGGATTGCCGGTAATTACAGAAGCCAGTGGTCCAGCATTGCCACCCCTTTTATTACCAGCACGGTTTCTGCAGATATGGGTATCTTAAAAAATGTGATTCCTTATAACGATATATGGGGAGTGGGGGCGCTGGTTCTGTACGACCAGACCGGCGGCGGCGGGCTCAAAAGCACCTATATGGCCTTATCTACAGCTTATCATAAAGGATTAGATGCCGAAGGGCTGCAAAGCATCGCTGTCGGGTTCCAGGTGGCGCTGGTACAGAAGCGTCTGGACTTCTCCAAGCTGCTTTTTGAGAATCAACTGACCAACCTGGGTTTTGATCCTTCTATGCCCAACGGCGAATATTTTCCCAATGCCTCCATCACCTATCCCGATTATAATGTGGGCGTTCTGTATAATGCCAGCATGGGCGAATTCGGGAATATGTACTGGGGGGCCTCTTACTATCATTTATCGCAGCCAAACGAATCTTTTTTAGGTGAAAACTACCCTCTTCATTACAGGCTCACACTGCATGGCGGCGGCGGATTTGCTCCTACCCCGCTTACAAGGGTTTATCTGAGCGGTTTATACATGCAGCAATCCAGCGCACAGGAGGTTGACCTGGGGGGAGCATTAGGATTTGTGATTAATAATCTGCCCATGAATGCCAATTTATTCTATATCGGAGGCTGGTACCGGTTAGGTGATGCTGTTAACCCTTACGTGGGTTTAGAAATTAACAATCTGCACGTTGGTCTTAGTTATGACATCAATGTTTCTACTCTCAAGCCCGCTTCCAATTACCGCGGCGGCTTTGAAATATCACTGATTTACATATATCAGAAGCCTAATTCAAATAACAGGGTTATCAATTGTCCTAAATTTTAAGGACATTAATTAAAGTTTTTTTATAACTTTATGCAGTATAATCTTATCCTGTGATTCCCCTATTTTTTTAAATTAACTCTTTAAAATGAATGACGACCTTATCCTCCCCTTGTCAGAGAAGGAAATACTTAATCTGGTACCTGCATTAATACATATCAGAGATCAACAGTCGGGTGAGATTATCTGGTGGAATGCCGAATGGGAACGCAGTTTTCATTTTGGCCGGGAAGAGTTTCGCAAAAGCAGTATGGAGTGCCTCAAACGGGTTGTCCATCCCGATGATGTCAATCTTCTGCAATTCAGTAATCATTACTACCGGCACAAAACGGGACCCAATTTCGGCGGCACTATCCGGGTCAAATATCCCGGGAATGAGGAATGGAGCTGGTTAGTGGGTATTTCCTCAGTAATAAAAGAAACCCCGGACAGGGTCCCCCTGGAGACATTAGCCGTATTTGTGGATTTTACAAAAATGATCAATACGGAATTACAGATCAAAGAAGCTTTGCAGGAGGTATTAAGGATCCGTAACGGTAATGCCCTGAATAAAATATCGAAAAGGGAAAAGATAATCATACGTTTTCTTCTCAATGGTCTGGGCAGTAAAGAGATCGCTGAACAACTTTCCATCAGCGCTCATACCGTAAGGACTCACCGGAAAAATATTATGCTCAAATTAGGCGTAAAAAATACTTCCGAATTAATTTCCATAGCAAAAGACTGGGGAATTTGAGAATCATATATAAATTAGGAATAATATAATGCCTGAAAAAGAGGCTTTTACCTCAAAAAATACCTAATTTTAGGTATTGCCGGTTAATTTTCCTGCCATTAGCTTTGCTCTTCAATCAACCATTTTTGCCGACTGTTTAATTCTAATATCCTTGAAATGAATGATATCAATGCCGGGGCTGAAAAGCAGAGGTTAATGGAAGTATTAGGAATTGACAAAGAAACTCCTGACACAGATGTTAATACACACTATAAAAAGATCAGGGACGGTTACCGGGAGAAAATGCTGCTCGAGAAGAATTACCGTGAACGGGCCAGGTTGCAAAACCTTGTCATCGCCATTGATGATGCTTATTTCGATTATAAAGATTCTTTGAAAAAAAGATACCACTGAAAATTTAAATACCTTTCCCTTTGCTCACATAAGGATTTCCTTCAAGGAGAAAGCGATAGGGTAAGAGTGCATCTTCTTTGGCATATTCGACTCCCACCCTCGTAAGAGACAAGATCCGCCCGGAAGGGATCGTGTTTTTGCTATCTTCTATCCATACAGGTGTGTTTCTTATAAGGCTGATTCCGGTCTGTTCAGTAGTAATGCCCAATGCCCTGGTAAGACTACCCGGACCGGATGTCAGCGTTCTGTCCAGCCTTGACTTATTACACCGCTTCAGCATCCTGTCTATGCCTTCCACAGGTTCCAGCCCGCGAATTAAAATAGCATGAGGGATACCTTTGGGGCTGACTACTACATTAAACAGATGATGAATTCCGTAGCAAAGATATACGTAAGCTAATCCCCCTTCCCGGAACATCACTTCCGTCCTTGCAGTTCTGCGTAACCCATAAGCATGGGATGCCCGGTCTATTTCACCCAGGTAAGCTTCGGTTTCCACAATAATTCCTGCAGTTCTTTTGCCATCAAAGCAGGAAACCAACTTTTTACCGATCAGTTCCTTCGATAAACGGATTACATCCATGCTTTGATAAAATGATTTAGGTAATCTGCTCATGAATAGAATGGATATTTTTGTTTTTATTTGTAAAAATACATCATCATTCCTTAACGGACCGGTATGGAAAACAAACTGTCACATCTTTACATTATTCCTTCTTTTTTAAGTACGGAAAATACCCATATTTTCCCCGAGAGCTTTATAAAAAAAGTCATAAGCATTCGTCACTTCTTTGTAGAAAACGAGCGCAGTGCAAGAAGATTTCTGAAGACATTAGACAAGTCCGTTGTTATTGATAACATCCGGTTCATGCCGGTCAATGATCAGGAAAATCCTGATTTAAATACGTTTAAAGAATGGCTTACTCAGGAGAAAGAAGTAGGAATAATCAGTGAGGCCGGTTATCCCTGTGTAGCCGATCCCGGGAATATACTGATAAAAGCTGCCCATCAGCTTGGAGCAAAAGTCATTCCATTAGTGGGTCCCAATGCGATGATAATGGCCCTGGCAGCTTCCGGATTTAACGGACAGCGATTTGCTTTCTCGGGTTACCTGCCGGTAAAAATGCCGGCACGGGTAAAAACATTAAAAGAATTGGAAAAGAAATTGATGCATACAGGCGAAACACAAATTTTTATGGAAACACCTTACAGGAATAATGCATTGATAAAAGATGTGATAGAAAATTGTATGCCTCAAACCTTGTTTTGCATCGCAGCGGATATTACCGGCCCAACGGAGTTTATAAAAACGCAAAGCATAAAAAACTGGAAACAATCTATTCCTGATCTGAACAAGCGTCCTGCAGTTTTTTTATTGGGAAAATAGAGATGATCCGATATCTTCATCCAGTCCCCATGTCTGTTTTAAAAGTTGCCATTGCTGTTCCGTCAGTTGCGGCTGATCATAATGTCCTGCCAATGATTTCTGCCTGAACGCTTCGTACAAAGTTACTGCACACGCTACTGAGATATTGAGTGATTTAACCAGTCCCATTTGCGGTATGATGAAATTCCCGTCCGATAATCCGGCTGCATCTTCACTCACTCCGCTGTGTTCATTGCCAAAAATCAGAGCCGTTTTCCTGGTAAAATCAATATCATAAAGAGAAACAGAGTCATTTGCCAGTTTCGTCGTATATATATGATCATATTGCTTACGTAATTCCCCAAAACAGGTGTTAGTATTGGTAAACTGATGAATTGTCAACCATTTGGATACACCGGATGAGCTCTTCTTCCCCCATTTTTTATGCCTCGGGATCAATGAATTCAAAATATAAATGTCCTGAATGCCTACCGCATCGCAGGTACGCATCACTGCAGAAATATTATGCGGATCAAATACGTTTTCCATCACCACCGTCAGGCCTGGCTGCCGTTTGCTCAATATTCCCAACAATCGTTGTTTTCTTTCGGGAGTCATCATAGGCACAAAATAACAAAATACGACCCAGAATCATTCAGAAGTTTTCATTCCGGAATCACCCTGATCCCGAGCTTTCAGCTTTCCACTTTCCGCTTTAAGCTTTAAGCTTTCCGCCTTAAGCTTTCTGCTTTAAGCTTTCCGCTTTCCACCCATATTCCCTATCTTTACTTTTTCAAACCGGCACTTAATGAAACGTTCTTCTATGTCATGGATTTATCTTGCTTTAATCACGGCCTGTTTTTATGCACTGTATAATATTTTCATTAAGCTGTCATCCACCCACATCCACGAAGTGGCCGGTGCCGTCATATTGCAGATAGTGGCTTTCATATTGGGCGCTGCATGGCTTATATATCTGAAGATAAATCACGTGCATACCGAAATGACTTCCCGGGGTATATGGCTGGCAGTATTAGCCGGTATATTCGTGGGATTGGCAGAAATATTTTCTTTCATCGTGTTTTCCAAAGGAGTGTCTGCTTCAGCAGGCGTGCCGGTCATCATCGGCGGTTCTGTATTGATAGCGGCAGTTATAGGGTTTCTTTGGCTTAAAGAATCATTGACATTAACTAATATATTAGGATTAATTTTAATCATCGGGGGAGTCTGGCTATTGTCCAAAGGTGGAAAGGCGTGAGAAGGATGAATACCGAACACGGAATGAGGAATAAAGAATAATCAAAACACACAACAACCTTTTTTAAGGAGTATAATCCTTCACACCAAAAATTCATTTTATGAAAATCAGGCCTTCCCTATTCTGCTTACCATTTCTGTATATCATCTTCTTTTTTTTATTATCCTGTAATCCATCTCAGAAAACGGCTCAGGCTGATATTCTTCGGGAACATATAGATACAACCATCGTCCCGGGCAATGATTTTTTTGATTATGCCAATGGGAGTTGGTTCAAACATAATCCTATTCCTCCCACAGAAAGTTCATGGGGTATCGGCCATTTAGTACAAAATGAAATCAACGACCGCCTGCGTAAAATCAATGAAGGTGCTGCCAATACTCAAAATAAACCGGGCAGCGCCATGCAGAAAATCGGTGATTTCTGGCGTAGCGGAATGGATAGTACCAAAATTGATAAATTGGGCATTTCTCCACTATTACCTGAATTACAGAAGATACAACAGATAAAAGATATCCCTTCTTTACTGAATGAAATAGCCTCTTTAAATATTATTGGGGTTGAAACCGGTTTCAGCGCTTATGTAGCCCAGGATGATAAAAACAGTGCCAAAATGATCCTTCGTATAGACCAGGGTGGGTTGGGACTACCCAATCGCGATTTTTATCTAAAGCCCGATACTGCCATGCAACACATCAGGAGTGAATATATCACTCACATCCGCAAAATGCTGGTATTTACGGGTGATGACAGCGCTTTAGCCAATAAAGAATCACGGGAGGTGATGCAATTGGAGACCAATCTTGCAAAGGCTTCCCGATCCTTAGCCGACCTGCGGGATCCTTATGCCAATTATCACAAGATGGCTGTACAAAAAATGGATCAGATTACTCCGCTTATTCATTGGAATGACTTTCTGCAAGAAATGGATATTCATTCTTTGGATTCTGTAGTGGTAGGTCAGCCTGAATTTTATCAGGCATTGAATAAATTGCTTACAGTTGCGCCGATTCATACCTGGAAATCGTATCTGAAATATCATTTGATCACTTCCTTCGCTTCTGCCCTCAGCAGTAATATTGATCATGAAAATTTTCATTTTTACGGAACGGTACTCACCGGGCAATTAGAACAACAGCCCCGATGGAAACGCGTATTACGTATGGAACAACATGTGATGGGAGAATTGTTAGGACAGCTTTTCGTTAAAAATTATTTCTCTGAGAAAACCAAAGTGCGCTATACCCAATTGGTGGATGCCATGATGGTTGCTTTTAAAACACATATTGAAGAATTAGACTGGCTGAGTGATTCCACCAAAAAATATGCTTTATTTAAGCTCAGCAAAATCACTAAAAAAGTAGGCTACCCGGATAAGTGGAAAGATTTTTCCTCTTTGCAAATCAGTCCGGATTCTTTAGTGGCTAACCTGATGCACGGCAATGAATGGTGGTACCAATTTAACATTAATAAATTAGGAAAACCCGTTGACCGCAGTGAATGGGATATGACACCACAGACTTATAATGCTTACTACAATCCGTCTAATAATGAAATCGTTTTGCCGGCAGCCATCTTCACTGTGCCGGGCATTCCAGACAGCTCATTAGATGATGCCATTATTTATGGTTACGCCGGCGCCTCTACTATTGGACATGAATTAACTCACGGATTTGATGACCAGGGAAGATTATACGATGCGAATGGTAACCTGCATAACTGGTGGTCCAAAGAAGATGCCGATAAATTTAAGAAGCGTACGGCATTACTGGTAAAACAATTTGACAACTATGTACCGGTGGATAGTTTCCATATCAACGGTCAGGCTACCTTAGGAGAAAATCTGGCAGACCTCGGTGGTTTGGTAATTGGTATCACTGCATTTCAAAGAACCAAAGAATACCGGGAGGGAAAAGCTATAGCCGGATTTACTCCCATGCAAAGATATTTCCTGGGATATGCATTAGGATGGTTAATAGAAACACGCAGGCAAAACCTGCTGAAACAAGTGCTGAGTGATGTCCACTCACCGGCCAAATACCGTGTCAATGGCCCCGTGAGCGACATACCGCAATTTTATCAGGCTTTCAATGTAAAACCCGGCGATGCCCTCTGGAGGCCTGATAGCCTGCGGGTAAAAGTGTGGTAATAAAAATATCAACGGAATAATTTGTAAAAATTATTTCTTTTTCGTAATTTGCAAAAAGGGTGTTTTAGTTAAAACCTCCGATTATGCAATCAGTCGTCCATAGCACCTTTTTCAACGCAGACCTTTTGGTGGGTTTGTTGTTCCTGCTTATGGGATCGTTTACAAAAGTTTTCCCGCCAAAAACCCGCAAGAATATATACGGTTACCGGAGTTTTCTTTCTACCCGTAATGAGGATACCTGGCATGAAGCCAATCAATTTGCCACCCAACATTCTTTAAAAATTGCCTGTGTATTAATAGGAATAGGTCTTGTGATCGGCTTCTTTTTCAGGACGCAAAGCAATTGGTATTATCTATTTTCTGTAGGAACAGTTATTATTGCCGTATTAAATTTGCGCGGAGAAACTGAATGGTATCTTTCTCAGCATTTTGAAGAGAATGGCGAAAGGAAAGCCTCACATGGACAAACTAAATCATTTGATGAACTTTCTTCCGATGAGCCGGCTCATCCATGATCTTCGTTCAATACAGTAACAGAGATCTTTACTGCTTTCCGGCAAATTCTTTCCTCCCGCTGTGAAGGTGCTTTTCGGCGTGATAAGAAGAACGGACTAAAGGTCCGCTTTCCACATAATCGAAGCCTATGGCGTAACCGATTTCCTTATACTCCTTAAATTCATCAGGATGGACAAAGCGTTCCACAATTAAATGATCTCTGGTGGGCTGAAGATATTGACCCAGTGTGACTACATCGCAACCATTATCATATAAATCCTGCATGGACTGTATTACTTCTTCCTTTTTCTCACCCAGTCCGAGCATAATTCCGCTCTTTGTCCTTACTCCGTTCGATTTCAGATAACGGATCACTTCCAGACTGCGATGATATTTTGCCTGAATACGTACTTGCCTGGTAAGGCGCTCCACTGTCTCCAGATTATGTGATACCACTTCCGGAGCCGCCTCAATAATCCGGTCTATATTTTCCTTGATCCCCTTAAAGTCGGGAATAAGGGTTTCCATGGTTGTATCCGGATTCAATGTCCTGATGGCGCGAATGGCATTTGCCCACAAGATAGACCCTCCATCCTTAAGATCATCCCTGTCAACCGAAGTAACAACTGCATGCCTCACTTTCATCAAATGAATCGCCTCTGCCACCCGTTGAGGCTCATCCCAATCAACAGCCCCCGGCCGGCCTGTAGCTACCGAACAGAAACCGCAACTTCTGGTGCACACGTTTCCGAGTATCATGAAAGTAGCCGTACCGGCTCCCCAACATTCACCCATATTGGGACAATTTCCGCTCTGACAAATGGTGTGCAAATGATAGGTATCCACAAGATTCCTGACATTCCGGTAATTTTCGCCTACAGGCAGCCGGACGCGTAACCAATCAGGCTTTTTCGCATGCTGCACAGGCTCCCCATCTATTTCTATAGTGTAACTCATACTGCTTGGTAATAAATGAATTGAAAAATCAAAGGCAAATTTACATCACTTGACGGTTATCACCAGCGTTTTCCAAAGAGAAGGCTGACATACGCGCCGTAATAGAACCGTTTCCCCGGGTTATTCACCATAATATTGATCTTTTGTGTATAGATCTCGCCATCCACTCCCACTTCCACAGCGCTGACAAATTGATCAAACTCCGCCCAATCGAAGCGCATGCCGGCCCTGGCATAAAGTCCCGGAACAAATTTGACTTCACTCCAGCCTTTCCCAAAACCCGGCCCTGCCAGTATATTATTAGGATTCAGAAAAGTATTAGCATTCTCCGTTGTATATTTCTGATAGGAAGCACCTTGTGAGGTCGTATCATACAACTCCAGATAGTAAGGCTTTACCAGTCCTATAGAAATTCCGCCAAGATAAATGGCGGATACCTCCACTCCGTTCTTATTCCCTTTTCCACCCACGATCCTGCGCTGGCCTATGCCTAATTTTGCCTGATAAAAAACGTTCTGCTTGCCATATACAAAGGAATGTCCGCTATAGGGATATCCGAAAATATCCACACCCTGCTGTCTTGCCTGCTTATTTTCTTTGGGGTCTTTAATCTCGCCAAACTCAAATTGAAATATCGTATGCGTTACATCGCCGGTCAGTTTTTCATAATCCAGATAAGCGCTCCAGCCGTTGGTATTCAACCTGCCTCCCACGTCAAATTCATGGTCATATTGATTATTTTGCGGGTTGCGCAATAGCTCGGTTCGCTTGATTTTTTTCAATTCCCTGGAGGTAAGATGGGAAGAGTTTTCCTGGGCAAAGACAGTAACGCTCAGTAACAGAGCAGCACCTATAAATATTATTTTTTTCACAAAAACAGGATTAATTAATAACTAAACGTAAATTTAGGCAAATTTATATACAATGACTTCAAAAATAGTATATGTGGGAAATTTGAGAACTAAAGACACTCATCTTAAATCGGGAACCGTAATTGAAACTGATGCACCAGTGGACAACAACGGTAAAGGAGAAAAGTTTTCACCCACCGATCTCGTAGCTAATGCATTAGGAGCCTGCATGATGACGATGATGGGGATTGCTGCAAGAGATAAAAAATTAGTGTTGGAAAATACACAGATCAGCATTGAAAAAATCATGGCTGCAAACCCCCGCCGTATTTCGGAAGTAAAGGTGATCATTGATTTTCCTAAAGATCATCCTATCGGAGAAAGTGACCGCGCTTACTTAGAGCGTATTGCACTCAATTGCCCTGTGGCCAAAAGCATTCACCCGGATATTAAACAATCCGTTATTTTCAACTGGTGATCAGTTATCTGATTTGGCAGCATCCTGTGATCCCGCTCTGGCTTTAGTCAGGCGGGGATTTTCCATGGTCGGCTGGGCAATCATGTCATCCATTACCTGGACTGCCTGGTTCAAATAAGGATCCGTACGATAAGCACTGAGTAATTCCCTGTTTCTGTCTGCACGAATCGAATCTTTGCTGATGGAAGATAAATCAACTTTCAGGTTGCTGATTTGCAGTGAGGAAACCAAATTCTTCACCTGATCCACTTTTTTCAGCTCCGCATTATCCTTATCCTGCATCGCTACATACCGGGTCAGATTTAAGGGCACCACTGTCTGGCTGTCTATATATTTCAATAAATTGATATTCGCATCAATCATCTTAAATGCCTCACTATGATCTATCCTTTCATAAGCCCTTTTCTGTAAATAAGTAACGTCCACAGGATCTTTCCAGATATTGTAATCGGCCTTTTGGATCTGATCCCATGGTAAAGCATCCTTATCCGTTTTTTCGGCCACATTATAGTAAGGATCCGACAATACGATGTCTGATGACACACCCTTCAACTGAGTAGAGCCTCCGCTGATACGATAAAATTTCTGAATGGTTAATTTCAGTGCACCCAAAGGCCCATAGACATCTTTCTGGTTGTTAGGCAACAGGTCCGACAGGTCCACCATCCGTTGAACTGTCCCCTTTCCGAAGGTCTGTTTGCTGCCGATCACCACAGCACGCTTATAATCCTGCATGGCGGCCGTCAATATTTCTGAAGCAGAAGCGCTGTATTCATTTACCATGATAGCCAAAGGGCCTGACCATAAAGCATCGGGATAATGGGACCTTAACACATTCACCTCGCCGTCGCGGGAGCGCACCTGCACCACAGGTCCTGAAGGTACGAATAATCCACCCATGTCTATAGCATCTCCCAGGGAACCGCCTCCGTTAAAACGCAGGTCAAGGATGATGCCCTGAGCGCCGGCTGCTTTCAGGTTCTTGATCTGAGTAGCCACATCAAAGGCGCTGCTACCCGGACCGGTCATATTATTCTGATTAAAATAAAATTCAGGCAACACTATGTAGCCGATCTTATGATGGTCATTATCAATTAAGTAAGAACGTGCAAATGTATCTTCAATTTTCACCTCACCGCGTACAATGGCAATAGTCTGAACAGTCCCATCCAGATGCTTGACAGTCAGCTTCACAATGGCACCCTTTTTACCCCTGATCAGTTTGACGGCATCTTCCGTAGTAAAACCGGTCAAATCCACCGGCGGCAGATCGGCCTGTCCCACTTTCAGGATAATATCGCCTGCTTTCAGTTGTCCTTCTTTCCATGCCGGCCCCCCCGTAACAATACTCTGTATTTTAACGTTCTGCTGATCCTGAGTCGGCGCCAGTAAGGCTCCTATGCCGTAGAAGGTGCCTGACATCTGCTCATCAAAATAACGTTTATCTGTAGGAGAGAAATAATTGGAATGAGGATCCATGGTCTGCGTGATGTCATTCATGAAATTGGAAAACCGATCTTTTTCTTTAAAATGAGAACTGATCCGGTCGAAGTACAGATCATATATTTTTTTGACATCCCTGCGTGCATCCGCTTCCAATTGTGATTCTGATTCTTTTTTAATAGCAGCAGTATCTACGGCCTGTTTTTGCTGATTTTGCAAATCCAGCAGCTTGGTCATAGTGCGGTATTTCAACAGGTTATACCAGATCTTCTGGCGTGCGGCGGAGTCGGCGGGGAAACTCACCTTGTCCCTGTCTAATTGAATACTGTCCTGTTGAGTAAAGTTGAAAGGCTTTGACAAAATAGCCGGATAGATTTTCTCAGATTGCTTCAACCGTAAATTAAAAATGGAATCGGCGTCGCGCAGGAAATTCAAAGGCTGCTGTCCTTTGATTTCGTCATCAATAGAATTTTTATACTGATCTAAATAAGCAATATCAGATTGAAGAAAAAACTTTTTTTCTCCGTCTAAACCGTCAATGTACTTATGGAAGACTTCCGCGGAAAAGCTGTCGTCAATTTTTTTGGGATCATAATGCCAGCGTTCCAGGACCTGGCCGACCATATTCACGATAAGCTCGTCTTTATCAGAGGGAGCAGCATTTTTTTTCAAAGTCTCAAAGGCAAGCACACACGCTGCGCCTGCAATCAACACGGTAGGAATGATTATTTTCAATTTCATGACTTTTTGTTCAACAATCTCAAATATCCATACAAAAATAGCCCTAATTGGTATAGTGACCGGAACTCTTTTATAAATGGTTCTAATTTAACAAAAACTTAAGCGTTTTGTGCAATACTTCTTCACTCAGCTCCGGTAAATGGCCAGAATCCCAGGGATGTTTTGCTCCAAAAACATGATTCGCCTCTTCCACAATATATATTTCCGTGCAATCTTTGTTCCAATCATTCATTTCATAGGCGGCGCTTACGCCCACTGTTTCGTCATTTCGACCGTGAATGATCAAAAAAGGAATATTCATCTTGATAACTGCCGCCTGGATATATAATCTGTCCAAATGCTTCTGATAATCTTCATACAGGCTGTAATTCAAAGGCATTTGTCGGCCGGTCCGGCTGTTCAGCACTTCTATTTGCCCTGCCTTTTTCCATTTTTTTACCACATCGGGAGTCCAGTATTTGCCAAAATCATTTACGGCTCCCCATGTTACCAGTTTCCTCACCCGCTTATCTTCGGCGGCCTTCAAAATGCTGATGCCTCCACCGCGGCTGTGTCCAACCAGATACAGTTGATCCGGGTCAAAGTTATTTTCCTTTAAAAAAGGTTCGGATAAAACAAAATCAATCACACTGCCTAAGTCGTCCATTTCCTTGGAAAACGTGTTTTTGGCAAATGCATCCAAATCCACAAAATCAAGCGGTGACTCCGCGGTAACCCCATTATGCGAAAAGTTGAATTTGACAAATCCCAAACCTCTTTCCGCAAACCAATCCGCTATCATATTAAATGTACCCCAATCTTTGAATCCTTTAAAACCATGTGAAAATATGATAAACGGAACTTTGTCTGCAGATTTGACAGGAGTACGGACATCAATATCAATGGGTTTATCTTCCGATCCCCTGATTTCATATGTATGAGAAATCATGCTGCAAAGTTACAAATAATAATAAAGAGCTTACTTTCTGCAAAATGTAAAAGGCATTGTATTCTCCGTTACTTTTTTTATCTTTACCTTAAATCACATATCATGAAGGCTTACGATGAAAAACACGTTAAAAATATTGCCCTGATCGGCGCCGCCAAAAGCGGCAAGACTACTTTAGCCGAAACCATGCTCTTTGAATCAGGGATCATCAACCGCCGGGGTACTATTGAAGAAGGCAACACAGTATCCGATTATCATGAAATTGAAAAAGAAAGAGGCAATTCCGTATATGCCACTCTCTTACATACCGAATGGCGTGATTTTAAAATCAACATCATGGATACTCCCGGCCTGGATGATTTCATCGGAGAAGTGATTGCAGCCATCCGTGTCTGCGATACGGCCGTGATGGTTTTAAACGCCCAATACGGAGTGGAGGTAGGAACAGAACTTTTATGGGATTATGCAGATCAATACCACAAACCTACCATTATCGCCATCAACCAGTTAGACAGTGATAAAGCAAATTTTTCCGGCACACTGGAAGAGGCAAAACAATTTTTCGGCCCGGCTGTCACTGTCATGCAATATCCTTTGAACCCCGGACCCGGCTTTAACGCTATCATAGACCTTTTAAAAATGGTGATGTACCGTTTCCCCGAACCGGGGGGGAAACCGGAAAAACTTCCCATACCCGATTCAGAAAAAGAAAACGCCGCCAGGCTGCATAATGAGTTAGTGGAAAAAGCTGCGGAAAATGATGAAAGCCTGATGGAATTATATTTTGAAAAGGGAAGTCTGGACGAAGACGAAATGCGTAAGGGATTGAAGATCGGCATGATGAAGCATGACGTTTTTCCGGTATTTTGCCTTTCTTCAAAACTTAATATGGGCAGCGGACGAATGATGGGATTCATTGATAACGTGGCGCCATCCGCCGAAGAAATGCCTCCGGAAAAGACGATGGATGGACAACCCGTGACTTGTTCGCCTGAAGGACCCGCCCGTTTATTTATTTTCAAAACCTTGATGGAACCTCATTTGGGGCGCCTGTCATTTTTTAAAGTATTATCCGGCGAGGTCACACCCGGATCTGAGTTTATCAATGAGAAAGAGAATAATACCGAGAGAATTAGTCAGATATTCATTGCCGACGGGCCCAACAGAAATTCCATTAATCGTTTAAAAGCAGGAGATATTGGTTGTACTTTAAAACTTAAAAATACTTTATCTAACGAAACGCTGAACGGAAAAGGCTCTAAAGGCGTTATTCAACCTATCGGATATCCTCATCCGAAAGTAAGAACAGCCATCGTAGCTAAAAATAAAAGCGATGATGAGAAACTGGGCGCCGTACTGCAGGAAATCCATATCGAGGATCCCACACTCGAAATAGAGTACAATCGTGAGTTAAAGCAGCTTATTTTACACGGTCAGGGCGATCTGCATTTATTGGTAACCAAATGGAGATTGGAGCACGTCTATCATCTGGACGTGGAATTTGAAAAAGCAAAGATCCCCTATCGGGAGACTATTCAACAGGAAGCGCTGTCTAATTACAGGCATAAAAAACAAAGCGGGGGCGCAGGGCAGTTTGCAGAAGTCTATATGAAGATAGAGCCTTATTATGAAGGAATGCCCCCGTTAAAAGATTTTCCCGTACGTGACCGCCAGGAAATTGACCTGGCCTGGGGCGGGAAGCTCATTTTTAATAACTGTGTTGTCGGTGGCGCCATTGACGCCCGTTTCCTCCCTTCCATCCTGAAAGGCGTTATGGAGAAATTACAGGAAGGTCCGCTGACCGGTTCTTATGTCCGGGATGTACGGGTAAGCATCTACGATGGGAAGATGCATCCGGTGGATAGCAACGATATTTCATTTAAAATTGCGGGAATGATGGCGTTCCGCGATGCTTTTTATCAGGCTTCACCTAAACTTTTAGAGCCTATCTATGAAATGGAAGTAACGGCTCCCGATGAAATGATGGGAGATATTATGAGCGAATTACAATCACACCGCAGCATCATCATGGGCATGGACGGCAAACACGGAAAACAAATCATTAAAACAAAAACCCCCCAGGCTGAATTGGATAACCTGATATCTTCCCTGCGTAACGTAAGTCAGGGTAAAGCACGGATCACCGCAGAATTTTCAGAATATTCACCCGTGTCGGGAGATATTCAGAAGAAATTAGCAGATGAATATCAGAAGCAGCAGAACGGGAACTAATATTGTTTGATTGTTTGATTGTTCCATGTTTCAGGTTCCAAGTTCCAGGGACGTCAATGCCTGAAATACGTTGACCGTTTTAGCCGACTAAAAAAGACAAAACCAGGGAACCTCTTGGGGAATATTTGCCATCCTGCTTACCGCAACTGCATACTGCAACTGCATGCTAAGGCACCTTTCACAAGACAGCATACTGTTGTGGTCAGAATACTAATTATCCCTCGCCAATTCACTATCTGAATAATATTTCTATTTTTGCCCTGATGAATATATTCAAACGAATCACAGGCGGATTTTTCGCAGTGTGGATGTTGCTCTGGTTTGTAATAACTATTTTATTAGTAACTATCCCTACCGCTATATGTCATTATACAATCAGGGATGAAAAGAAACAGGCATCCGCTATTTTGAAGTGGTACCGGATCTGGATGGGTGTTTATTTACCGGGGGTATTTTGTCCTATCAGAAGAAAAGGACTTTCCAACTTTAAGGAAGGCGAAAACTATGTGGTGGTTTGCAACCATAATTCTTTTGTGGATATTTTAGTGTCCACTCCCAGCGTACCGGGCGCCAGCAAGACATTGGCCAAAGCGGAGCTTGCCAGGATCCCCATCTTCGGACTTATCTATAGCAGCGGCTCTATTTTAGTAGATCGTAAAGATCCTCAAAACAGAAGGAAAAGTTTGATCGAGATGAAAAGAGTGCTGGAGGATGGAATGCATTTAATCTTATATCCCGAGGGAACAAGGAACAAAACCTCACGACCATTACAGCCGTTTTATGACGGTGCCTTCACGATGGCCATTAAAACACAAAAACCGGTTTTGCCTGCTGTTATTTTTCATACCAAAGAAATCCTTCCTGCCAAAGGAGGTTTTTATGCGTGGCCGCATTCAGTACCTATTCATTTTTTAGAACCCATCCCTACTAAAGGTTTAAAATCTGAAGACGTGGAAAAATTAAAAGACCGGGTATATCAGATCATGCTGGAGCATTATACGAAGTACCAGTGACTCAAATATATTTTTTGATGTCGGATTTCAGGATATCTGGTTTTTTATGTAGATCTCTTATGAAAAAGAAAACCACTAAAGACCCCCTTTGAATTCGTGTCAATTTGTGTCATTTGTGGTTAATGGTATAATAAAAATGTCTTTTTAGAGGTTCCAAAAAGATATTCCAAATCAGAGATCAGCAAATCAGACATCATTAAATCACCCATCTACTTCAAAAAATTCACCGATACCTGCCAATACTGCTGTTGAGTTCTGCCGTTTAACGGATCAGATCCGTCGTTGAAAGAAGCGCCTATTGATACTTCAAACGGAGAATAAGCGAGATAATAATTAATCCCTGTGTGTAAAAGCTGCGTATAATGTTCTTTAAAAGAGGTGGTATTGATCGCATCATCCCTGCCGGTATAATTACAAAAGATCGCCAGCAACTTATCATAAGGCGGCCCGGCTTTTTTACAGAATGCCAGTGATGTATTTATCGAGAATTCAGGACGGAGAATAAAGCCTGCCATTCCATTTTGACGGCTTTTAAGGATTTCCTGCATCTGGAACCCGGCAAAAGGAGCCAGGTTAAAGAGCAGCCGGTTATTTAAACGAAAGTTATTGGTATTCCAGTTGAGCCTTTTTCCGTCCCTGAACAATGTCAGTAAAAATGTCCCTCCTAATGAATTGGTTGCATTCAATTCATTGTATAAATATTGCAGATCGCCCGCCATAAAATAATCTGCGGCGCCTGCATTAGCAAAACGCCATTTGAACCCATATCCTGCGGAGAAGTTATTCTGCTCCGCATCTGTCAGCGTATTTCTGTGATACTCCACATTCAGATCAGAAATATAATTTAAGGTGGTATTATTATTCAGGATAACGGCTATACCCATATTGACCAGGTAGGAATGCGCTTGGTATCTCGGAAAAGTCAACTGGAGCTGAGCAGGTTGTTCACTCAGGTCCAATGTCCGCATGGAATTGGCAATTTTAACATTATTAATAAACCATCCTTTAAAGCCCGCAGCCTTTTGTGCGCTGAGTTCTCCCGTACAACAAACCATGATGCATAATATACCCCACAGCCTCTTCATATACCCGATTTTTGTATAACCAGATCAATACAATCCCGGACAGTAACCAGGTTTTCCAGATCCGGAGCGGTGACGGATTGATCGGGATTATAATTCCTGATGATTTTTGTCAGGCTGAAGGCCAGTTCGATCCATTGGTAATCGTTAAAACCAAAACCACTCATAAGGGCACTATCGGCTAAGGAATCGGGTACAGGATGATCCAATCCATATACGATCAATATGGCCTGTTTAACCTGTTGTGATATATAATCAGGCGAAAGAGAGGAAGTGTTTGAGAGTTCTTGCTTTGAAAGCATAATCAAAGGATTAAAAAATAACACACTGCGCCTTCTTCAGCATGCAAGCATCCATATCTTAATACTAAAATTATTTTCAAGAAACAGCAAAATAAAGCCAAAGGTAGCCGCAACCTGTCCAATCCAGAAAATAAACATCCATTTGATCAAATCTAATTTGGTATCGGCAATTTTAATATCCCGCCGGGCTGTATCATCTTTTGTTGCTAACATAAAGCCCGGTTATTGAAATAGTACTCATAATATCAAAGGGTTACAAACAAAGATAATGATTATCATTGGAATCCCGCTGATTTTCTTTTACTGAAACCTCTTTACTTCCGATAGCTTAATCCGGAACAGGTTTACTGATTGTTGCCAAACACGTCATAAAATTGCCGTGTCCGGTTAATCCGTAAATCATGTAAAATACCGGCGGTCGGGCTGAGGGTAATGGAAAAAGATTTATAAAAACCCAGCGGTATCACGCTGATGGTCATACGCCAGCAATGCAAATCGCGGCTGATATTCAGGGTAGTATAGGTTAATTTTTGATGTATAAAATCGAAACCGCTGCTCATCCCTATTTTCCATTTTGGCGACAAGCTGAAATCACCGCTGAAGTTAAGTGACTGAACGAAAATAGTAGTATCTCTCTTGTAATCAGGCGTTCTGGTTTTATTAAAATTTAAACTATACGACAGATTGACTGACCAGGGAATATTAAAATCCACATAATCGCCCGGATTTTCATGCATTCTGCGCATGCGTTCCTGCTCGGCTTCCATCGGGTTTTGCCCGGGTACATTCATATTGGCGGTCGTATCAGGTCCGCTGCCTTCCCCGCCATTCCTTTTTTCGGGAGATTTGAAAGAGGTACTGAGACTGATGGATCCGTTACGCAAAGTGCCGATCGTCCGTTGGCCCGCCTGCCATACATACTTGTCTATACGCTGTCCGTAAGCATTATATACGTAAGGGTCAATTATACCATTGGCAGAGATATTCACCTTATTAAATAAAGTGGTGCGTGCATAAATTGAAAAAGGCGACAGTTTAAAGGAATCAGCTACCAGATTGTACGAGCCTGTAATCCCGAAGCCGTCTAAAAGTTTTACTTTTTTAATCCCCCCATTGGTAGTGTCTTTTTTACTCTTCATTTTCATCTCCAGGTTATTATCCAGGCTGAAAGAGATACCGCCGAATTTTCCCGCGCCAAAAGGCCCAAAACCGATCCCGTCAAAATAAGAGAACGGCTGCATGGGAATATTGGCAGCAGTATCTACTCTCCGGTAATAATAAAACTGGCTGTTCAAATCCGGCTGATAGCTCAGGCTGATACTTGGTCGCATTACATGGCGGATAGCCTGTATCCTGGCATCTTTGTCATGTTTATTGAACTGGAACATTCCATAGACTGCCGTACTTAATGAAATACTCGTAGTAACCTGCCTGGCTGTATAAAGACCAGACTTGTAAGTAGTATCCAACTTGTTAAGTTTCGGATCAAAATTCAGTATCTGTTCCTTCGTGTACCACCGCTCAGTGTAACTTACACCCGGCGATACGGTCAGGAACTTAAAAGTGGGCAATGTCAGTGAAATAGGGATCTGATGCTGAATACCAGTTTGAAAATCTTTAAAGAAAACAGGTTTCAGGAACTGGGAATCGGCGAAGTTAACGGCATTCTGAAAATTCAAAGAATAACCAATTCCTATCTTTTCATACCATTTGGGAGTGCCAACGAAATTATTAGGTTGAAAAGGATAGATCGTATTCATATTAAATGCCAGATTGGGCAGGGAAATGCTCACTTGTCTGGTGCTGGTATTCTGACTGTGGTTGGCGCTCAGTGTAAGGTTAAAGGGGGAATTTGCCCATGTTTTCGAAAAAGCAATGGAAGAACTCAGGATATTATTCAACCTGGCCGCCGGATCGGTGATGTTATAATAATTATAGGTGGAAGTGCCGGCATTCACACTGGCGGAGAAGGTAACGCCCGGATGTGCCTTGCTGTCCATACTATGCGACCACATGATCCGGAAATCTTTCGACTTGGTAAAATCCGGCGTCTCGGGATCGCCAAAACGGGTACTGTTAATGCTGAGCATAAAGGACCCGCTGTATTTATAACGTTTAAAATAACGCGGATTGATCGTCATACCCCAACTGCCATAAGAATAAACTTCAGCCCTTAGCGTCAGATCCGCATATTGTCCCAAACCGAAATAATATCCGCCATTCACCAGGCCAATACCTTTTTGCTGGCTCACTTCATAAGTGGGCGGCAGTAATCCCGTTCGTTGACCATGAGTTAAAGGAAAAATAGCAAAGGGTATGAATAAAGGAGTAGGTACTCCTTCTACTTCTAAATTGGCAGGACCGGAGATCAACATTTTATTCGGAATAATTTTCACCTTGTTTGCCCGGAAATCAAAATGCGGCGGATCATAATCGCAGGTGGTATATCGCGCTTTAAAGCTGTTGAAACTGCCGTCTGCCTCTTTTTTTACCTGCTGACTGTATATAAAACCTTCTCCCTGCTGGGTCACTGTGCTGTATATCTTACCTCGCTTTGATTTAAAATCATACAACATGGAATCCGACTGGAAAGGCTGTTGTCCCTGCTGGGTGAAGATGGGCGCTCCGACATGATTTCCGGCGCTGTCCAACCGGTACCTGGCTTTTAATATATTAGTTGACTGGTCATAATCTACTTCCGCCCCTTTCAGGTTGATCTGATCATAATCTATATTGACTTTCCCAAACAAGTGAAATGTTTTTTCGGGAATATTCAATACGACTGAATCATCCGCATGGTATTTTACCGGAACGCTTAAAGTATCTTTTGAATATTTAACGACAACGGTATCTATTCTGACGGTTTTCACGATGCCGGTATCCTGTTTTCTCCCCGTAGTGTCAGTGGATACGACGGTCGTATCTTTTTCAGGGACAGGGATGCCTGTCCCTGAAGGAGGAAGAGTATCCCTCTCAAAAAATCCGGTTTTGGCAGAAAATGGGATAGCAGGGACAGTAAAGGATTCCAGGGTAATAAGTGATCCGACCAACAAGCACAATCCTCCGTAAACGGCGGCGCTAATCACGGGTTTGTTTCTGGAGAAAAACATACTCATAAGTAAGGCGCAAACCTACACTATTTTCAGTTGCTTTTGCGTTAATGACTGTAACATTCGGGGGCATTTGTCCTGTTTATTAGCACAAAAGCCATTACTTTTGCAAACAAACTACGGAATAATGAGATTTTGGAAGAATTTAATTACACCTGTACTCACAGGGCTTTTATTTTTACCTGCCATGGCACAGAATGAGGGGGGAGGGGTGCTGCCTCAGGATAATAAGCCTTTTGTGGTGGTCATAGATCCCGGGCACGGAGGAGTGGATCCGGGGGCAAAAGGTTCTTATTCTACCGAAGCGCAGGTGGCTTTAGGGATCGGCTTGAAGCTGGGCAGGCTCCTCTCTGAAATTCCTAATGTAAAAGTATATTACACAAGGACAACGGATGCTTTGCCGGGCGGGGGGACCAATATAAAATCAGCATTGCGCTGGCGCGCTGATTTTGCCAACAGGATGGGAGGCAATATATTCATTTCCATACATTGCAATTCAACCAGTCCCATTCCTCACCGGGAATTTATCGGATATCACACGGAATACATCAGAGTTCATCACAGGCGGGTCAAAAGACGGGTGCCAAGATATCGCCATTATACAACCCCCAACATACAGGAAGGCACCGAAGTATATGTCTGGGGAGTGAGTAAAGATGATGATAAAAATTTAGCCTTACGGGAAAATGCTCCATTATTGAATGATCCCGAGTACAAGTCTTTATTTGATTCTTCCAGCGCGGTACTCAACACAATTTTTTGGAATACAGTACAACGAGAATATACCAAACAAAGCATCACCTTAGCTTCTGATGTGGAAAATCAATTTGCAAAAATAGGGCGGGTAGATCGCCAGGTAAAACAAAGGCAGGTGGGTATCTGGGTACTTCACGCCACGGCTATGCCCAGCATATTGATTGAGACAGGTTTTATAAATAACCCCACAGAAGAAACTTATCTAAATAACAACCAGGAACAAATTGCCACTTGTATTTATGATGCATTTGTTAATTACCTGGCCGGAGTAAAAGGAGAAACCACCACTCAGGTACTTGCGGGCTCGGCAAATCCGCCCGTAATACAACCGGTGAATGATAATTATTCCTATAAAATCCAGTTATTGGTAAGCGCTAATAAATATCCGGTAAATGATCCTAAGTTCAGCAAATTAGAGGGAAAGGTTGTCCGTGAGAAGGATAGGGTGAATGATTCCACCCAGTACCGTTATTTACTGGGAAATTTTAAGACCGGTGAGGATGCCTCCCAGCGTCTGGAGATGATCAAGCTGATGGGATACAAAGACGCTTTCGTTGTCACCTTCCGCAATGGCAAACGAATAGATCAATAAAAAGTTTTTTTTACTTTTGTCAAGTTTTAAATTCCGGGTTTTGAAACTATCTAACGAAGCAAAAATAGGAGCATTGACTATCATAGCCGTTGCGCTGTTGGTCATTGGATTTAATCTTTTAAAAGGAAAAAATCTGCTCACAAGGAGAAAAACACTGTATGCATTTTATGATAATGTCAACGGACTGATGCCTGCCAACCCGGTACGGGTAAACGGATTGCAAATTGGCTCTGTATCTGATCTGTCAGTAACCGACCAGAATGCGTCCAGGATCCGGGTAAAGTTGTCCATTGACCCCGGGATCAACATACCCCAAAACTCCGTAGCCAGCATTGTCAGTTCAGATGTATTGGGAGCCAAATCCGTGGTGATCAATTTTGGAAATGCCGGCGTGTACCTGCAAAACGATGATACCATTCAAACAGGCCCGGGTACTTCGCTCACCTCTGACTTAATGAACAATTTAAAACCTCTGTCAGGGAAAATTCAGTCCGCCGTGGTGGCGTTGGATACTGTTTTATCAGATATTCATAGCTCCCTGGATAATAAAACACGGGATAATCTTAAGTCCAGCATTGCAGAACTGAATACTACCATGAAAAATTTCTCTCAGGTCTCCGATTCGATAAAAACAATCACCGGCAATATCAATGCCATTACGGTTAACCTCAGGAATAATAACGATACCATCAACAGCATACTAAGTAATACCCGGCAGATCACCGCTTCAATAGCCAGTGCCGATTTAAAAGCAACTATAGATGATCTGCATAAAACTATAAAGCGGCTGAATAACATCATGGCTAAAATTGATTCCGGAGAAGGCTCCTTGGGGATGTTAGTGAACGACAAAAAATTTTATGAAAATATCCGGGCTGTCTCCTACAATCTGAATCTGCTGATGGAAGATCTCCGGCTCAACCCGCAGCGGTATGTGCATTTCTCTCTGTTCGGGAAAAAGAATAAAGTGCAACCACTGCCCGGCGGACAGGCAGGTTTATCCGGCGATACGCTCAAATAATGGAATGGTTAAAACAACCTTCAGATATGGCGGCAGATTGCTCTGCATATTTATATTGGGCTTTTGCCAAATGACAAAAGCGCAGGTAACCACTACCCTGCCGCCTGGCACAGATTCTTCAAAGATCATTCATTTATTGAATGCCGACACGCTTATGGGTATTCAGCCACAGGGAAAAGATTCGGCTCAGATGCAAAAACTGATCGGCAATGTAAGATTGGAGCAGGGACGAACTATTTTTACCTGCGACAGCGCTTTACAAAATCTGTCCGCCAATACCATAGATGCGTATGGTCATATTCATATCAACCAGGCGGATACTATCAATACGTACTCGGATTTTCTGCATTATGAAGGAAACACCAAAATAGCTACGCTGAAGAATAATGTGCGTATGACGGATGGCAGAATGGTCTTAACTACCAATTCGCTCGATTATGATATGAACACGCATATTGGCAGTTACGTAAACGGCGGGAAATTGGTCAATCAAAGTACCGTACTGACCAGTGAAAGAGGCTATTACTATGCCGATACGAAGGATGTTTATTTTAAATCGAAAGTGCTGTTAGTGGATCCGGAATATACTCTGACTACCGATACCCTTTTGTATAATACTATTTCCCGCATAGCCAATTTTGTCGCTCCTACTACCATCAACACGGGAAATTCCATTATTCATACCTCTTGCGGCTATTATAATACCAATCAGAATTACGCGCACTTATGTGACCGTTCTACCATCAGCGACAGCGCTCAACAGGTTACCGCAGACAGCATGAATTATAACAGGAGCACCGGTATAGGGACTGCCCTTGGCAATGTAATATGGACCGATACATCCAGAAAGACAACAGTGTTAGCCAATTATGCCATATCAGATCAGATAAAAAATACTATCCTCGCCACTCAAAAACCTCTGCTGATCATTGAACGAAAGACAGACACACTCTATATGGCGATGGATACCCTTTTCTCAGGCCCGTTGGAAAGGCCTGCAGATACAGGAAACGCTGAACAAAGCGTCAAAGACAGTATTCAGGCAACCAAAAACGCACTATCCCGAAATACTCCTGCTTTAAATAAAGATACTGCTGCCCATACTTACATCAAAAGAGCCGTTCGCAGAAGGGTAAAAACAGATACGGGTACTTCAACGAGGAATATCGTTACAAATGGTCAGGATACCACCCATGCCCAAAAGGACACTTCCCGATTACGCTATATTATTGCTTACCACCATGTCCGGCTTTTTTCTGATTCACTGCAGGGAGTCTCTGACAGCTTATATTATTCAGATATAGATTCTGCATTTCATTTCTACATAAACCCGGTTTTATGGACGGGCACTTCCCAACTCACCGGCGATACCATTGTTTTATTCACCAGAGATCAGCAGGCCAGCAAAATTGTACTTCAGCAGCACGCCATGATCATTAATAAAATAGAAGACAGCATTTACAATCAGGTAAAGGGAAATATCATCACGGGATATTTTGGCAATGGCAATGAGATCAACTGGATGGATGTGAACGGCAATGCGGAAAGCATGTATTACGCACAGGATAACAATGGAGCTTTTGTGGGAGGTAATCACAGCACTTCGGCAAAAATCCATCTTTATTTTAAAGACGGGAAATTAAATAAAGTCATTTTTCTGAAAGATGTGGACGGAAACTTCATGCCTCCTACAAAAATACCGGAGGAAAATAAAACGCTCCGGGGCTTCCGCTGGGAAGCTGCACAAAGACCCAAATCAAAAGAGGAATTAATGCAGTGAACCAGGTTGCTTGTTACCGGCTGCTTGTTTCTTGTTAGTTATTTCCCTATTATCATATCAATGTCGTTTAGTTAACCAGTCGGCGAGGACGCCGACCGCAGTCTCTGCAATGTAGAGAATCATGTTGGCGTCCTCGCCAACATGTCCCATAATCTTATCTAAACGACATTGATTATCATATTCTCATTGACAACAATAAAACCATAAAGCAATATAACCATTAAATCACATACCTTTCAAACCATTTTCTTAGTTATTAATCCCAGCAGCATCATAACCCATCCGGCAATGAAAAACAATCCACCGACAGGAGTGATGATACCGATGGCAGGAGGAACAACCTTTCCTGTATGCATCATGCCCGTTATTAAATAGAGCGAGCCGCAGAAAAGAATGATCCCTGTAATGAAAAATAATCCTGCCAGCGACATGAGTTTACCGGGATACCATGTGAATAGAATACCCACAGCCAGTAACGCAAATACATGATAAAACTGGTATTTTACGGCCGTTTCATACACCTGAAACACATCCGGTGAAACAGCTGCTCTGACTTCATGGGCGCCAAAGGCTCCCAAAGCCACTGCTAATATGCCAAAAACAGCCGCAAAAATCAGGTAGGTTCTTTGCATGATAATATTTTTTGAGTAAGTGATTCCACAGAATAATCTAAAGGATTAATAATTAACTGAGCCTGACTATAAAAGGCAGTCCGTTCCGACAGTTTTTTTGTTACGTATTCCGTCAATTGCTCATCATCGAGATCCTTCAACAACGGACGTTTATATTTTTTTCTTTTCAAACGTTCAACCATTATCTCCACAGGCGGGTCCAGCCAGATTGTCAAACCATGCTCATTCATTAAGCTCATATTATCGTTGAAACACGGAAGCCCGCCTCCGCAGGACAATAACAACGGATCCCGCCGAATAAATCCTTTCAGCAGCTCATGTTCCAGCGTGCGAAAATACATTTCTCCCTTTTTAGAGAAAATTTCCGTGATATTTAAACCCGTCTTTTTTTCGATCTCTTCATCCATATCCAATAAAGGCAAGTCCAGGCTTTCTGAAAGATGACGCGCCCAATAGGATTTCCCACTGCCCATAAAACCGATGAGAAAGATTTTCATAAGCAAATTTACTTAAAAGCGCTGAGACCTGTAATATCCTGGCCTGTGATCAGCAAATGAATATCATGTGTCCCTTCATACGTGATCACGCTTTCCAGGTTCATCATATGACGCATCACCGGGTATTCTCCGGTAATGCCCATTCCGCCCAATATCTGCCGCGCTTCTCTCGCAATATTCACCGCAGTAAAACAGGCATTCCTTTTTGCCATAGAAACCTGAGCAGGAGATGCTCTCCCCTCATTTTTCAAAACGCCTAACCGCCAGTTCAACAATTGCGCTTTCGTAATTTCAGTGATCATCTCAGCCAATTTTTTCTGCTGCAATTGAAAAGAAGCAATCGGTTTATCGAACTGTACCCTTTCTTTTGCATAACGCAAAGCAGTATCATAGCAATCCATCGCGGCGCCGATAGTTCCCCATGCTATTCCGTAGCGGGCAGAATCCAGGCAACTTAAAGGACCTTTTAATCCTTCCAACCCCGGTAAGATATTTTCTTTAGGCACTTTCACATGATCGAAAACCAGCTCCCCCGTGGCACTTGCCCTGAGGCTCCATTTTCCTTTAGTCTCGGGTGTAGAGAATCCCTCCATACCCCGTTCTACGATCAATCCCCTGATCCTGCTTTCTTCATCCTTAGCCCACACCACTGCGATATCCGCAAAAGGCGCATTGGATATCCACATCTTCGCCCCGTTTAATAATACGTAGCTTCCTTTGTCCTCAAAATGAGTCACCATGCCGCCGGGATCCGAACCATGACCGGGTTCCGTCAGTCCAAAGCAACCCATTAATTCCCCCGTCGCCAGTTTGGGGAGATACTTCTTCTTTTGTTCTTCACTCCCAAATGTAAAAATGGGGAACATCACCAGGGAACCTTGTACCGAGGCAGTAGAACGAATGCCGCTGTCTCCGCGTTCTAATTCCTGCATCATCAAACCATACGCTATGTAATCCAATCCGGCGCCTCCGTATTCCTGAGGAATAAACGGCCCGAAACAACCTGCATCAGCCAGTCCGCTTAATAACTGTGTTGGAAATTCAGCCCGCTGGCAATAATCCTCAATGATGGGAGAAACGGATGCTTTTACCCATTGCCTTACGCTTTCGCGGATCAGCTTATGTTCCTCCGTCAGCAATTCGTCCAATAAATAATAATCAGGAGATTGAAACAGATCTTGTGATGCCATAAGCAATGTGTTGATGTGTAAAAAACGAAAGTACAAAAGAAATCATTAGTGAAAATAAGTATGACATGAAAAGGATCCACCCAAATAAATTTTTTTATTTCAAAATTATTTCCTAACTTACTTGGATATGGTTTAATCCTTTAAATCATCCTGCCTATGAAACGTCTTACCCTCCCTGCATCTTTAGCATGCCTGTTTATGGTTGTGATTGCAGGTCAATGTGCCGCGCAGACAATAATATCAGGTACGATAACCGATAAAAATACTGGTTATGAACTGAGCAGTGTCACCATACTTATTCCGGGAACAAATGAAGGCACTTTTACTGATGAACGTGGCCACTTCAGCCTTACCACACACCATCCGTTACCGGTCAGTATTGTTATCTCCAATATCGGGTACCGTTCGGACACCATAACCATTTATCAAAACACCCGTAACCTTCAGATTGCATTGTCTCCCTCTGAAGTGTTGGGAAGAGAAATCGTTGTCGCTGCCAGCCGGGTACCCGAAAGCATTTTAAAGTCTCCGGTATCTATCGAGCATATCGGCTTACAGACGATCCGGCAGACGCCTGCTTCCGGCTATTATGATATTATTGGAAATATAAAAGGCGTAAACATGGTTACCTCCGGATTACTCTTCAGCACCCCCACCACCCGCGGTTTTGGAGGAAGCGGAAACACAGGGATGAACCAGTTTGTGGATGGAATGGACAACCAGTCACCGGGACTAAATTTTTCGGTGAGCAATGTAATCGGCATTTCCGTATTGGATATTGATAATATAGAACTGCTGCCCGGTGCATCTTCCGCATTATACGGAGCAGGAGGCACCAACGGAACTTTATTAATGACCGGCAAAGATCCTTTTCAATACCAGGGATTAAGCGCGCTGGTAAAAGGAGGTATAATGCATATCCACGATCCCCGGCACGGAGCTACTCCTTACCAGGAATACGCGGTCAGATATGCCAAAGCATTTAACAACAAGATCGCTTTTAAATTGAATGTGAGTTATATAAAAGCGTATGACTGGATGGCGGCAGACACCACAGATTATGATGCTGTTCATTTTAAAACTATTCCGGGAACCCGTCTCACTGATCCCAATTACGACGGTTTAAATGTGTATGGCGATGAAACGAGCGCCAATATGCAGGATGTAGCCAATAGCGTATTGGCAGCAGCTACTCAACAATATGTTGCCCAATATGAACAACAGGCAGGAACTCCTCCCTCGCAGGCACAGATCAATAGTTTCCTTTCCACAAACCCCACTTCTGCTCCTTTTTATAAAGGAATGCAGGCAGGGATCATCCCTGATCAAAACGTGAGCCGAACAGGTTATAACGAGAAATACTTAGTGGATTACAATACTTATAATTTAAAATTAGGAGGTGAATTAGCTTATAAAATAACTCCCGACATGAAGATTTCCCTGGAAGGGCATTACGGCAAAGGAACTACGGTCTATACGGGTTCTGATCGTTATTCACTAAAGAATTTCCATATCGGCCAGTACAAAATACAACTGAACGGGAAGCATTTTATGTTACGTGGTTATACCACCCAGGAAAATGCCGGAGACGCTTATAATGCTACCATATTAGGCCAGTTGATGAACGAGGCCTGGAAACCGAGTCAGCAATGGTTCCCTCAATATGTAGGTGCGTTTGCCGGCGCTAAAGCTTTAGGCGCCCCGGATCAGCAGGCTTTTGTGGCAGCCCGGAGTTATGCCGATAATGGAATGCCTCAACCGGGTTCTCTTTCATTCAATCACATAAAAGATTCCCTCTCTGCACTTCCTATTCCTTCAGGGGGACGCTTCACGGATAAGTCAGCATTATATCAATATGATGGTTTATATAATTTTTCCGATCAGATACCTTTTATAGGAGTTCAGGCGGGGGCTAATTTCCGGAGGTATCACCTGAATTCTGACGGCACTATTTTCGATGATAAAGGCAAAAAGCTGACCAGCGACCAATGGGGAATGTTTCTTCAGGCGACTAAGGATATAGTAGAGAACAGGATCAAACTCACAGGCGCTATCCGCTATGATAAGATACAGAATTTTGAGGGTAAATGGACTCCCCGCATAGCCGCAGTGTTTACTGTGGCTCCTGAAAATAATATCCGTATCTCTTATCAAACGGGATACCAACTGCCTACCAATCAGCAGCAATTTATTGATCTCAATGTGGGCAGAGCCAGGCTTATCGGAGGAATACCACAATTTTTTCCCAAATATAACCTGAACGACGATCCGGGATTTCCTCTGGCTAATGTAACACAGTACGGCGCTGCTTATGCAACCGGCTATCAGGCTAATATCCAAAAAGGAGATCCGCCCCCGGTGGCGCAATATAATGCGGCAGTTGCCGCCGAAAAAGTGTTAGTACCTTATCAGTACAAGACCTTTCAACCGGAAACAGTAAAATCTTTTGAAGCGGGATACCGGGGAGTTATTCATCAGAAGCTGATGCTCGATGCTTATGTATATTTCAGCAACTATACCGATTTTATCGGTTCTATTATTCTGATCCAGGCAAAGAACGGGCCGCAACAAATTGCTCCGCAGGATCCCAAAAAATATTACGGGCCGCAATTAGCCAATGATCAGACCCGTAATGTATATCAGATGTATATAAACAGCGCCGGCACCGTACAAACATGGGGATGGGCATTAGGGGGAGAATATCTTTTACCGGCTGATTATAAACTGAATGCCAATATTTCCTACAATAAACTCAGCAACGCACCCGACGGATTTTTTACACAATTCAATACACCGGATTATACTGCCAATATCGGTTTCGGCAATCCCAACGTAATTAATAACTGGGGATTCAGCATCCATTATCATTACCAGGATGCTTTCCTGTATGAAGGCAGTTTTGCCGTAGGAAATGTCTCTGCCGTCAATACCGTAGATGCACAAATTACTTATCAGGTACCGAAAATAAAATTGTCATTCGCTCTCGGAGGAACTGATATCTTAAACCATTATTACCAAAACGCCTTTGGCAATCCGATGATAGGCGGATTATATTATTTATCCGCAGGCTACAATGTGAAGTGAGAAAATAAAGTTTTCAGATACAATAGTTCGGTATAAAAATTAAGCAGCCATGGAGCCAATGTTTAAGCATTTAGCATATAGCTTTCTTATTTTATTACAATTCAGCTCTATGCCTAAGTTTGAAAAAATAGTTTCGGT
>SCQT01000077.1 GCA_004322015.1 Chitinophagaceae bacterium
GTGCAAAAAATGAATCAATTAGAAGATCTGCATATACCCCCGGCTTTCGATTTTAATAAGTTAAACTCTCTGTCTGCGGAAGCCCGTCAAAAGTTTACCCGGATCCGTCCTCAGACCCTTGGACAGGCAAGCCGGATCAGCGGAGTAAGTCCAAGCGATGTGCAGGTATTAATGGTTTACATGGGACGGTAACAATAGTCGCATAAGGCAAATAGGTTTTACAGCTATACAATACCGTGTTCATCGGTATTTCAAAAAATTCCACACTTTTATTTCATAACGGCTTATAAATTAACGTATGTTCGATCCCTTTTACCCTGGTAACCAGGGAAACATTGTAGGCTCGCTGATCTCCTTAGTGCGCTTTTAATAGGGCGAAGACAGGGGGATGGTAGGGCGAAGATAGGGAGTATCCTCCTGTTGTCTCCCCTTTGATTTAATTGAAGATCATTTAATCTGCCTCCGAACTCACATTAGATTATCAAATAATTGATAATCAATTGATTATGACAAAAATGTTTCCTTTCGCAAAGGCCTCAAATTTCAATGATCTTCCCTCGATCATGTTATTTATCGGGAAGGTATTGAGGACAAGAAATAAAGGCTTATTTTTAGGTTTTAATTTTTTCATATTATTTTATCCACATTGTGAATAACTTATGTGGTTTCGGTGGATTTGCATATTATTTTTGTCAATATCCTGTTGGCAAACAGTGAACGGACAGGTAGTAAATGTGACTACGGAAGAATATCCACCGCCGGGAACTATTACCAAAGATACCCTCTATTATTCGGGCGCAAGAAAATTACAATGGCAGGACTTTACCGGTTCCCTGACCCCGGGAAGTTTCTCGGCCGCGGAAACTATGCCCGGCTTTAGTTACGATGCCGCCTCTATAAAAAAGGGAGATACTATTTTTGTAAGAGTTTATCTGCAGGTTTATTTTGTAAGAAATGAATCCTGGGTCCTTGCAGGAGAAGGGAACGATTATGCGCTTTCCCATGAGCAAATTCATTTCGATATTGCTAAAATTGCCGAAGAGCAATTTAACGATTCTCTTTTGAAAAAATCTTTTTCTGCAGAATATTATCCCATCGAGATCCATTTTTTATACTGGGATTTCTGGAGAAAAATGACAGATTGGGAACAACAGTTTGATACGGAAACCCATCATGGAATGGATCGTGCGAAAGAAGCCCTGTGGGCTGAAAAAGTTAGGAAATCTCTGCTTTCAGGCTCAGATCTAAACTGACGGCATGATGAATGACCGCGCCGGCTGAAACAAAGTCCACTCCGGTCCGGGCATATCTTTCTATGGAGTCCAGGGTTATTCCACCCGAAGATTCCGTTTCATATTTTCCCGCAATCATACTCAAGGCTTCAGCCGTCAATCCGGGAGAGAAATTATCAAACATGATACGGTTCACTTTACCTACAGATAAAACCTCCTGTACATCCTCCAGAGAACGCACTTCAATTTCAACGGGAAGGTTCAGCTTATTTTTTTCTAAATATTTATTCACTTTAAGAATGGCCGGTCTGATACCACCGCAGAAATCAATATGATTATCTTTCAGCATGATCATATCATAAAGCCCCATCCGGTGATTATACCCCCCCCCGATCCTGACAGCTTCTTTTTCCAGCAGGCGGAAGCCAGGCGTTGTTTTCCTGGTATCTAATAATTTAGTATGATACCCTTTCAGCTTTTCCACATAGCGATGGGTAAGTGTGGCAATACCGCTCATTCTCTGCATACAATTCAGGGTTAACCGTTCTCCCGTCAATAAGGTATGAACCGATCCCTGTATTTCAAAAGCAGCGTCTCCTGCTTTCATCGGATCCCCGTCTTTCATAAATGCCGTAAATCCAACTTCCTGTTCTAAAAACTGAAAAATAGTTCTGGCCACATAGACCCCGGCAAGAATTCCGCCTTCTTTTATTCTTAAAACAGCCTTCCCTTTTTTTCCTTCCGGAACGCAGGCCAACGTGGTATGATCGCCCGAACCCACGTCCTCTTTTAAGGCTCTTGCGATGAATGTCCTTAAGCTTTTCTTATTTAACACGATGTTCGTTTTTTAGGTCAAAATTATTTATTTATACGGTGGTTCCTTCCAAAAACTTTCTGCTTTTTTCAATATCAGGATATATTTCCCTGTCGTGGTTTCTTATTGGAATGATCTCCCTGAATTTTTTTATTTCCTCTTCCAAAAAAACGGATGTTTTCAGCGGCCTCCGGAATTCAATGGCCTGGGCAGCGCATAAAAACTCTATTGCCAATATTGTCTCCACATTATTAACTACCTTCCATAATTTAGTAGCCGCATTAGCGCCCATGCTTACATGATCTTCCTGACCGTTAGAGCTGGTAATGCTGTCCACAGAGGCCGGCGTGCAAAGTTGCTTGTTCTGGCTCACGATAGAAGCCGCCGTATATTGTGCGATCATTAATCCGGAATTCAATCCAGCTTCTTTAGTTAAAAAAGGAGGAAGTCCCCGTTGACCGCTTAACAGCAGATAGATCCTCCGCTCACTGATGCTCCCTAATTCTGCCATCGCTATCGCTAAATAATCGAACGCCAAAGCCAGCGGTTGCCCGTGGAAATTTCCACCGCTTAGAATCAAATCTTCTTCGGGAAATAAAATAGGATTATCCGTAACAGAATTAATTTCGGTCTCTACCACCTTTTTAGTAAAATCAAACGTATCCCTGGTGGCACCATGCACCTGCGGAATACACCGGAAGGAATAGGGATCCTGCACCTGTGTTTTCCCGGTCTTACTGATTTTACTCCCTTTTAAAAAATTCAAAATATTTTTAGCAGTAGTGATCTGTCCCGTGTGCGGATGAACCCGATGCGTATAAGGAAGTAAAGAATCCGTCTTCACATTAAAAGCATCTATTGATAAAGCGGCCGTTTTCTCTCCCCATGATATTAACCTGGAAGATATTATCAAACACCATACGCCGTAAGCCGTCATAAACTGCGTGCCATTCAACAATGCCAATCCTTCTTTTGCCTGCAATCGTATTGGTTTCAGATTATTTTTTTTCAGTACAGTGGTTGCTTTTTGCCTTTTCCCATGAAAAAAGACTTCTCCTTTTCCAATAAGGGGAAGGCTGAGATGTGCCAGCGGCGCCAGATCACCGGAAGCGCCAAGTGAACCCTGCTGAAAAACCACAGGAGTAATATCCTTATTAAAAAAATCAATTAGTCTCTCTTCTAATGTAAAGGTAATTCCGGAATGACCTAATGCCAACGCATGAATTTTAAGCAGGAGCATCAGCTTAACTACTTCTTTAGGTACTTCTTCCCCTGTTCCTGCGGCATGAGATAATACCAAATTTTCCTGCAGGTTTTGGATCTCTTTTTCACTGATCCGGACATTGCATAAAGCGCCAAAACCTGTATTAATGCCATAATACAGGTTTTGGGTTATTTCCATTTTTTCATTCAAATACTTTCTGCAATCTAAAATAAGCCTTTTACTCAATGGAGATAGTCGAAGCTTCTTTTTTTTAGAAATAATCTGATTGACTTCTTCCAGCGTTAAGGTACGCCGTGTAATGAGATGGATTTCATCCATGCAACTATCTCTTTTTAACAGGCAGCATTTTAGGCATCATTATATTCAATCGCTGGTCAATCATCCCATTAAACTGGCGGTCAATAAGCGGCCTGTTCCAATCAGCGGGCGCCCTGTACAGATTCGATGGCGCTGCTAACCTGGCATTATAAGTCCTTGCCCAGGCGCCGTTTTTAATATAATTGAATGCTTCTATAAGACTGGAATCCCTTGCATCGCCCCAGTTCAAATCCACATAATCATATTCCTGTTTATCAGGAGTCATACCATTAAAATAATTTCCCTGGCTCAACTGATTTACGGTCTGGAAGTTGATCGCATACAGATCTGCCACATGATCTTCCTGATGGGTAGTATCGTTGACTACATAAATAGATTGGGGGATAAATCCAACCGGTTTACCATAAGTGGTGGTCCCTATCAACTTTACATCCATCACCGGCTTCAGGTTATTAATGGTCAATTCCGCAGCAGACACGGTGCCGTTACTTACTATGAAAAATACATGATTGAGCGCTAAGTTTCCCTGCTTTTGAAACTTAACCGATAAATCACTATTCTGGCTCTTATAATAATTTTCCAGCGGTGTATTAAAACTATAGGTGTACATGATCCCGCCAGTAGCGCCGGAAGGAGCTATTAAATTATCCAAATATTCAGCGGTATTCACTGCCCCCCCTCCATTATATCGTTCATCAATGATCAAATCCTTAATGCCTGCAGCCTGAAATTTATTGAACACATTATCTATTTGTGTCTTGGCGGCAGTTGGAGTCTCATTGCCTTTATTGTCATAATTATACACACTCACAAATGAATTATATACCACATACCCTACGTTCGTTCCGCTCAGATTATATACCGTATCAAACAAAATGGGGTTAAAGGAATATTGTGCATTCGAAATAGTGATGGTAGTATCAGGTTTGCCCTCTCTGGCAAATGTAAAAGCCGCTGCATTGCCGCCATATAGCGCATTGATTACCCTATTCACGTTAGTGCCTGTTCCGTCCAAATACCCAGGCCCGTCATAGCCCACATTTTTATTTCCATTCACGGCCGTGATCTGCCAGCCCCTTTGTACGCCGGACAGTCCCGCAGGACTTGCAGCATAAGCCCATATAACAAATAAAGAGGTACTGTCCGATTTTGTACTTCCTGCCCAACGAATGTCAAAACCTTTATCACCTAACTGCCCGCCCTCAATCTGGCTTGACACCGCTCCCGTCCTGTCCAGAAAACTATACCGGTCCACTTTCTTACCATTCAGCAAAGGAAAACTTGTTAATCCCTGTTGTCCATCCAAAACAGAATCAGCATTCGTAAAAACAGCGCTTAACGGATTAAAATTGGAAGGCACCTGGTTATACCATAAATATTGGGGAATATTAGCGGAATCCGATTCCATATAATACCATATATAAAACTTCAGCGAGTCTTCATCTGAAAGCCTGCTTTTGGCTGTGGTATCTCCACCGTTATTGTTTGGCTTGGCAGAATGTTTCCTGCAGGCATTTAACACCAGTATGGAAGATAAAAACAGGAACCATGGAAGGTTCCTTAATGAAAATATCTTTTTCATATATCTTATTTTTTAATCATAATCCAAAGCGGGCCGAAATTTCGAGCATTCTGTCTATAGGTTTACGGGCAGCCATTATTAATTGCTCATCCATCAATATTTCAGGCTCTTCATATTCCATACACAAATATAGCTTTTCTAAGGTATTTAACTTCATGTGCGGACAATTATTGCAGGCACAGGCATTATTAGGGGGAGCAGGAATAAACGTTTTTTCGGGAGAATTTATTTCCATTTGGTGTAAAATCCCCGTTTCAGTAGCCACAATATACTCTTTTGCTTCATCTTTCATTGTATATTTTAAAAGAGCGCTGGTGGACCCTATAAAATCAGCCATCTTTAAAACCACCTCTTCACATTCCGGATGTGCTATCACCTTAGCTTGCGGATGCCGGACTTTCAGTTTAGTTATTTTTTCCGCCGAAAATATCTCATGCACCTGGCAGGAACCATTCCAAAGAACCATATTTCTACCGGTCTTTTTTATCAGGTAAGCCCCTAAATTTTTATCTGGAGCGAAAATGATGGGCTGATCTTCCGGTATGGTTTCAATGATCTTTTGCGCATTGGAGGAGGTGCAGATAATATCGCTCAGCGCTTTTACCTCAGCCGAACAGTTGATATACGAGATCACGATGTGTCCCGGATGTGCCTCTCTGAACTTTCTGAAGGGTTCAGTAGGCGCACTGTCTGCCAGCGAACACCCGGCATGGAGATCAGGTAAAAGCACCTTCTTGTCCGGACAAAGGATCTTAGCGGTTTCAGCCATGAAATGCACCCCGGCAAAAACGATGATATCCGCCTTGGTTTTGGCAGCTTGTTGGGAAAGCCCCAGGCTGTCGCCAATAAAATCAGCCACATCCTGAATATCCGGTTCCTGGTAATAGTGTGCAAGCAAAATGGCATTTTTCTCTTTTTTTAACCGGTTTATCTCGGTAAATAAATCCAGCGTGGGATCTACATCCACTGTCAAATATCCGTTTTTTCTCAAATCTTTTTTCGCCTCTGAAAGTGTTGTCATGGTAATAGAATATTTATATAAATTTATAAAAAGAACTAATATTATTAAGGCTGTGAATTTGTGGAATACTTTCACAAATAATATTTACAAAGTTAAATGTTAATATTATAATAGCCTCCACTGACAATTTATTCACATGGTATTATTCAGCAGAATCGGGATTTTCTTTGAGTTATTCAGGCCTGTGGACAAAGGAAGGTCTGCAAAAAGTTCTTTTTAAGAATGTGTGGGAAAATACTAAAATCATGTGGTAAAAATGAAGAGTAAAAGTTCAAAATGTATAAAAGAAAGAAGTAAGCCGGGAAAAACGAATAATTTCAAGATCTTTTATTCATTAAAATGAATGATTTTCACAAAAACTGTGGAAAACTTAAAAATGGAAAATCAATAAGAGCGCAGTTCAGAAACATAAGTTTTATTTTAAATGTGAATAAATAAATAAAATTTCAATTTTATCATTCTTTTTGGTAAAAGTGTCAAATGTTGGGAGGAACGGTATTTTATTCTATTTTTGCGTTCCTCTAAAAAAGGGATACAATATATATTATATGTCAGTAATTCAGACAATCCGGGACAAGTATGCTACACTGATGATAGTGGTAGTATGTGTGAGTCTTGTGGCTTTTCTATTGATGGATGCTTTGGTGGGACCAAAGTCCTTTTTTCACCAAAATACGGAAGTGGGCATTGTCAATGGGAAAGGATTGGACTATCGTGACTTCACCAATGAGGTGCAGAATGCGGAAAACATGTACCGGGTTCAAAACCCCGGCGTGACCGTTACGGATGATATCCGTCACCAGCTCCGTGAAAGTGTATGGACAAAATTTCTGCAGGATCAGCTATTGGGCGCCGAATATAAAGAGCTGGGCATCGGCTTCTCCAGCCAGGAACTGACTGATCTGACCATGACGATGGATGCGGATCCCCAGATTAAATCTATCCAGGCGTTTCAGAATCCCCAAACCGGACAATTCGATCCCAACCGGGTCGCCGCTTTTATGCAGCAATTGCGCAGCGCCAACCAAAATGATCCACAGGTACAGCAACAGCTCGCTCAATGGATGCAATTGCAGGAATATATAGAATCCAGCAATATGGCGAGGAAATTTTCTTCTTTAATCACCCAGGCTTTATTTATTCCATCATGGCTGGCGAAAGAAAAAGAAGCGGAAAAAAACAGCTATGCTACGCTGAATTATGTTTCTGTGGCTTATTCTACCGTGCCTGATTCTTCCGTCAAACTGACTGATAAGGAATTGCAAAACTACCTGGATGCGCATGCTGCTATGTATCAGCAACAGGCGTCCAGAAGCATTGAATATGTATCTTTTGACGCTATCCCCAGCTCCAAGGATTCGGCGGGTGTCATGAAATCTATTAATTCCCTGAAATCCCAGATGGATACGCTTTCCGTGGAGGATGTTCCGGGTTTTGTTTCCAGAAATTCGGAATCTAAATTTTATGACGGCTATATTCCCGGCAGCATGATCCAGTCTTCCGAAAAAGATTCTTTATTGTCCCTGCCTGTGGGTAAGATCATGGGCCCTTATTTTGATCAGGGAGTGGTAGCTTATGCGGAAATGCTGGGTAAAAAATCCATGCCGGATACCGCAGATGTGCAGCAACTGTTAATCAGCACTCAATTGTATCCGGACTCAGTAGCTAAAAAACGTATTGACAGTATCCAGACAGCCGTGAAAGAAGGCGCTTCTTTCGCTGATATGGTGGAAAAATTTTCTGATGCCAATAAGGAAAATGCCGGAAAAATGACTTTAACCCCCGGCAATCCCAATGTGCCCCAGGAATTCAATGATTTTGTTTTCAATCATAATACCGGCGACATGGGTACGGTGCAAACGCAGTATGGTTACCATTTAATTAAGATCATTGATCAGAAAAACTTTGAAAATGCCTATAAGATTGCATATTTAACCCAATCTTTAGACCCCAGCCAGGAAACGGATAATGCTACCTTCTCTGCAGCGAGCCAGTTTGCAGGGAATAATCGCACCCGTGCTGCTTTTGAAAAATCCAGCAACGGACAAAACGGGATCTCGAGGAAAACGGCTGATAATATTTTGCCTACAGCTTATGATATTCAGGGTATAGGACCAGCCAGGGATTTGATACAATGGGCATTTAAAGCAAAAGTGGGAGATGTATCGGACGTATTTTCACTGGGAAATAACTATGTGGTGGCTGTACTGACAGGTACTAAAAACAAAGGCACCGCTAATCTGTCTGATGTAAGACCTCAGATAGAAGCCCTGGTCCGCAGGCAAAAGAAAGGTGACGAAATAGCGGCTAAAATGCAGGGGAATTCGCTGGATGCTATTGCGAAGAATGTGAGTGATTCTGTTTCCCAGGCACAACATATTAATTTCCAGACACCATTTATCCCGGATGCAGGTTATGAACCGAAAGTGGTTGGAGCCGCATTTAATCCTGCCTTAAAAGAGGGTAAACTGTCTTCTCCCATTTATGGAAATAATGGGGTGTATGTAATCAAGGTGGACTCCGTTACTGTGGAAGCACCTGCCAATGTGAATGCTGCCCAGGATATAAAACAACAGGAAATGATGCTGCAGCAGCAGGTAGGTTCCCAGTTATTAGAGGTGCTGAAAAAGAATGCCGAAATAGAGGACCGGCGTTTGAAATTCTTCTAAACCAGAGGAGGTTGTTTTATGGATACTATTGTCAATAAAATTGCTGCCAGTGGTATCATCACACTTGATCCTGCAGACTTTCTGCCGGAAGAAGGAATCATGGTTTTTGATCTGAAACCATTTCTTTTCCGGGAATTGATTTTAAAAGAGAAAGACTTTCGCGAATCGTTGAAAAACCACGATTGGGAACAATACCGCAATAAAATGGTGACCCTTACCTGCACTGCAGATGCCATTATTCCCATGTGGGCAAATATGCTTGTGACTGCTTACCTGCAACCGGTTGCCAAAGAAATTGTGTTTGGCGACAACGAGGAAGCCATCAAACAAATAGCCATAAAAACCATTGATCAGATAAATACGGAAAAATTCCGCGATCAGCGGATTGTCCTGAAAGGTTGCGGAGATAAATGCGTTCCTCCCGATGTGTATATTGCGCTGATGAAGAAGCTGCAGCCGGTGGTTAAGAGTGTCATGTTTGGTGAGCCGTGCAGTACGGTGCCGGTGTACAAGCAGAAGAAATGATTCTCCCTGATTTATTTTGTTATTTTTACTTCCTGTTAAATCCTTACCTGCTATGCAAATTATCCGTTCTATTCAAAATCGTATTTATGAATTAAGAGGAAACAGAGTCATGCTGGATTTTGATCTGGTTGCACTTTATGAGGTAGAAACCCGTGTACTGAGTCAGGCTGTAAAACGGAATATGGAACGATTTCCGGAGGACTTCATGTTCCAATTGACTAAATTGGAATATGAAAGTATCCAGTTCCAGATTAATTCTGCCGGACAGGGTATGTCATCACAA
>SCQT01000280.1 GCA_004322015.1 Chitinophagaceae bacterium
CGCTGCTGTGCCGGCTAGCCGGCACAGCAACGAAGAGAAACAGCAACGCAAATGATCAATCCCCGACCGCACCGCTCAGAATAATTGACGCTCACCGGTCAAGATAGTTGACGCTGGGCACGCCGTTCATGATGAGGCGCAGTCGCGCAATCAAGCCCGTTTCATCCAAATCACCTTCGGCGAATCCGTCGTCAAGGTCAGCGCGCGCAAGGGCCCGGACGTCCGACGGCAAGGCTGAGCTCGCAGGGGCGGTTGCCGCAGCTGCTCGACTCGGCGTAGCTCGCACTGGCTCGCCACAACCGAGGAGGCGCTCCCAGGCGCTCAGATGAAGCGACGAGCTGGCGATCTCGCCCTTGGCGTATGTCGCAACGAGCGGTATCGACGTGATGTATAGACGCTGCGCCTCGGCTTCACACAAATCGCTGAGTGAACGCACGCCAATAGCGTCCTCGGATTGGGGCAACTGGGTAGCGAGTACCTTGAAAGCTTCCGATGCGACTGAGCGCCAGAACGCCGCGACCCGTCCAGCCTTCAAGTCCTGCGGCGGACGCGGGAGCGCACTTGCGTACTTCCTGGCGCAAATCCACGCCGCGAGCGCGACCGGGTCCAAGAAAAGACGCCGCAACTGCGGCGTGCCGCCCGCGCTATCGAGCGCCACATCGACCCAGGCCCATTTACCACACACCTTGCGGTGCGGATCGCGCGCGAGGTGTAAGCGCTCGGGTGCCGCTCCAGCGCGAGGTCGTTCCCCAAGACGCCGAGCAGATCCTTGGCGCGCGCGATCACGGGGTGACTCTCCAACTTGCGCGCGCTCGGCTCGTGCTCGAAGAAGCAATAACTCTGCATGAGTGTTGACGTGCTCACATCATGCGAGCTCCTCCTTTAGTGACGCGCGAAGTCCAATATGGCATCGCCCATCCGTGACTCGTAGCGGTCAGGCTGGGCGATGATGGCGCGCGGATTTTCTGGAACGATCAACCCGGGTACCACCTTCTGTATCGGTGCGCTCCACGAAGCGCTGGCGAAATACGGTACGTCCGAGATCTTCAACACCGATCAGGGCAGCCAATTCACCAGCGATGCCTTCACCGGCATCCTCAAGCGCCATGGCATCCAGATCAACATGGACAGCTGCCGGCGTTGTTACGACAACATCTTCGTCGAGCGCTTGTGGCGAAGCGTGAAATACGAGTGCGTCTACATCAACGCCTTCGAGAACGGCCGCGAGCTCCACGCCGCGCTCAGCAAATACTTCGACAACAGCGAGCGGCCCCATTCGGCGCCGGGTCACCGGGGCGATTCAGGTTCCCGCTGCACGGCGATCTGGCGGGCTTTGACTTGACCCGCTCGCCGGCAGATCGCTCGCTCGCAACGCAGCTCTCGGAAATGGCGTTCACCGAGGCCGCTCGCAACGTTGTGCTACTCGGCGGGCCGGGGACAGGCAAGAGCCACCTGGCCACGGCCATCGTGGCGTGCTGACATTCCACTACTACCGACCAAGCGCAAAGGAGTTTCTGCCCCACATTTGTGCAAAGCTTGTGGCCCTGCTGCGAGCTTCCATCCTCGAGTCAAAATTCAACCGACGCCGACAGGGCAGATCTCCGACTGTCCAACTTCTGGGGTCAGTTCATTCCTAGGGCGATTCAGCGCTTAGTCGTCGCTACTGCCCAAGCTGTTCACAGCGCCAATGAGTCCTGCGGGTCAGATCAACAACCTCTACGGCAGTTATGATATCCGCAGGCAACCAAAACAAGCGGGGGAGGGCTAGATCTCTACGCGATCGCATCTGGCGCTTTAGCAGACATTTTGGTGCAAGGACGTTAAAAATGCACATGGAGCAGGTGTCCCACGCCCCATCCAAGCGAGTATTAGGTTGCGCCGTTCGCACTCAAAGTGCGGCGGCAGTTTAGCTTGATTGTACGAAGTGCGTACGTCAAGCCTGTGCCCTTTATTTGTGTGCGGTCCTCGAAACAATATGCGGATGCTGCGTTTTTTATTAGCCCTGGACTTTGAGCAAAAGCAAGAGGTCAACAAATGCTGGGATTTATGAATCCTACAACGGATTTTTAAGAAAAATATAATATATATAATATCGTATGTTATATTACAAGCGAAAACTAAACCGTAGATTTATTACTTAAACAAATTATTAATCGAATCATATTCGAAACATTGTTATAATCCACTGATGAATTCATATCTATGACTGATAAAACTTATCTACTTGAAAATAAGAACGTCATCGTTACTGGTGCAGCACAAGGGATAGGTCGAGCACTGGTTGAGGCAATTATAAAATTGGGCGGCAGGGTTGTTGCCATAGACTTAGATGGACACGCCTTGGACGAATTAACAAAATTCGTAGGAGCAGAGCGCTGCATAACTTTAACTGGAGACGTTACGAACCCTGAGGTAGCGCAGAAGGCGATTGACGTTGGCGTCGAAGCATTCGGAAATATAAACGGACTCGTCAATAATGCGGGAATTACACGGCCGTCAATGATTCATAAGATGACAGTGGAGAATTGGCGCCAAGTGATCGACGTTCACCTGTCCGGTGCTTTTTACCTCCTGCAAGCATTCGGGCGTTATTTGATAGATGGCAGCAAAATTGGGAAATCAACAGCAGGTGCTGTTGTGAATATTTCGTCCGATGCAGGGCGGCGAGGAACTATTGGTCAAATAAATTATGGTGTAGCGAAAGCTGGCGTATTAGGATTGACAATGTGTGCGGCACGCGAATGGGCGAAATATGGCATTCGTGTTAACACTGTTGGTTTTGGTGTAGTAGAAACACAGATGACCGAGATAATTAGAAGCGAGAAATTTAGAGATGTATATTTGGAGCAAATTCCATTGGGAAGATGGGGCAATGTAAATGAAGTAGTACGTCCAATTTGCTTTCTGCTTTCTGATGCAGCGTCGTATATTACCGGGCAACATTTATCAGTTAACGGTGGATACACGATAGGCTTATGATGAGTGACGCATGAGCGCACTTGATTCCTTGACCCTCACCCGCCTGCCGGCCGACGCCGAAGCGCTGCGCGCCGAAGTGCGCGCTTTCCTGGCTGAGGCGGTGCCGCGGATTCCCCCGCACATCCGGGCGCGCTCGTGGAGCGGCTGCGACCCGGCGTTTAGCCGCGAACTGGGGCGCCGCGGTTGGCTCGGGATCACGCTGCCGAAGGAGTACGGCGGAGGCGGCCGCGACGCGTTCGCGCGCTACGTGCTCGTGGAAGAATTCCTCGCTTTCGGCGCG
>SCQT01000078.1 GCA_004322015.1 Chitinophagaceae bacterium
TACAACAAATCCCAATGCGGCCAGGGCCTGGTTATCTCCTCTGGTAGCGTGAAAAGACCAGGCGCCTTCACCTCCCGCCAAAAAGGTTCCTCCCTGCGGTCCGGGATAGATATAATCAATAACCGGATATTTTTTCTGCGGATCCGGATGGGTGGGGGTAAACATTAACCCGTAAATGTCTGTGCGGCCGTCTGCTGCTTTTACGTGAAAGGGAACCGGCGGCTTCCATCCTCTGGCAGTCAGCCTGGAAATATCCGTTCTGGCTATGGTCCTTACCGCCTTGCCATCCGATTTACACAATACCGTTACCGGCGGAACATCCGGTTTTGAATAGGCATCAATGAAATAATTTCCAGAGGGAGAAAAAGTAATGCTGTGATTGCCCGGTTCCGGTGTGAGTATTTTAAAGTCTTTTCCATCAAAGTTTACTTTGCATAATTGCAGGAAATAAGGATTTTCTGATTCCAGTCCCGCTGCCATAAAATAAATGACCCGGTTTTTTTCATCCACTTTTTTAATGCTCGACACATCATAATCTCCGCTCGTGATCTTATTTTTCAACTTACCGGTAACTGCATCATATAAATAAAGATGATCCCAATTATCGCGTTGTGAAAACCAGATGAATTCATGCGATTCAGGAAGGTATTTCCAATTGATCCCTCCAAACCCGGATTCAAATTGTGTCGGCACTGTTTCTTCAAATACTTCACGCACATCGCCGGTGCGGGCATCTGCCATACGGATTTTTTCCGTTTTGTTATAACGGGAGGTGGAGACAAAAGCTAACCTGCTTCCGTCAGGGCTCCATTGTGCGTCGGCCATGTGTCCGTCATAAATGATATCATCCATATCCGTAGAACGGCGTGGATCCGGCGGTATTTTTAAGTAAATGACTTTGGGTTCATCCACATGAATGATCACACGGTAGATTTTCATCTGCGCCGTATCCGTCGGGAATTCGTATTTCCATTTTTCCAGGTGCGGAGCTCCCACATTAGTCGAAACCAGGTACATATCTTTTACATCCCGCTGATCCTGCCTGAAAGTGGCGATCTCTTTGGAATCAGGCGACCAAAGAATGACCGGCCTGTCGCTATGCCTCCAACTCGCATTATCCGTAGCGTACCCGAAATTTTTGACGCCGTCGGTAGTTAATTGCGTTTCTTTGCCCGTAGCCAGATTACGAACCCACAAATTCCAGTCTTTTATATAGGCGGCTGATTTCCCGTCAGGCGAAACAACCTGGTCGCTCATGTTGCGTATAAAAAAATTCATTTCTCCCGAAGGAACTTTTTGATCGGTCTCCCGGCAACTGTAAGATTGTAAATTACATATCCAGTTTTTTTCGCCCGCACGAAAGAGAATAGCCTTGCCATCGTCCGTATAACTGAAATACTGAAAAGGAAGCATCTCTGCGGTGTATTGTTCACCGGTGGCTTTTGATAACGCGCCGGCTAATTTTTGCTGATCAAAGGCCGGTCTTTCTCTTCCTTTTTCAGGATCAACGAGTATAAAATTACTGCCGCCCGCGGTTAAATCACGGAACCAGAAACGGTCGTTTCCGATCCAGTTGGGACGTACGTTTTCATGATCAATGTAGGGATTGACATTCCAGGATAAAAATTGTTCCGCATGGGTGTAATCTTGTGCAGATATTGAATCTGCAGATAGTTGTGCGCAGGCTGTTCCGGCTATTAATAATAATGAAATAGCAGGCAGGGAAAATTTACAGGTCATTGAAGTAATGATGTTTTGGAGCGACTAAGATAATGAAAATAATCAGGGCATGAGGGTTCCTTTTCACCGCTGCAGGAAAACCGGATTAATCATCGCATGCAGATCCCGGATCAAAATTCACAAGCCCGGATGATAGGTCGTGTATCAATGTCGTTTAGATAAGGTTATGGGGCCTGTTGGCGAGGACGCCAACATGAGCGTTTGCTTTGGTCGGCATCCTCGCCGACCGGTTAACTAAACGACATTGCGTCATGTATAAACAGGATATTATCTTTGAAGAGCCAATTAAAAATTAAGTATGCTGAGCATTAAACAGATCATTACTATTACCTTTACTTTGTTTGCCGTCATAGACATATTAGGATCCATTCCAGTATTGATCTCATTAAAAGCCAAAATGGGGGGGATACAGGCGAGCAAAGCGACGCTCGCTTCGGGATTTCTGATGATATTGTTCCTGCTGGTGGGAGAGCCTTTCCTTAACCTGATGGGCGTGGACGTGCACTCTTTTGCAGTAGCCGGCTCCATCGTCATTTTTGTGATCGGGCTGGAAATGATCCTGGGAATAGAATTGTTCAAAAGCGATAAAGAGGAAGCAAAATCCGGCAGTGTGGTACCAATAGCTTTTCCTTTAATTGCCGGTTCCGGAACCCTGACTACCATCATGTCCTTGAAAGCTGATTTTAGCTTTTACAATATCCTGGCAGGCATATTGGTAAACCTGGTATGCATATTTATGGTTATCCGTTCCCTGGATTTTATAGAACGCATCATTGGAAAGGCCGGGTTGATGGTCGTCAGAAAATTTTTTGGCGTGATTCTGCTGGCAATTGCCATACGCATATTTAAGAGCAACCTGGGGATGTGAATCGGAAAAAGGGCTAAAAACTATAAACAGCGGCAATTAATACGGAAGGACTACTTTCGATGCCACTGCCCCCTTTAGTAAAGAGGGGATTGCTGGCATGATCCAGGCGTACTTCCGGTATCAACGCCAGGGATTTTATCTTGTAATTGCATGAAAGTGTGAAACTCCAGATACTTCCGCCATGCGGAAACTTTCCCTTGTCTGTAAAAACTTTCAGGTTGTCCTTGTCATTGAAATACTCCGCCCGTAAAGTGATCCCTGTGGCATCACTCAAATCAGCATTGAGATACCATACATTACCCCACCAGCAGGATGCAGGTACGCTGCCCCCGTAACGGCTATACGCTATATCATCTGCCATGCTGAGTAATTTATTGAAATGATAAGTTACTACCAGATCTGCCTCGTCATTGCGGACGCCGCCCGTATCTGTTCCTCCGATATAACTCAGACAGGATGTGAACGGGGATCCTTTCGGAGAAAAAGCCCATTGACCACCGGCATATTTTTTACTGTGATAAGGAGCATATTTATAGTCCGTAGGATCAAATATCCCCAACAGAAAGGTACTTGCTCCCACAGTGGCTTCCGCTTTAATGCCGGTATGAAAAAACGGGCCGTAAGAGAATAAATAAGACATGCTGAAATTCCGGTTCATGTTGGCTTCCGCAGACTCATAACCGATATAAGTGGCAAAACTGCCGGCAGTAAGTTTTAGCCAAGGTATAGGGGTATAGGTGATGAACAATTGTTGTATGGCTGCGGACAAGCCTTTGTCATTATATGAGAATTCCTCCGCCCTTTTTCCGAAGCCTATTTCGCCCGTGAAACTGATCCTGCCGATAGCATGCTGCAATTTAACTGAGAGCATATCCGGCACAAAAGAGTTCTGAGAATTGGTAAAGCTTGTCTTATTATCAGTCACATTTTTGTTGAAATCATATTTGTAATAAACACTGGCATAGCCCGAAATCCATGGTGCGGAGGACTTCAGGCTATCCTGTGCATAAGCTGCGACTGCAGAGCTTAAATAAAAAAAGAAGAGAAAGGGGGTTTTCATAAGAACCAATTTTATGTCCGTTCATTTCAATGGTCTTTATAAACAAGCGTTAAACCAATTATGGCGCTGAAATTTGTGATATAAACTGCTATGATTTAAACGTATTCAAACGTATGGGGCGATACGGATAAAAAAGTTTCTCCCTGTGGCTGATATTCTTCGTCATGCTGGCTCAGATCCAGTCCCATTTCTTCTTCTTCCTCCGACACCCGGATAGGATAAATAAGATTGACGAACTTAAAGATGAGCATTCCCATTACAAAGCTGTAAGAGACCACGAGCAACATGCCGAGCAATTGGTGAGTGAATAAGACGAAATTTCCATAAAACCACCCGTTGTTCCCCGCGCTGTTGATGGCAAGGGAAGCAAACAATCCGGTCATCAGCATACCGGTCATTCCGCCAATTCCATGACAAGGGAAAACATCCAGGGTATCGTCAATGGCAGACTTGCTTTTCCAGTAAACAGCCAGGTTAGAAATGATGGCTGCGGCAAAACCGATAAAAATACTTTGGGGGATTCCTACGTAACCGGCAGCCGGTGTGATGGCTACTAAACCCACTACTGCGCCTACGCAAAAACCAAGTGCGGAAGGCTTTCTCCCGCGTATGCTGTCGAAGAAAAGCCAGCTTAATCCTGCGGCTGCGGTGGCTGTGTTCGTGGTTGCAAAAGCGGAAACTGCCAGTGAGTTGGCGCCCATGGCTGAACCTGCATTAAAACCGAACCAGCCGAACCAGAGCAGTCCTGTGCCCAGCAAAACAAAAGGAATGTTGGCAGGCTTTATTTCCCGCCTTTCTATATGTGCTTTCCTTTGTTTTAATACCAGTGCGCCGGCTAATGCTGCGCAACCGGCTGAAATGTGGACTACCGTTCCGCCTGCGAAGTCGAGTACTCCGAATTTGTACAATATACCGGCAGGGTCCCATGTCCAATGAGCAATAGGTGAATATACCAGGAGGCTGAATAAAACCATGAAGAGCAAATAAGATTTGAACTGAATTCGTTCTGCTACTGCCCCTGCCACTAAAGCAGGCGTGATAATGGCAAACTTCATCTGGAAAAGTGCAAACAGCAGCAAGGGAATGGTTGGCGCTAATGTCCAGGGTGCGCTATTGAGCACATTCCTGAAAAAAAGATAAGTAAAAGGATCTCCGATCAGACCGTGTATGGATTTCCCGAAAGCAAGGCTGAAGCCCACTACTACCCATAAGATGCTGATGAGGCCGGTCGCAATGAAACTCTGCAGCATCGTGGAAATGATATTTTTCCGGTTGACCATACCTCCGTAGAAAAAGGAAAGCCCGGGTATCATTAAAAAAACCAGCGCGCTCGCGACGATCATCCATGCCATATCTCCCGGAACCAATCCCTTTTGAGAGATCAGGGTATCGGGATGAATAAACATGGCCGCTACGGCTATAAAAGCAAGTAACAGGAACGGAATTCCTGTTTTGTAAGTAGCTTTTAGCTTCAGATTATTCATATTATAATAATTTTACTGTGAATAAATTATTTCGTGGCAAAATTATAAATGTTTGAATATTTTCAATACTACTTATAAATATTTCGTATATGAGTGATAAAAACGGTTAGAAATGAATAATTATAATAAATATTCGTAAGTAATTACATAGATTTTAATACATATTTAAATTAACTATATGATTATTTATAGAATACGATTATTCATAATGAGAATAAATTCTCAAAATATATACATATATAATATATCGGATATGTATTGATTGAAGGAGGTGAAGTATGTTCAACAATTTGTAAAAATCTATGAGACTTGTTTCCTACGATCTCATCCCTTTTAATCTCTCCTGCAGTGCGAACATTTTATCTCTCAGGCGCGCGGCTTCGAGGAAGTCTAAATCTTTGGCTGCTTTATCCATTTGTTTCTTAGTATGTTTTATTCCCAACTCAACCTGCGGAATAGTTTCATATACCACCTCTTCTTCTGCCACCAGCGCTCCCCGTTCATCGTGAATGGCGTACGTAGAATTTTCATCGTAATTTTTGATGTTCAGGACGGATGTCTGACCAAAGATCTGTTCTCTCGATTTGGAAACTGTTTTAGGGGTAATATGATGCTCGGCATTGTATTTGAGTTGTTTTTCCCGCCGGCGATTGGTCTCATCCATGGTTCGCTGCATACTTTCCGTGATCGTGTCAGCGTAAAAAATAACTAAGCCGTTGGCATTGCGTGCGGCGCGGCCTGCAGTTTGCGTAAGGGAAGTTTCATTCCTCAAAAAGCCTTCTTTATCGGCATCTAAAATGGCTACTAAAGAGACTTCCGGCAGATCCAATCCTTCCCGTAATAAATTTACCCCTACTAAAACATCAATATTTCCCAAACGCAGATCGCGTAATATTTCCACCCGTTCCAGCGTATCTACTTCGCTATGCAGATATTTGGATTTGATATTGATACGGTGCAAATATTTATCTAATTCCTCAGACATGCGTTTGGTCAGTGTGGTGACCAGTACCCGGTCGCCGGCTTTCACACGATTGTCAATTTCATCCAAGAGATCATCTATTTGATTGACGCTGGGGCGCACTTCAATCGGCGGATCCAATAAGCCGGTCGGGCGCACTACCTGCTCTATCACCACGCCTTCCGTTTTTCCTAATTCATATTTGCCCGGTGTGGCGCTGACGAAAATCACCTGATTCAATAAACTTTCAAATTCCCTGAAATTCAACGGACGGTTATCTAAAGCCGAAGGCAAACGAAATCCATATTCCACTAAATTCAGTTTCCTCGAACGGTCGCCTCCGTACATTCCGCTCACCTGGGGGATGGTTACATGGCTTTCATCAATAACAGTCAGAAAATCTTTGGGAAAATAATCCAGTAAGCAGAATGGCCTGTCGCCCGGATTGCGCCTGTCAAAGAAGCGCGAATAGTTTTCAATCCCGCTGCAATAGCCTAATTCGCGGATCATTTCCAGGTCATAATTCACCTTCTCACTGATCCGCCTGGCTTCCGTAATTTTCCCTAAAGAAGTGAAATATTCCGCCTGAGCTGCCGCCTCATCCTGGATCTCATAAATGATTTGTTGCAACATGTCGCGGGGCGCTAAGTACAAATTAGCAGGAAATATAGCCGCGTTGTCCATCGTTTTAATACGATGACCGGTCTCGGTTTCAAAACTTTCGATCTCATCTATTTCGTCGCCAAAAAATGAAATACGGTAACCATAATCCAGGTAAGGGAGGTTAATATCCACCGTGTCGCCTTTGACACGAAATTGCCCCCTTTGAAAATCAATAGTAGTCCGGGTATATAGTGCATTGACCAGATCGTGCAGGAATGCGTTTCTGGAAATAGTTTGCCCTTTAGCAATACGGATAATCCCTTTTTCAAATTCTTTCGGATTGCCCAATCCGTAGATACAACTTACACTTGCTACCACAATGATATCTCTTCTCCCTGAAAGTAAATTGGAGGTGGCCCGAAGCCTTAATTTATCCAATTCATCATTGATGGAAAGATCCTTTTCAATATAAATATCTGAAACAGGCAGATAGGCTTCCGGCTGATAGTAATCGTAATAAGACACAAAATATTCTACGGCGTTATCCGGAAAAAACTGGCGAAATTCGCCGTAAAGCTGTGCCACCAACGTTTTATTATGGGTGATAACCAACGTGGGTTTTTCTACATGTTGTATCACATTGGCAACAGTAAAAGTTTTTCCTGAGCCCGTGACCCCCAGTAAAGTCTGATATTGTTCATGCTGATTAATTCCATCCGTCAGTTGACGGATAGCTTCCGGCTGATCACCTGCCGGAGCATAAGGTGCATCTATTTTAAAAGGCATGATACAAAGTTACGGGATTCATGACTTTTAATAAGAGAGGGCAGACAGGTTTCACATAGCTCTTCTGTATGACTATGTGCATGCTATGGATCTGTGT
>SCQT01000079.1 GCA_004322015.1 Chitinophagaceae bacterium
GAATGCATCGCAGGTAAAAGTATATCTGCACCGTGCGAGGTTAAAAATGAAAGAATATCTGGTAAAAATGGAGAATGTGCTATGAAGATCAATATGAATAATTACGAGGAGTTTATGCTCAGCTTCGTGGATAACGAGCTGAGTGAGGAGGATACAGGGAAATTAATGCAATTTTTAGAACAGCATCAAGATTTGCAGCGTGAGTTGAGAGTATTACAGGCTACTAAATTGCCTTCCGATGAAAAGATCATTTTCCCGGATAAAGATTTGCTCTACAGGAAAGAAGCAGTATCTCCGAAAAAAGCATTTTTTACCCTCCGCAGCCCCTGGGTCCCGGCTGCTGCGGCCGCCTGCCTGGCGTTATTATTACTTTTTTCTCTTCATCCGTGGAAACGACAGGTTGTTTCCAATGCAACGTCATTCAATGCATCGCCTAAACGAGAGGTTTTTTTTCCCTCCGGTTCACCGCTAACCGAGTCCCTTCATGAAGAAAAAAAAGTAAAACAATCAGAAGGAATTGCACTTCGTCCCGCGGAGATCAAAAAGAAAAATAACCCGGTTCCTCCATCAAAAAAGGAAAGCAATTTAATAGCTAAAGGTCCCGAAGCAAAGAAAGCCGGGCTTGCCGTGATGCCCGCATTGCCGGACATTCCTTCATCGGTGAATGAAAATAAGGAAATAGCGCTGAACGGGAATGATCTTCCAAAGCAATTGCCTTTGGAAAATACCATGCATGCCGGTTCCCTTAAAAAGACGGATGCTCCCGAAAGTAATAAGTATTATGATGGCCACCTGTTAGCATCCGATAATGGATCAACGAAGGATATATCCGTTACAGAAAAAATAGACGAATGGAGAAAAAAGCCGGGAGAAATACTTGAAAACATTCATCAAAAAGGAATTAAAATCGGGAAAATAACTTTTGCAGTTAATAATTAAAGATTACTATGATAAATTTAAAGAACGCCTTCTTTTTTCTGCTGGCGACACCATTCTTGGCAAATGCTGCCAATGCGCAAGACACTGCTGTCAATAAGGCGAGGGATACAACAGTTCAGAAACCATGCGATCACCCTTCCTCAGACACAGCTCACATTGGTCCGATAGTGTGGGTAGAAAAAAAATGTAATGGTAAAGTGAAGAATCAGGTGATTATCTGGGGCCCGACTACCATTTCCAGAAATAAAAATACCAATCTGAAAAATGTATATCTTTCCTGGCTTGGGTTTGATATCGGATTTGATAATTATATAGATAAGAGCGCTTACGGGACTTCTGAAGTAAATAATTTTGTAAAACAGTCTCCGGGACAACAACAGGCGACTGCTGGTATGTTTACACTTCGCCAGGGGAAATCAGTCAATGTCAATATCTGGCCTGTGTTATTAAAGGCAAACCTGGTAGATCATGCCTTGTGGTTCAAGACAGGTATTGGTATTGACATGAACAATTACCGTTATACCCAGCACATCACCTATGCCAATTCTATTGATAAGACCTATATTTTCCAGGATTCCGTTAATTTCAAAAAGAATAAATTATTTACCGAATACCTGACTATTCCTGTAATGCTGGATTTTGAACCGGGTATAAAGAGTGGAAGGAGTACTTTCCATTTGGCGGCAGGCGCGACCTTTGGTTATTTGGTGAAGTCACGTACTAAACAGGTAAGTGCTGCCAGAGGGAAAGTGAAAGATAATAATCCGTTTAATCTGGAAAAATTTCGTACCGGATTACGTGCGGAAGTGGGATATGAAAATATTACGCTCTATGGCGCTTACTATCTGACGCCTATTCATCAGTATGGATTAAAGCAATATCCTTTTGCTATCGGAATATCGTTGATCAGATGATGTTCCCTGATGAATATTTCTGCCGGATGTGAGGACGGCAAATTCTTTTTATCATTTGACAATGTAATATATAATATTACACAATACAAATGTTATATCTTTGCTTCCATGTTAAAAGAAACACTGATCAGGTCAGCATTAGATGTAGGAAAGATCATGCAGCAGCATTTTAACGGAACATATAAGATCAGCAGCAAAAGCTCCATCAACGATTTGGTTACCGAAGTGGATAAGCTTTCGGAAGCGGCTATCGTTAAAAATATCCGGTCACAATTTCCCGATCACGATATTCTTAGTGAAGAAGCGGGCGAATTGGCCGGAAATTCAAAATTCAAATGGATCATAGACCCGATAGACGGTACGGTCAATTTTGCTCATGGAATTTCCGTCTGTTGTGTTTCTATCGCTTTGGAAAAGGAAGGCGCAATGCTGATGGGAGTTGTCTATAATCCTTTTATGAATGAATTTTATTTCGCCAAAAAAGGAGCAGGCGCCACTTTGAATGATAAGAGAATTTCAGTGTCAGGCAATGAAAATATTGACAGCGCTTTTTTAGTTACGGGCTTTCCTTATCAATGGGAAGAGATGAAAAATGACCCGATGGATATTTTTTCTTATTTTGTAAAAAAAGGACTGCCGGTAAGAAGAATGGGGTCTGCTGCCATAGATCTTTGTTGGGTGGCCTGCGGAAGATTTGACGGGTTCTGGGAGCATAACCTGAATGCATGGGATACGGCAGCCGGCTATCTTATTGTAGAAGAAGCGGGAGGAGAAGTAACCGATTTTAAGGGAGAAACCTATTCACCTTATCAGAAACGATTGATCGCTACCAACGGGAAGATTCACAGGGATATTTTGAAGGTGGTCAATGGTTCTTTTGAAAATAAAGTACTGTGAGATACAGGTGTGGAGATTGCGCAGCCGAGCGTCTCAGCATTAAAAAAATAACAGATGAAACCATGATGATCTATGGATAATCAACGCACGGAGATCAGTACGTTAGGAGAATTTGGACTAATAGATTTCCTCACTAAAAATATTGAACTGCAAAATGCGGGAACGATTGTGGGGGCAGGTGATGATGCGGCCGTACTTGATCATTTCGGGAAGCAAATAGTGGTGACAACGGATCTGTTAGTGGAAGGGGTTCATTTTGATCTGGCTTATATGCCGTTAAAGCATATAGGTTATAAATCCGTTGTAGTGAATCTGTCGGATGTGTATGCCATGAATGCTCAACCTGATCAATTCCTGATGAGCATGGCTGTCTCCAATCGTTTTTCAGTAGAAGCGGTGAACGAAATTTATGAAGGTATTTATCTTGCATGCAAGAAATATGTAGTTGATCTGGTGGGTGGAGATACTACTTCTTCCTTGTCAGGACTGATCCTTAGCGGAACTGCCATCGGTGAAGTAACACCGGATAAATTTGTGTTGAGGAGTACTGCGAGGAAAGGTGATCTTTTGTGTGTAACCGGAGATCTGGGAGCTGCCTATCTTGGACTGCAGTTATTGGAACGTGAAAAGAAAATTTATATTGAAAATCCGGATCTGAAACCGGAGCTGGAGAATAAAACTTATATCCTTGAACGCTTCTTAAAGCCGGAAGCCAGGAGAGATATGATTGATTTTTTTGAGCAACATTCCATTCAGCCTACTTCCATGATGGATATAAGTGACGGATTAAGTTCCGAAGTTTTGCATATTTGTAAGCAAAGCGGGGTTGGTTGTATTATCTATGAAGAAAAGATACCTATTCATCCGCAATCTTTTGATACTGCGTTGGAGTTTGGTATTGATCCGGTTACCTGTGCCCTGCATGGTGGCGAGGATTATGAGTTATTATTCACCCTGTCACCTGAAGATTATGATAAGATTGCCTTCTCTGAGCAGATCAGTGTGATAGGATATATGACGGATATTGCGGAAGGCACTCATCTCCTGACCAAAAGTGGCAACCGGCATCCGTTAACTGCCCAGGGATGGAATGCATTCAGGTAAGAATAATATTTTTAAATAAATAATGAGTCTTTAAGTGAGAGTTACTTATTTCTTCGGTATTCATTGTGTAGTATTCAAAATTCTCCCCGTTTCCAGTCCTTTCCTACCTTTGTACAAATAAATATCATCAAATGCCACATGTTCATGATCATGCACATGACCATTTAAATCAGCTTCAAGGCAGTAATAAAATACACAGGGCTTTGTGGTTGGGCATTTTATTAAATACTGCTTTCGTTATTATAGAAGCCGGCGCGGGCTTTTGGCAGGGTTCTATGGCCTTGCTTTCCGATGCCGGACATAATTTGTTTGATGTGGCAAGTCTTGCTATGGCTTTATTAGCTTTTCGCCTGGCCAAAGTAAAGCCTAATGATAATTTTACTTATGGCTACAGGAAAACGACTATTTTAGTAGCCTTGCTGAATGCGGTTATTCTTCTTATCGGAATAGGCGGCATCGGTTTTGAGGCTGTAAGAAGATTGATACAGCCGGAACCTATCCGGGGGGGCGTGATGGCTATCGTGGCTGCTGCCGGTATTATAATCAATGGCTTTACAGCGTTCCTTTTCATCAAAGATAAAGATAAGGATCTGAACCTGAAAGGAGCATACCTGCACATGGCTGCAGATGCTTTGGTATCGCTTGGAGTGGTGATTGCCGGGCTCGTTATCATGTGGACAAAATGGTATCCGTTAGATCCTGTTGTCAGTTTTATTATTATGATCGTGATCCTCGTCAGCACATGGGGCCTGCTAAAAGACAGTCTGCGCCTGAGCCTGGATGGAGTGCCTAAAGAGGTGGACCTGGAAGCTGTACGTTGCGCTGCTTTAGAGACTAAGGGGGTATTGGATATTCATCATATTCATGTTTGGGCTATGAGTACCACACAAAACGCCCTGACAGCACATTTGGTTGTTCCCCCCGATTTGAATGTGGCGGATACGGAGAGCATTAAAGACTCTTTGAAACATAAACTGGAACATCTGCATATCAATCACAGCACCTTTGAAGTGGAAACGCAAGATGAGATATGTGGGGAAAAAATTTGTCCTCCCGCAGAAATGGCAGTGCCACATTCTCATCCTCATGCACATTAGCTTATAAAGTGAGCATACAATTGGCAAGGACCCAGCCTTCTCTGCCATCGGAAAGCTTTATTTTTCGCCATTCTCCCACTTCATCCGTAATCTTTACTTTCAGTCCTTCATGAATGACCAACAGGTCAGCGCTGCCGGAATCGGGTGCAGTCTTCACCTGTTCTTCTGGAAGGATGATAACGGCCAGATCATGATGGCTTCTGTGATACCAGGAACCTATAGCACCTGACAAATAGATACAAAACAGGACAGCAAAAATATAAACTAACCATTTAGTCCATCGAGGTGCAGGCTTCCTTAATGTGCGCCAGCCTGTTACGATGATCAGCAACCAGAAAAAAGTAATGCTTCCCGCCATCCATCCGTTGGGATGATGAAGCCGAAGCATGTGGTGCCACCAGCGAATGAAAAATAAAGTGGGTATTTGTTCGATCTTGTCGGCAGCTTTTTGTTTGGCAAGCGAAAGATTATTCTCGATCACTTCATTCCCGGGTGATTGTTGCAATGCTTTCTCAAAATAATAAACGGCATATCCCAAATGATTAGCCTGATAATTAGCATTCCCCGCATTATAATATAATTCTGGATTTACATAGCCTTCATCCGTCAATTGTTGATAAAGCTTTGACGCAGAATCGTATTCCTGTTCCTGATAAAGCTGATTGGCTTTGTCAAAAATCTGTTGTGCAGTGGCGACATTTATCTTTTCTGTTGATTGAGAAAATCCCGATCTGTAAAAAAATAAAATGCCGGTTAATGCTATACCGGTAGCTGATAATATAAAGTTTTTAATTCTCAAATGATTTATTTTAAGCGAATGATTTCCCAAAGGCTTTTTAAGATCAGGGAATGATTCGATCATGATTTTTTAAATTGTTCTTCCAGATGGGTGATAACCGTGACCGCGTCCCGATAAGTTGTCTTCATTTGTTCATGCCCTTCCGATCCCGCATATAAAGCCACTTCGCAATTATCCAATAATTCAAAAAGCTTTTCGGGTGTGTGACCATTCACCTGTTTTTCAAAAAGCTTTTCCTGTGCTTTTTGTTTACTTAATTCTGCATAAGGGATATCGAACTTATCGCAGAGGTACCCCCATACGGCCTGGGATACTTCATTGTAGAATTCTTTGGGTTTATTCTGTTGTAAAAACTGGTTTGCCTGGCTTAGGCGTTTTAGCGCTATGCGGTTTGCCCGTTTATTTTTTAATAATACCGTATTGGATTGCAATGAATCATTTCTTCTTTTCAGCAAATACAGCAAAACCAGTATTACCAGGGGAATAATCAGCAGAAGCCAGTACCACCATGTGCCAAAGCCTAATAATCCAGCTTTACTCCATACCAGCCTGCCATTACGAATCGGCTGGAGCACATTGTTTCCTTCCGGAGTATAATTAATGCTGTTGCCGTTTTTATTGCCGCCGGGCGTAACATCTAAAGTAAATGCAGACGTTTCAATGGTTTTATATTCTTCCTTTGCCGGGTCAAAGTATGCGAATTTGACGGGCGGTATGGTAAAGTTCCCCGCCACTTTTGGCATGAGCACATAGGTAAAGGTTCTGCTTCCGCCGTAAGGATTACTGTTCGCATTTATTTTGTCGGTGATGGTAGGCGTATAATTATCGAAATCACTTGACAGATCTACCTGAGGCGCTGATAATAAAGAAATATTACCTGTACCGCTAATGGTAACTTTTAATGTCGCAGCATCGCTGGCGCTCAATTTCGTTTTATCCACTGAGGCATTAATGGTATAGTTACCGACTGCCCCTGTGAAGTCTGCCGGCTTTCCTGCTTCAGGTAATGGTTTTACGTGAATCATCACAGGCGGACTGGAAGTATTGTAGTCATAATCGTGATAAGTCACATCACTGCCTCCGAAAGCCTGTTGAAAGAATGGATCATTTCCAATAGCGCTTTTGAAGAACGGATCATTCATAATATCCTCGAACGGGTCACTACTGTTAGTCTTTTGCCTCTCCACCGTATATAACCTCACCGTATTGTCCACCTCCGCGGGATCCAGTTCTAAGGTGCCCGACTGTAAGGGAAACAGCATCGTTTTACGGATGATGAATACTTTAAAAGGTATACCATTTACATCTTCTACAGAAGGCTGTATGGGATAAGACAGTTTAATGTCATGAGACGAAAATCCTGTAAAAGAAGGAACTTTAGTCACCTGAGACGAGGTAGGGAGGCGGGTGAAAAGCTTATAAGTGGCTGTTATTTGTTGTCCCGCATATACGTTTGTTTTATCCACATTCACTTTTACAAAAACATTTTTTTTAATCTTTTCCATTGGGCTCTCTCCGTTGCGGAGAATGCCTGGTTGTGACTGGAGTTGTCTTTGTAAAGCAGGGGGCGCGAACCCAAAAGGATTGGGGGCTTGTGGAGCAGGGTTATTGCGGCTTTGGTTATTATTAGAGTTAGCATATCCTTTCTCAACACTGACAGAAATCGGATTAGACTGCATCTGGTCACCGTCAATACGGGCTTTGGCGCCGGCGATAGTATATCTTCCCTGGGCGTTGGCCTGAAGGATAAATTCAAAGGTGACGCTCTGGCTTACTTTACCATTGATCATGCTGGTGGACTGACTTTGAGAACGGGATAATATTTCAAAACCACGAAATGCAGGCGCCTGGAAGCCGGAGATATTGGAAGCATTATTAATAGTGAACTGTACCCGGAAGGGTTCCCCCACTCCCACCTGCGTGCTGCTGACAGCAGTTGTAAATTGCACTCCCTGTGCCCATAGGATACCCATGCCCTGGAGCATAAAGGATATTGTTAATAACCACTTTTTTATCACCTTTTCCATAAAACACACGCAAATTTATCCAAAGTTGTACCAGATTTACGTAAGAAGCGGGTTAAAAGTTAGTTAAAAAAGCGGGCTGGAAACGGCTATGAGCGATGTGAATCAAAGGTTGTTAAATATCTCCTAATATGGGTCTCAATATAATATCTTCTGTTACGGTCTGCGGCGATAAATGATATGAAGCCCAAATGACATCTGCAATATCTTCGGGCCTCATCATACGGTTCTCCGGACCTTCAAAACCCGACCATGAATCGGTAAGCGTTGGGCCCGGGCAAACTGCCGTCACCTTTATTCCAAAAGGTTTCATTTCTTCCCGGAGGTTTTTGGAAAATCCAAGCAAGGCAAATTTGCTGATGCTGTATGAACCTCCGTTGGGATAAGCACGAAGGCTGGCGGTTGAGCATATATTAAAGATATGTCCCGATTGACGCCTGATCATTTCAGGAAGCAATGCCTTGGTAAGGTGATAAGCGCCATAAACATTTACCGCCATGGTATTCTCCAAAACATCTTCCTTTTCTTCATAAATACTGCCGGGAACAAAAATGCCGGCATTATTGATTAATACATCTACTTTATCGAAGTTATCTTTTATTTTTTGTGCAAAAGCAAGCACGTCAGATTTGTTTCCTGCGTTAAAAGCTTCTGCTAAGATAAAAGCCTGGAGATTTAAAGCGGATAGCTTTTCTTTTGCTTCATTTATTCTGTCAGCATTTAAAGAACAAATAGCCGCATTCCACCCCGCTGCAATAAATTTAGCTGCAATAGCTTTTCCGATGCCCCGGCTGGCGCCGGTGATAACGATATTCATATCAAACACTTTTGTGAAACACTATTTCTATTTATGAAATCTCCTTTAGATTGAGGTGCTAATTTTATGAATCTACCTTTTAATAATGAAAATAAATCTCAAACCTCAAACAATAAACCTTAAACGGTTTAAGTTACTTCCACGCTTTTTCCAAAAACCTGATCCAGTTTTTATACATAATATTTTCAATATCTTTTTCAGCATAACCGTGTTTTTTTAAAATATCCGGTATTTTTTGAAGGTCGGCAATAGTACTTAAATCTTTGGGGCATTGCTCTTTACCATATCCTCCATCCAAATCCGTTCCGAGTGCGCTGTGCAAGGAATTGCCGGCAAGCTGGCAAACATGATCAATATGATCAACTACATTTTCAAGGGAGACACCGGTATCTTCAGGAGTGCTTTTGCCGCGCTTCCATCCGGGGATAAGCATCCATGCATCGAAAGCAGCGCCGATGACTGCTTCTCTTTCAAGGAGGGCCCTGATCTGATCATCTGAAAACTGCCGGTTATGCGGAACCAGTGCACGGCAATTATTATGACTTGCCCATACAGGACCGTTAAAGCTTTTTAATGCCTCCCAAAAACTTTCATCACAAAGATGAGTGGCGTCCAGGATAATATTTAATTTCTCCATTTCTTTCAACAGTTCCTTCCCTTTCTGTCCGATACCACCGGTTGAATCTGTTCCATAAGCATACACTCCCGGCCCGTAATGAGCGGGGCCGATAGCTCTTAAACCTTCGTGATAATTCTTTTCCAGATAATGCATATTGATAATAGAATCTGCGCCTTCCAGACTAAGAATATATCCGATGGGCAACTCTGCCGTTTCTTTGGCATTATCCCATAGAGAAATATGTTTGTGCAATTCATCTTTTGTTTTTATCTGCTTCATTTCACCTTTATCTTCCATAGCGCGGTACCATGCCAATTGTCCGCGCGTTTGTGCCCACGCTTGTTCCTGAGAATGCCAGCCCGCCCTTGCCCCCCCCACGGGGGGGGATGGGGGGGCGTAACGTGCGATCATCGTAGCCACACAAATGCCTATTCTTCCTTTGCGCATTTCAGCCAAAGAAATAGTTCCTTTTCCCCGGTCGGGCTGATCAGCTAAATGTTTTTCACGTTCACGGATCTGTTCAATAGATTGGGTCAGATCGCGATTCCATTCCATCGCATTCATACTTAAATCGAGATGGGCGTCAAAAATGAGTTGAGTCATGTTGAAAAATTGTCTGGTCAGAAAGTTTATGATCTGTTTGTATGTATATTTTTATTTTATCCCATGATGAAAGCAGGCTCTTGTCTTTTGAGAGTAGCTTGTTCGAATGCATAAGCCATTCCGATTAATGCCGGTTCACTAAAGGCAGTTCCGAAAAAGGAGAAACCAACAGGAAGATCATGAATAAACCCCATAGGGACCGTAATATGCGGATAACCTGCCATAGCCGCCGGAGATGAAAATGAAAAGCCTGTATCATAATCCCCATTGATCAGGTCAATACAGCAGGCTAATCCGTTGGTAGCGCCGCAGACCGCATCTAAATCATTTTGCTTTAAAATATTATCAATGACCAGTCTGGAAGAAGTGGATTTTTTCCATGCTTCTTTATATTCTTTGCTGTCTAAATTATCTTTTTGGTTTGATCCGATCAGGATGTCCTGCTTAAAATATGGCATGACCTTTTCCTGATTTTTTATATTGAATTCAATGATCTCAGCAAGTGATCTTATACCGGCATTAGAAGTGGAAAGATACTTATTGATTCCTTCTTTAAATTCGTATTGAAGCAGGGTAAATTCCGGTTTGGCTAAAGGATTTATATTTTTTAAAAGATCCACTTTTACAAGAGTAGCCCCGTTATCCTTTAATATTTGCATGGTCTTTTTTAATAATACAACCACGTCAGGATTTCCTCCCTGTAAGCCTTCTGTCAAAAAGGACTTTTCTATTCCCAGCCGTTTTCCTGCCAATCCTGCTTTATTCAGGAACTTAGTATAATCAGGATGTGTTCTCCCTCTGCTTTTTAAAGTGGTTTTATCTTCAGGATCAATCCCGGTCAGATGTGATAATAATATGGCAGCATCTGTAACCGTTCTTGCCATTGGACCTGCTGTATCCTGTGTAAAGGAGATGGGGATAATTCCGGAACGGCTCCATAGTCCGACAGTGGGTTTAATGCCTACGATGCCATTTACGGAAGAGGGGCTTACAATGGATCCGTCGGTTTCTGTACCGATGGCAATGACGCACAGATTTGCAGACACCGCAGATCCTGATCCTGCGCTTGATCCTGAAGGGTTACGGTGCAGTATATACGGATTTTTTGTTTGTCCGCCCCGGCTGCTCCATCCGCTGCAGGAATGTGTGGAACGGAAATTTGCAAACTCGCTCAGGTTGGTCTTCCCTAACAGTACGGCTCCTGACTCCCTTAATTTTTTGATAATAAAAGCATCTTTAGAAGCAACATTTCCTGCCAGCGCTAAGGAACCGGCTGTAGTCATCATCTTGTCGCCGGAGTTAATATTGTCTTTTATTAAAACGGGAATGCCATGCAATGAACTTCTTATTTTCCCCAGCTTTCTTTCAACATCCATAGATTCAGCAATGCTCATGGCATCCGGATTGATCTCAATGACACTATTTAATGCCGGGCCGTTTTTATCAATTTGCTGAATTCTGTCCAAATACCATTGGGTTATAGATCGGGAACTCAGAGCGCCACTGCTCATTTTTTCCTGCAATTCTGCGATAGTTGATTCTTCCAGATGAATATCTTTATTCGTATTTTTTTTCTTTTTAGCTTCATCATTTTTTAATGAAGCAGGGATGGAGGAAGAAATAAAGACGGGTATGCCCATACCGGCGAGCGTTCCGTTTCTGATAAAATTCCTCCTGTTCATAAATAAGATTGCAGCTTTTAACTAATTGCATGTCAAAGTTAAGTATAACAATGCATATAATACTTTATGTCGAATATACAATATACATGGTGGATGTGTTACTTTTGCCTTTTATGCATTCTTTCAGTATAACAGGGTCATAATAGAACCTGTTGTATAAATTTCGCCGGATAAAAGCGAAGGAGAATAGTATAACAATATTTAATTAGTTCATACCTATGAAATCAACCCCTGGCAAAATTGCCTTGATCTACCTGTTTGCAGGTGTATGCTGGATCGTGGCCAGTGATATAGCGCTTGCAAGTCTGTCAGGAGAACATGTGACCTCCAGTCCGGTGATAACGGGGGAAATGATCAAAGGGTTAGCTTACGTATTGGTCACTTCATTGTTGTTATATTTTTTGATCCGTTATTATTTCAGGCGGCTGCACCGTTCACGGGCAGCATTCCACGACTTGTTTGAAGACAATCCCAGTCCTATGCTGGCTTTTGATCCCGATACGCTCAAGGTGCTGGCGGTTAATAATGCTTCTTTGTATTTATATGGTTATAATAAAAAAGAGTTTTTGGCAATGACAATTGATCAGATCAAGCCTAAAGAAGATATTCCCAGGTTTTTAGAAGTGGTCCGGTCCGGGGTCGCCAGTTTTGATAAAACGAAAATACAACGTCATCTTACTAAAGACAAGAAGCTGATTTATGTCAATGTATTGGTTCAGGACGGGTTATTGAACAATGGAAAAGTGAGATGGGTATTAATACGCGATATGACGGAAGTAAAAGAAAATGAAAGACTGTTGAAAGAAGCTTTGGAAAGATATGATCTCACGATGAAGGCAACTAAAGACTTAATTTGGGACTGGTCTTCAAATAAAGGATTAACAGAGATTCGCGGTCAGTTAAATGAGCTTTTCGGATATGATCAATCCTCCGTGGATCAGAATTGGTTCAATAGTAAAATACATCCGGATGATAAAGAGAGGATTTTTCTCGGTATTCAGGCGGCTAATGCATCGCTTAATTCCATTTGGTCCGATCAGTTCAGGTTTCAGTGTGCGGATGGCAGCTATAAATATGTCAACGTCAGAGGATATTTCCTGTATAATGAAGATAAAAAGCCCTGCCGTTCCATAGGGACAGTGCAGGTGATTCAAAAACAAAAGGAATATGAACAGAAGATCGAGCGCCAAAATAAATTACTCAAAGAAATAGCCCATAAAGTCTCTCATGATCTGAGGGGACCTGTCGCATCCATGAAAGGGATATTATCTCTCATGGCAGAATCCAAAAATATTCCTTCCGGTATGGATCAGGAATTTCAATGTTTAATCCGTTGCGCAGATGAATTAGATGATGTGATTCACGATGTGATGGATAAAGCCAATAAAGTATATCAGGTATGAATCAAATGCTTATCTTTTTTTTTCTTGCCTCTACGTTCCATTGCGTAATCACATCTCCGTCTTTCACTACCTGCACTTCATCATATAGGGCCACAGTCGGACAAATATGATAGGGGATGCCATATAAAACATCCCCGATTTTCAATTTATTCCATTCTTCCCTGCCAGTCTGTACAACCAAATGTTCTTCACTTTCTGAAATGACTTCATAATCATTCAAGTTCAGGAAGAAAACTCTTTTTCCAATAGGATTTTCTGCTGCTACGGATTTATGCCCGAGATCGGTCGTAATTCTTCCTTCAAGAGGTTTTGAAATAATTCGTGTGAGCAGGACTGCTGCATGTAAAAAATGTTGCTCGGTCAGCAAATCACTGTAACCTCTGTCCCATAGTACATTAGTACCCGGACTGCATAATATTTCCGGATCCAGTGCATGTACCGTAAAGGTCGGGCTGCCTCCGGCGATGATCTCCGGCTTGGGAAATCCGGAAGAAATAATTCTTTTTACCGCCTCCCTGACCGGCCTGAAATCATTTTGGCAGTGGATTTTTCTCTGATCAAAATCTTTATCGCGAATATGTCCGTCATAGACATGTAATCCGGCGCAACGCAGGTGCGGCATTCCGGCAAGCTGTTTATAAAACCCGGAGATCTCTTTATCAGCGGCAAAACCCGTGCGGTGCATGCCATTATCTATATCTATGTAAACCGTTGCTGTCAGATTATTTTTTGCAAAAAGATCATTTAGCAGTTGAGCGCTTTCTGTATTATCAATCAAAGAGGCAAAATGTATATGAGGGAATTGTTCTATTAATTGAATAAAACGCATAGCTTTCGGTTCATTCAACTGATAAGCTATTAGAATACTTTTTACGTTGGATGTTGCTAACATTTCTGCTTCAGCAATAGTGGCGCATTTAAAGCGCGTAATGCCGGCTTCCAATTGCATTTTTATCACCTCGCTCATTTTATGTGTTTTCACATGCGGTACCAAGTGGCCGGCGCTTCCGGCAATACGGATCATTTCCCCGATATTATGCCGTATGCGGTCAGGATAAACCAGTAAAGCAGGTGAGTCTGTCTGATCGGGATTGTGTAAGGCGTACCACCCTTGATTTGCCATGATAGAATTGTGAGGTTTAATTATTGAATGAGTTCAGGCGCAATAAAATTTTCGAATATCAAAATAATAAGCTACTTCCATCGCAAGGTTTCTAACAAATGCCACATATCCTGCTGCACGAAATGCACTACAGGTTTAATTGAATCTGCATTAGGGACAGCGTAAAAATACAAGGCGCCACGCAGAAAATGAGCAGTGCTGTCTGTGGCAAAGAATTGCCTGGCAGTGGCAGCGTCTCCGCTGATATTATAAAAAATACCGCTGACATGATAGGGCGTCTCAAATTCTTCCGGAATAATGGCATCCGCTTTTTCCGCGTTCTTGTATGTCATTTCGTAACAGTCATTAATCAGCTTATTCAATGAATATTTTTTGCCGATGATTTTATAGCTGATATAAATTTTTCCATGAAATTGAGGGAATTCTACATTGATCCACCAGGGATTTTCTGTTTTTTCATTAAAAAAAGAGGTGTCTTTTTCTATTTTGGCATATACCGGATATTGAAAAGTATAAGGATATCCCGGTTCGTTAAAGACCTGATATTTTCTTTCAGGAAATTTTATTCTGAAATAACCTCTTGGTCTGGGTGTATAGGAAGACTGGCAGGCGTATAAAAAAGTACCCGCTAAAATCATCACCACAATGACAAGAATAATCTCTTTTATAGTTTGCATTTTCACAGATCCCCCGTCTCAGGCTTTATGGTTATCTTCACTTTTTGGATTCTCATCTTATTTACTTCCAACACTGTAAAGTCAAAGTTTTTATATGTGATTACCTGGTTAACTTCGGGAAATGCACCTGCAATTTCCAGGATCAGTCCTCCCAATGAATTACTTTCTCCTATCGCATCTTCAAACGTTAAGGGGGAGATATCCAATATCCGGCACACGTCATTTAACATTGTTTTTCCCTCAAAGATATAATCGTTGTCGTCTATTTTCCGGTAATAGAATTCCTCTTTATCAAATTCGTCTTTAATATCGCCGATGACTTCTTCCATAATATCTTCCAAAGTAACGATTCCGCTCGTCCCGCCGAACTCATCCACTACAATGGCAAAATGAATATGTTGAGATTGAAATTCCCTTAAAAGGTCTTCTATCAGCTTATGTTCATGAATGTAATAAGGCTGGTGCATGATTTCATGCCAGTCGAAATTTTCCTTTTTATTCAGATGCGGCAGCAAATCCTTGGTGTGGATCATTCCGGCGATATTGTCAAGATTACCTTTATAAACAGGCAATCTCGAATAATGCAATTCACCCACTTTGGCGATGAGTGTTTTAAAGGAGATATTATATTCTATTCCCGAGACATCTAACCGGGTACGCATAATCTGCCTGGCAGTGATATTCCCGAAGCTGATAATGCTGCGCAGCATGTTTTTTTCTTCCGTACTGGCAGATTCTTTTACGGAAAGCTCGATGGCTTCATCAATATCTGCGGAACTGATCGGAGAATGGCTTCTCCTGAATATTTTGTTACTGAGCCAGTCGGAGGCTATCAGAGAAGCATTGCATACCGGTTCAAGCATATTGAGCAGCCAGCTGACAACAGGTGTTGCAAAAAGGGCCATGCGCAGGTTGTTTTGCATCGCATAAACTTTTGGAAGGATTTCGCAACATAACAGGAGTATAAAGGCGATGATGACTATTTTTAAGAAAACAGATAAGGCGAAATGCTGCTCTGCGCTGACTATTTGTTCCAGCAGTTCATTGAGAATGAAGATAATGGCCAGATCTGTAACGGTGGCAGTGGTTACCAGTGCAGACATCAACAGGCGCGGCCTTTCCAGCAGCACCGGAATAAGCCTGGCATTATTATTTTCTTTTATCTTCAGCATGTCCAGGTCTTTGGTGGTTAAAGAAAAATAAGCCACTTCGGAACCTGAGACGACGGCTGAGAGGATCATCAGCAGCAGGCAGATGATAATCAATATGGTGACGTCTGTTGCGTTAAAAGCTGCAGGAGCCTGAAGTAAAAATACACTTGCTGAATGGTAATCCAATGACTGATATTTTGATGAAAAAACAATAAGAAAGGGAAAGTAATTCATGACTTAAATTGCTTTCCCTTTACAAATTTACGTAACTCATCATAATTTGAATGATGATTTTAGGGTATCCGGTTATAAATAAGCGGATACCGGCCTTGTATTAAAACGGCAAATCGTCATTTGCCGGTCTTCCCGTTGTCTTGTCCGCCGGGTGATCTTTTGTTTCAGGGTTGCCTCCCGCTTCATCAGGACCGGATTCATGATGCGGTATTTCCTGCTCATGATGCCCTTCAGAAAAACTATCCGGCGAGTACAAATCGGAACGTTTATCTAACATTACCAGATTGTCTGCTACGATCTCAGTAGCATGTTTCTTGTTATGATCTTTGTCCTCCCATGTGCGTGTCCTCAATCTTCCTTCAATATAAACTAAACTGCCTTTATGTAAATATTTTTGTGATAATTCTGCCAGGCCTCTCCACAATACTACGGTGTGCCATTCCGTCTGGGAGATCTGTTTCCCGTTTTTGTCCTTAAAAGATTCCGTGGTAGCTAATGAAAACTTGGAAACAGCTATATTGCCTTCAATAAATTGTATATCGGGGTCCTTTCCAAGATTTCCTATCAAAATAACTTTATTAACGCCGCGCATAGGTATTCATTTTATGGCCTGTTCTCTTGTTCCGTATATGAACTTATCATTTCATGCAGAATAATAAATTCTTTCTTTTTTCCTTTCCCGTTTTGCCAAGTTAGCACTTTTTTACAAAAACAAAAAATTCTATTTTAAAATTTTAAGAGAATCAACGCCGCTTATATATTGCAAAATAATTTTCGGGAAAGGATATTGATCTAAATCACTCATGGCTACAGGGAAAAAACCTTTTTCTCCGCCTCCTGAAAATGCTTTGCTGATTTTAACATGCAAGAACCTCGCATAAATAGTCTGATGCGTCAACTGTTGTTTGTATGTCCCGGACGGTAAGAGGTTTTTTGTTGAATTTCCTTTGAGCAAACTCTGCACAACCTTTTTTTTGAAAAACTGCCGTATCTCCGTAAATCCGCTCTCTTCAACTAAAGGAAATTCATATAGATTTTGCCAGATATCACCGCCGGAACGTTTGTGAATATATGTTTTGCCCCGCCATGAAAGCAGGATGTATGTAAAATAACGATTGGAAGGTTTTGTTCTTGTAATTTTTACAGGTAACCGGCTGATCATTTTATGTTGAAAAGCAAAGCAGTCTTTTTGCAACGGACAAATCCTGCAATCCGGCTTCTGAGGGGTACAGACCGTTGCGCCGAAATCCATGATAGCCTGGTTCCATACAGCAGGTTTTTTCTCTTCAAGAACATGTTGTGCCAGGGCCCTAAAAAACTTTTTCCCCGCGGTGCTGTTTATCTCTTTTTCGATACCAAAGTAACGTGCCAATACACGCTGCACATTTCCATCTGCCACTGCATACGGGAGCCCGAAGGCGAAAGATGCAATGGCAGCGGCTGTATATTCTCCCACACCGGGCAAGTCCAGTATTTGTTCGTAAGTGTCCGGAAACCTGCCCCGGTGTTCATTCATTATTTTTTTCGCAGCGGCCAGCATGTTTTTACACCGGTTATAATATCCCAATCCCTGCCATAACCTGAAAACTTCCCTTTCATCTGCCTTTGCCAGGTCCGTGGCTGTCGGATATTGCCGGATAAAACGTTCATAATAAGGTTTGCCCTGTTCCACCCTGGTCTGCTGCAGGATAATTTCGGAAAGCCATATTTTATAAGGGTCTTTTTCTCCCTTCCACGGCATGGTGCGGGTATTTTTTTTCTCCCAACGCATCAGGGAGGCGGTAAATAAGCGGCTTTTTTCACCCGGTTTTTTTGCCATGAAATGAGATCAAAATTTGCTGGTAAAGGTAGTACCATTGGTATCATAAAGCGTAAAAAATGCCGTTTGTTAAATAAGTTTTAAAAATAAAAGAAATAAATTCAATAATTCTGATAAAAGAAATCGGTTTTAAAAAAATACAAAAATATTTCCCTAAATGCCTGAGTTTGAGTTTTTTAGCATACTTTTGAAATAAGTTTAAAACCCCTGCCGCTATGAGAAAGTCAGACTTGATTAACAACATCTCCGATAAAACGGGTATTCCCAAAGTGGATGTACTGGTCACTTTAGAAGCTTTGTTCAAGGAAGTAAAAGAAAACCTGGGACGAGGCGAGCATATCTATATACGTGGCTTTGGCAGTTTCATTACCAAAAAAAGAGCTGCAAAAGTAGGACGCAACATTAAGAAAAATATAGCGGTGAATATCCCGGAACATTACATTCCTGCCTTTAAGCCTTCCAAAGAGTTCGTGGCCGAGGTGAAAAAGCTGGCTGTCACGGAATAGTGAGGCCTTTGCGTGTCATTCTTATACCGGATTAATTGACAGGCAATTTGGTACCAAGGAAGATCCTTTCAAAGAGAGGTGTCATGAGGGTAAATAATACCAGAAGTATGGAGCCAAATACCGGGCTGTATAATCCGCAATCTGCACAGGAGGCACTATGGCAATTACATAAGACAGCCTTCAGCAAAATATTGCCGATAGCATAAACCCATATTATAAATGCAACAGTGGCAATGGCAGCGTGGAAAATAGCTCTTTTCTTTTGATTGCCATGCGGCGACTGGCTGTCTATTACAGCGAAATAGGTCCAGACGGGGGTGATGGCTATCAAAACAAGGAGTAAAATAATGTAGTAGGTCTTGTAATGAGGTGGTAACTCCGCATTCGAACCTACGGTCAGATAACCCACCAGAGCGGTATAACCTGCTATGATTTCTGCAGGAATATACTTAATGATCTTTTGGATATAACCGTCGCTTTCCCTGACAGCGGGCCTGAAAGATGCCATTTCATTAGAGATTTAAAAGTGAGCATATGTTAAAAACATAATAAAGATAATATTAAAAATAAATTTGGATGGCGGGGTTTGTGATTGAAGAAAGATTTTTCTCAATGAGAATACCGGCTATTTATGGAACAAATTTGCTGAAATTATCAGATATTTTTTCTTAGCTCCCAATCAGAAATCTTCAAATCACCGACTGCTTCTGGCACTTCACAATTGCTTCTGCTATTATCAAGTAACCATTACCGGCGCTCACCCTGCTCACTGCCACTGCTACTGCCAACTGCTCTTTTCCCATTGCCCATTACTCTTTCACTATCCTCACTCTTTTCAGGTCCAGCAATTCCATGGCATTATTGGTTAATCCTTTCACCCATGGATGAATGAAAAATACGCTTTCATCGTAATAAACGGGTACAACGGGCGCATTCGCGAGAATGATGCTGTCCATACGCTGATAGAGTATGTATCTGGTAGAGTCATTATTTTCAGTCAGCGCCTTTTCATATAAGCGATCGAAAACAGGATTGGAAAAACGGGAGTAATTGGGGGGGGCAGGATTTTTTCCATAAAAGCATGCGAGAAAACTTTCTCCATCCGGATAATCCGCCATCCAGTCGGCGCGGAAAAAAGGCGCCTGCGATTTGGCTGCCATTTCACGCAACATCCCGATTTGCTGAATATTTACATTAGCCGTAATGCCTATTTGCTGCAACTGATTGGCCACATAGTTACTGATATCTGCATATTCTTCCGTCGAATAAAGCGTGATCGGCGGTAATCCTTTCCCTTCGGGGAAACCGGCTTCCGCCAGGTATTTACGGGCCAATACCGGATCATAACGATAGCCATGCACTTTGGAAGTATCATAAGAAGGCAATCCCGCCGGAATGAAACCTCCGTAAGCCGGAATGACCGTATTATTTTTCAGGTACATGGCAATTTTTGACCTGTCGAAACCGTAATTAACAGCCAGCCGGAAATCTTTTAAACGGATCGGCGAGTTTTTAATCAGCGCATTATTGGTATCCACTAAGAACCCTAGATATTCAGTATTCAGAAATGGCTTTTTCATCAAAATAACCTTACCTTCAAAATCCTTTTGCAGCTTACCGCTTTTAGTTAAAATTTCATCTTTATAAGAGGCATTCAGGTCCTTCATGAAATCCAGCTCATTTTGTACAAACAATAAAAACTCAGTGGCTTTGCTGGCGATGAAAGTGATCTTAATGGCATCTAAATAAGGCAGGCGATGGCCGGCGCTGTCAAATTCCCAGTAATGCGGGTTTTTTACCAATATCATAGCCTGACCTTCATCCCAGTATTTATATTCAAAAGGGCCGGTGCCACAGGGATGACGGCGAAAATCCTTACCCCATTTTTCCACTACTTCATGTGGGACAATAGAACAATAAGGCATAGTAAGAATGCCCAGAATGGGATGGAACGGCTTTATTAGTTTTAATTGAAAAGTGGAATCATTCAATGCCACAAAACCTGTATCCGGATATACTTTTCCATTGAATATCCAGGCGCCGGAAGAAGCCGTTGCCGGATTCATAATGCGGCGAAAGCTGTACACCACATCCTGTGCCGTCATCTTTCTGCCTTTGCCGCCGGGGAATGCAGGGTTATCCTGGAAATACACACCGGTTCTTAAATGAAAAGTATAAACCAATCCATTGTCACTCACCGTCCAGCTTTTAGCCAGGGAAGGAACGATATGCAGGTTGCTGTCGGTACTTATCAGCGTATTATAGATCATGTGATCCACCCAGATGATATTCTGATTTTTAGAAAATGCAGGATCGGTAGTTTCCAGGCCTTCTGCCATGTTCATACGGAAGACCTGCTTGTGGCTGTCTGCTTTTTTATAGCAACCATAACAATATAACAGCAGGAAGACCACTGTCCACTTTATATTCTTTTTCAATATCTTTGGCATGGATCTTTTGTGCTCTCTCGTGATAAAAATAATTGTAACATCCGGTTCAAAAATACGACTCCATGCGTAAGATTATATCTTTTGCCTTAATTTTTCTTTTAACAGAAAATGTTTTTGCTCAAAAAAGTCAACATTCATTATTCCCTCATACTACTCCGGTATTTACGCACGCCGATACCCTGCGCGGTTCCAATACTCCCTGGCGCAGTTGGTGGGATGTGACTTATTATGATCTGCATGTAAGGATTGATCCTGCTGACAGCAGTATTTCGGGACATAATGGCATTACTTATCGTGTTATAAATATGCCCGGGGCTCGGGTAAAAACCGCAGGCGGAAATGATATCATGCAAATAGACCTGATGACGCCTTTGGTAATAGACAGCATGATCCAGGACGGACAATCTTTATCATATCGCAGGGATGGGAATGCTTTTTTTGTAACCTTACAAAATCCGCAAATGGTCAATTCCTTACAAACCCTTACTGTGTATTATCATGGAAAACCACGAGTGGCTAAGAGGCCACCCTGGGATGGAGGTTTTATCTGGGATCGCGACAGCCTGGGGAATCTGTGGATAGCTACTGCCTGCCAGGGAGTGGGGGCAAGCATCTGGTGGCCTAATAAAGATTACCAGGGAGATGAACCTGATAGTCAGAATATTTGCATAACCGTTCCGGATACGCTGGTGGATGTGTCGAACGGACGCTTGAGAAAAAGAACTATCAATCCGGATGGGACGATGACTTACGATTGGTTTGTGGATAATCCGGTCAATAATTATGATGTGGCTGTGAATGCCGGAAAATATGTTCATTTCATGGAGATATACAATGGTTTAAAAGGTCCGCTGACCCTCGATTATTATGTGATGCCCTATCATTTACGAGAGGCTGAAAGGCAATTTCAACAGGCAAAATCCATGCTGAAATGTTTTGAGTACTGGTTCGGGCCTTATCCCTGGTACAAAGACGGATATAAATTGGTGGAAGATCCTTATCTGGGAATGGAACATCAAAGTTGCATAGCTTATGGCAATCATTTTGAGAATGGTTATTTAGGAGGAGATCTTTCACATACGGGCTGGGGGCTTAAGTGGGATTTTATCATTGTGCATGAAAGCGCACACGAATGGTTCGGCAACAGTATTACCTCAAAAGATATTGCTGATATGTGGGTGCATGAGAGTTTTGCTAATTATGCCGAAAGCCTTTACACCGAATGTTTATTTGGTAAAAAAGCCGGAGAAGAATATTGCATCGGCACACGGGAAAATGTGCGTAATGACAAGCCGATTGTCGGGCATTACGGTGTGAACGACGAAGGCTCCGGTGACATGTATTATAAAGGGGGGAATATGCTGCTGACCATTCGGTCTATTATTAATAATGAGGAAAAATTCAGGGATATTTTACATGGATTGAATACCGTTTTTTATCATCAGACGGTGACAGGAAAGCAGATTGAAGATTATATCAGCCAGGCGTCGGGCATTGACTTCAGTAAAGTATTTGAACAATATCTGACGACCACCAGGATCCCCGAATTCGATTATTATATAAGGGGACATCAATTATACTATCACTGGTCAAATGTAGTGCCGGGATTTAATATGCCCTTGAAAGTCACATTAAAAGGAACTGATTTTTCGTTTATATATCCTGTCGAAAAATGGAAATCCGAAAAGATCAATTTGACTGATGCAGATCAGTTTAAAGTGAATGACAATTTTTATGTTACCCTTAAAAGGGTGAAACCGTAAATGCAATCCTTTGACGACTGTCATTATGTTTGCTGACAGGGATCATTTTATCCTCCCGTAAAAATTTATTGTTTTGTCAGTGGAAAATTATTTCGCTGTGATGAAAATATTTTTTTAAAAAGTAATCCTCCAATCTTTTAATCTTCAGGAATCATGAATGGCTTTATTATTTATAAAGGAAAGTATGGCGCCACTAAGCAATATGCTGAATGGATAGCCGTAGAAACCAATCTAAAAGTTTCAGCATTGGAGGATTTTGATTATTCAAAGCTTAAGAATGCCGATGTGTTAATAATTTGCAGTTCGGTATATGTGGGAAAGCTGCTTATCGCTAAATGGGTCAAGAAAAATTATCATGTCTTGGTAAATAAGAAATTATTTTTTGTAATCGTTTGTGCCACGCCTTCTTCTGAAAAGAAGAAACAAGAAAAAATCCTCCGGGACAATATACCTGTGGAATTAGTTAAAGGTAATGAAGTTAACTTTCTTCCTGGAAGACTGACTATTAATAAACTATCGTGGAAAGATGCCATTATTCTCAGAATGGGATCATGGATTATAAAAGACCCGCAGATTAAGAAATCTATGAGACATGATATAGATGGCGTGAAAAAAGAGAACATCGCCGATATAGTAAATAAAATTAAGGACTATAATGTGTTAACTATTTCATAAATCAATCCATTCCTTTTTGTTTCCCTCTTTTTTTATCCATCCACTTTTCTATCAGATCAGGCACTTTTTCAAATGCGGCGCCAATACCTTTGCGGTTGGTGGCAGGAATAAAAGAAATCTGGTCCTGCCGGGTAACAAGAAAACCAACGGGCATTAGACCTACACCGCCACCGGCACCAGTACCTATTCCTTCGCCTTTTCCTTTGTTGGGCGCATCTCCCTGTCCTTCTCCCCCACCATAACCGAGTCCCATTCCAAATTTAATGACCGGCACACAGGTAAATTCTCCCAGTTGAAACTGCTGTCCGATAATGGTTTCGGACTTCGCTTCTGTTTTCATAAAATCAGTAAGCTGCCTTACTGTTTCTTCTAAATTGATTGCCATAAAATTTTATTTAAGAATGAACAATATTTTATTTAATAAAGGCATAAATGATCCTCCATAGCCTGTTTTCAATCACCATTACCAGAAAGCTGTCATCCATAAAATTGACATGGAGATACTGTTGTGTTAGTGGAAAAAAATTGAGCCAATACCGGCGCGCGTTTAAGGTTTCATCTTCATCGCTAATGACAATTCGGCATTCAACAATCCGGAATGTTTTCATTAATTTGAACAATCGGGAAACGGTGAATCGCCGACTTTGGTTACTCCTGCTTTTGTTACTTTTTTTCGCTTTTTTCTTTTTCTTCCCGCTTGAAAAAATCATTGTAATCACATCCCGTTTGCCAGAGAAGAACAGTATTCGAAATTTCAGCCACCATTCTTCATTTTCATATACAAAAACGGCTTTTCCCAACCCTTGCCACTGCATCATTATTACCGGAACTCTTGTGTCTATCCTGAATTCCAATATTGAAAATAACAGCCACAAGAAAAACAATATGATGACCAATGATGCAATCCATAACATACACAAAATTGAAGAATATATGACACTGTTATGATGACGATGGTCAACCTGACTGCTGAACTTCATCACACCCGGCGCTTTTTCAGAACCTGCCGGCCATTCACGCAAAACATATCAGTATGAAATGAAAATTTTTTTATGCCGATTGACTAAAAACACCGACATCATTGACGGCAATCATTCTTTTGGAATTCATCATAAAATAGCTTTAAATGTAAAATTTAGAACTTAGAGTCATGATAACAGTACGTACTGAATTGCCTGGAAAAAGCCTGCCGGCGCAAAAAAAATTTACGACACATGGCTGGCAGCGAATCATTTTACTCGTTGTTTTGGGGTATGAAGCGGCGGGATGTTTCTTAGGGGGCACACTTCTCATACTTGAGCCGGATGGCCGGTTAATGAATATGCCTGTTCAGATAATGCACGGATTTTTTACTGATTTCCTGATTCCCGGAATCATCCTTTTTGCATTGGGAGTTTTGAACCTGATTACTTTTATTTCGGTACTTCGAAAGGCTGCATCCGACTGGTGGTTTTCTTCCCTGGCGCTCGGCGGTCTTTACATTTGGTTTGTTGTTGAAATCATTATCCTTCGCGAGTTGCATTGGCTGCATCTGATGTGGGGTGTGCCGGTATTATTGGGTTTGGTAATGGCAATGCCGCTCATTATTGCCAGGAATGAATCTGCTACAACCGGTAGAATCTTACTGCTTTTTGGCATTTTCTCATCTGTCTGGTATTTAGCTATCAATATTTTTGTCCCAATAATGTACCCCGGTTATAGCATCGTTTCCGTCACTGTCAGCGAACTGTCTGCCATCAATGCTCCCACAAGAATACTTTGGGTTTTACTGGTTTTGCCCTATCCTCTGTTTTTTGCGCTATTTGGATGGGGTGTATTAAGAATATCATCAGGAAGCCGCACATTAAAGATTATGGGAAGTTTGATAATCGCCGATAGTACTTTTAATCTTTACTGGCCTGCAATGCATCAACGGCAAATTATTGCATTGGGGAATGGTTCTCTCACCGACAGCCTGCATATTGTATGGGCGATGGTGACCCTTATATTTATGCTTTTAATCATAATTTTTGGCGCTGCCGCACTGGGTAAACGCTGCCGCATTTATTCAATTGCAACACTGGCAATTTTTATCGTGTTTGGCACCTTGACGTGGTTAGAGTCGCCCGGCATTAGTCAAAATCTTCCGACACCATATATCGGGCTTTGGGAACGTATTAATATAGGAGCGTTCCTGCTATGGGTGGCTGTATTTGCAGTGGTGCTTATACGCAGGGAGAAATCCAAACCGGCTTAATTTGGAATAATCCCGATATGCTCTTCTTGTTCAAAATTTACATAAAATCCACAGAGTGCGAGCACAATACTTGTTAGAGCCGATACCTTATTTCAGTTTGATAAATCCTTGCATCTTAGTATGTCATTCAATAAAACACAGCCATATTTCTTTGATTACAATTATTTTACCGATGACGGATTCAGTAGTCAATCCATAAGCTGAGGATAATCAATTTCCTTAATGATGGCTGTCGGTGCTATCCTTTTTTATTATAATTAATTTTACAACTTTAATAGCTAATGATGGGGCCTTATATTAAAAGATTCTCTGAAACAGGCATTGAAGACGTAGCCTCTGTTGGCGGGAAAAATGCTTCTCTAGGGGAGATGTATAATAAGCTGTCTGGCAAAGGTATTCGCGTCCCGAATGGCTTTGCAACTACTGCCTTTGCCTTTTCTAAGTTTTTAGAAGTAGATAATCTAAGCGCTGAACTCAGGCAGGTTTTAGCCTCTCTAAACAGGAAAGATTATTCTAATCTGGATGAAATAAGCGCAAAGGCGAGGGCATTGATATCAAATGCAAAAATTCCCGTGAAAATTTCTGAAGAGATCATTCAACATTACCATGATTTATGCGGAGGTACACCTGTGGAAGTGGCGGTAAGGAGTAGCGCGACTGCGGAAGATTTACCCAATGCAAGTTTTGCCGGCCAGCATGAGTCTTATTTGAATATTAAAGGTGACGAAGCGGTGGTGGAGGCAGTGCATAAATGTTTCGCCTCCCTCTACACGGCCCGTGCCATAAAATACCGTGAAGACAATGGTTTCGCACACGAAAAAGTTTTATTATCGGCAGGCGTGCAAAAAATGGTCAGGTCAGATAAGGCTTGCTCCGGCGTAGGTTTTACACTGGAGCCTGAATCGGGCTTCCCCGATGTCATTCATCTGGCAGGTGTCTGGGGCCTGGGTGAAAACATCGTACAGGGGGTAGTTACTCCTGATGAATATTATATTTTTAAGCCGACATTACGGCAGGGGAAAAATCCGGTTATCCAAAAAAAACTTGGTTCCAAGCTACTTACGATGAAGTATGCGGATGATAAAACAGGCACCTCCACCATCAATGTGGAAACTCCTGCAGAAAAGCGTAACCAGTATGTGTTGAGCAATGAGGAAGCTGCACAGCTTGCAAGCTGGGCTTTGATAATAGAAGAACATTATCAAGCGCCTATGGATATTGAATGGGCAAAAGACGGAATAACGCATGAATTGTTTATTATACAGGCAAGGCCCGAAACGGTGCATTCACAAAAGAATGCCGCAGTGATTGAAGAATATGAGTTAAAAGAGAAAGGGACTGTATTAACATCGGGGAGTGCAATAGGGAGGAAAATTGCCACGGGTATTGCCCGCGTTCTTCAGTCACCTGAGGATGCCTCAAAACTGAACGAACGGGAGATTGTAGTAACTGATATAACCAGTCCTGATTGGGATCCCATATTAAAAAAGGCCTCTGCCATTATCACTAATAAAGGCGGCAGGACGAGCCATGCTTCCATAGTGGCACGTGAACAGGGTGTGCCTGCGATTGTGGGCTGTAAAAATGCCACTACGGCCGTCAAAGACGGGCAAATGATCACGGCAAGTTGTGGCGAAGGAAGCACCGGTTATGTATATGACGGCCAATTAAATTTCGTGAAAAATGAAATTGACGTCAGTAAGATCAAAAGGCCTGGTTCCACAAAAGTAATGCTGATCCTTGCGGATCCAGACAAGGCATTTCAAACATCTTTTTATCCTAATGACGGGGTAGGATTGTTGCGCCTGGAATTTATCATTACACATTTTATACAGGCACATCCAATGGCTTTGGTAAATTTTGATCTGCTTAAAGACGAAGCGGCAAGACAAAAGATCATGAACCTTACACAAGGGTATGCAGATAAAAAAGATTTTTTTGTGGACAAGCTTTCACAGGGAGTGGCCACCATTGCTGCTGCATTTTATCCGAAGGATGTCATTGTTCGTATGAGCGATTTTAAAACCAATGAATATGCAAATTTGATTGGCGGTAAACAGTTTGAGCCCGAAGAAGAGAACCCTATGCTTGGCTTTCGCGGCGCATCAAGATATTACAGCGATTTATATAAAGATGGGTATAAACTTGAATGTGCAGCCATAAAAAAAGTGCGGGAGGAAATGGGCCTGACGAATGTAAAAGTGATGATCCCGTTTTGCAGAACAATTGAAGAGGGAAGAAAAGTGATACAAATCATGGAAGAGTTTGGCTTAAGCAGAAAAAAGGATAGCTCACTTGAAATTTATGTAATGGCTGAAATACCTTCCAATGTGTTATTGGCAGAAGATTTTGCGGAGTTGTTTGATGGATTTTCCATTGGCTCAAATGATTTGACACAGTTAACTTTAGGTATAGACAGGGACTCCACTTTAATTTCAAATATTTTCAGCGAGCAAAATGAAGCTTCCAAGAAGATGATAAGCATGATGATCGGCAAAGCAAAGGCATGCCACAGGCACATCGGTTTATGCGGTCAGGCGCCGAGTGATTTTCCTGAATTTGCGCAGTTTCTGGTACAGGAGGGTATCAGTAGTATTTCATTTAATGAGGATGCTTTATTGACAGGAATAGAAAATATCAATAAGGCAGAAAGATCATTGCCTTTGCGCGATTTAAATCCTCTTATGGAGCGTAAAGAGGTAACCGCGATAGCAGAGAATAAAGATCCAAACTGATCAATAAATTATGATTGAGCAGGTATCCTACGATTGTTCCAAAATATTTGAACAATTATAGCCTCGGAAATATGTCATCCATCGTCACCATAACATTCAATCCATGCATTGATAAAAGCAGTGCCGTTGAAGCATTATTGCCGGACAAAAAACTTCGTTGTGCCGCTTTTAAAAATGAAGCCGGCGGTGGCGGTATTAATGTGGCAAAGGCGTTAAAAAGATTAGGCAGTAATGATTTGTCGGCGATTTATCTTGCTGGAGGCTATACAGGTATCATTTTAAACTCTTTGTTACAGAAAGAAGGAATCAGGTCAAAGGTGATTGATACCGGTGTGGATACGCGTGAAAATATTATGATCACGGATAAGGCCACGAATCTTCAATATCGTTTTATCACACCGGGGGACCCTATCAGAGAATTCCACTGGCAACAATGTTTAATGGCGGTTGAAGATATGACTGACTGTAAATACCTTGTGGTGAGCGGGAGTATGCAGGCGGGTTATCCTGCAAGTATATTTGAACAGGCGGCTGCGATAGCCAAACAAAAAGGCGCAAAACTGATCATAGATATTCCCGGAGAAACCCTAAAAACTTATGCGGTAAGAGATGCGTACCTGTTAAAACCTAACCTTAATGAATTAAGTGTGCTTTCGGGTAAAGAAGAACTGCATGGCAGTCAAATAGCGGATGCGGCAAAAGAGATCATTTCAAAAAATATCAGCGAGGTAGTAGTGGTATCCATGGGTGCGGCAGGAGCATTGCTTGTTACGAAAGATATTATTGAACAATTTATGGCGCCGCCGGTAAAACGTAAAAGTACTGTCGGTGCAGGAGACAGCATGGTTGCAGGCATCACAATGTATTTATCAGCAAACAAAAACATTAAAGAGGCTGTCCGGTTTGGGGTTGCCTGTGGCACTGCGGCCACTATGAATGAAGGAACACAATTATGCAATCTTACGGACGTCGAAAAGTTGTATAATCTTATGAATAAATACAGGAATTAAATCGAACGACTGAATATTATTCACCTATGATACAAATAAGTTTATGGAACTAAGATTTTTTAAGCCGCCTGTTATCGGAGAAGTTTATTTTATTCATCAAATGCTGCTTCAGAGACACCTGTTAAAATCATTTTATGATAATGATGAAGTGTTTGGTATCGGTGAGCACAAAGGAATAAAAGAGAAAGACAGGTTGTCTCGATTCAAAGCTAAGTATATAGGTATTGATATGATTATCATCAATAAAAATTAGGGGAGGCAGTTTTGATAAATCATGACCGTGATCATATGGTCAGAAATTTATTCCGGGTCCGGATATTTTTGAAAAATATGGATTTATCGGAGTCAAACGAATAAGATTCTTAAATACTGACCGGAAATAAAACTATATAATCAGCGACTGGGGTTTTACACCGAGGCTTATCAGATCTTTTGTGATGTCTTCAGTAAAACTTTTGGGGCCGCATACATAAAAACGGGTATCAAAATTACCAATGGTTTCAATAAGAAAGCTACGGTCTATACGGCGTTCACGAAAACCAATTACTCCCTGGCGTGTAAATACATTAATATAAGCCGGGCCCAGCATTCGAAATAATTCATCCCTGAGTATAATATCATCTTCACTTTTATTGGAATAGATAAGCCCGATATTGCGCAAATTACCACTAAAAAATAAAGCCCGGAAAATGGCAATAAATGGTGTAATGCCGGTGCCTCCTGCCAGGAAGATACCAGGACCTTTATATTCTATTGTTCCAAAAATATCATGCAAAATTAACTCCGTACCACGGTGTAATTTACCTAACTCGTGAGTAATACCTTTCCTGTCGTCATAAATTTTAATAATGAATTCAAGATAAGGCCAATCGTTGAGCGAAGTGAATGTAAAAGGCCGGATTTCATTATCCAGGCCCGGAAGATTAATAGAAATATGTGCGGATTGTCCGGGCCGGTAAACAAATCCCTGAGGCTTTTCTAAAATAAATCTTTTTACATCATGAGTTATAAAATAGGTATTCAGAATCTTCAGTCTATACATGTCTTCATTATTTTTTGTTCAAACTATTGTATTCTGCAGCAAATTTATTACAAAACTGCTTTCCCCTCCGCTATACTGTCAGGAATGGATTTTTCAATCCGGTGGGTGCCATAGTAATGATATCATCAATCCCTCTCTCCGGATATAGCCAGTCAGAAATTCCATTTTAATCTTAGAAATCCTTTATAAGCTGCACCCTGCACCCTGTTTTGCATCTCTAAAAAAAAAGATTGAAAGATCATATCTATATCGAGGTTAGGCGCCAGATTATATTTTAGGGACGGGAGAAAAATAAAAAGATTCATACCCGGAGAGTAAACGAAGCTTAATGATCCTGTCAAGAGGGGAGTAAATTCTTTTGAAGCCATTACAATAAAACTCCATTGAGCCGGCATCAGATTCGTAGGTGAGAATTCGAAGCTTATCTTTGACCAGTTTTCCAGGGGTTTTGAAAGTCCTCTGCTGTTATACAAAAAAGAGCTACTAAAATACCATCCGTTTTTGAAAGCATAATCAATTTCCATTGTCGTATTAAAAACGGAGACAGAATCATCTGCTTTTGAAAAATATTGTGCTTCACCTTTGAAGCCGGCATCACCGATACTGCCGGCCCATCATGTTCCTAATGTGAAACGACTTCGATAAATCCCACCTGTAAATTGGAAATCGTAGCCCCATTGGTTAGTTGCATATTTCGCAGCGATAATTGTTTTTTTATCTCCAACGGAAGAAGCCTCTGCCAGTTCAATGTTAGAAAAGTCGCTGATCATATATTGAAATTTCACAGCATCGGATCCAGGCCGCTCCTCATAGTCAAAATCGAGGAAATTATAAGTATTGAAAATATCGTTCGGATTCCAGATGGTGGCAACTCCCCAATTAATGCGTTGTCTTCCTGCCCTCACCTTCCATTTTGTTTCCCGGACTTCCATCCATAAACGTTCAATATTGGAATGCAATATCAAACCGGATTTGTTCAACCATACGACCGAAAGGTTCATCCATTCATTCCCGTTGCGAAGATTTTTGGCAAAATCAGGAATGAGTTTGACCTCATCGCCCCAAAACAAACGGTTACGGATCTCTACCGCAGCGATATATTGTGTAGAAGGTTTCCATTTGAGATTTATTCTGTTATGGATGAGATTGCCGCTAATGAGATTATCAGAATTTTTATCGAAACTTAATGACTGAAGATCTTTTATATAACCATTCAATTCCCATTCTTTTTTTGTTTCTACACTATCCTGCGTTTGGCCTGCCTGGGTTTTAAAAAAAAATAATATAATCAACAAGAAATATTTCATACTACGAGTTAATATGATGCGGTATTGAAGTTTCCACGACTGCTGTATCAGATGAAATTCGTCCATCTACCAGGGTGATCACCCGTCTCGCTCTCTCTATTACCCGTGGGTCATGAGTGGAAAAAATAAAAGTCATCCCTTCCTCCTTATTCAATTTATCCATAATGTCTAAGAGATTGGAGGCAGATTTGGAATCGAGATTTGCAGTAGGTTCATCGGCTAATACAAACTGTGGCTTGGATGCTAAAGCTCTCGCTACTGCTACACGTTGTTGCTGGCCTCCCGAAAGATAAGCCGGCCTGCTGTTAATCCTGTCCTCCAAACCAATCTGCTTAAACAACTGAGTAATTCTATTTTCCCTGTTTCTTTTTTTAATCCTCTGCAACAGCATGATGAATTCTACGTTTTCTCTGGCAGTAAGCACCGGAATGAGGTTAAAAGACTGAAACACAAAACCAATATTATGCAGGCGAAAATTGATCAGTTCATTGGCAGAAAGCCGTGTAATGTCAATTCCATTGATAAAAATATTTCCATTGTCAGGCTTATCCAACCCGCCGATAAGATTTAACAATGTTGTTTTTCCTGAACCTGAGGGCCCTACCAGAGCCGTGAACTCTCCTTTCTCCAAATGCAGATGCACATTGTTGATCGCATAGACCGGAATGGTCTCCGGGTTATACACTTTACTGATATTATGAGCGTCAATCACCGTATTGTTCATAAAATATTTTATCTTCTTAATGCTTCCACCGGTTGTAACCGCAGCGCTTTCACCGCCGGAAAAATGCATGCGATCAAAGCTGTTCCCGTTACGATCATCATCACTCCAAAAACCCTTTCTGCCGGAAACTCGGGGTAGATCATAGTGCCAAATCCAAAGCTTGACATCATTTCTTTTCCCGAACCGGAAAAATCCAATCCGTTTTTATTATAATAATTGATAACTATCCATCCGAGGAATAAACCAAAAGGTGTTCCTGCCAGCGTAAGGAACATTGTTTCCATTAATACCAGAAGAAAAACACGAAGCCTGTTCATTCCCAATGCGACCATCATTCCCACTTCCTTTGTTCTTTCAATGATCGCCATCAGCATCGTATTGACAATGCCAAAAGCCAGCGCAAGCATGATGATAAACATAATCATGTAGGAATATTGATCTACGGTATTTACCAACAATTGAGTCTCGGGTGAAATCTCTTTCCAGGATTCAATAAGCGTTTCCGGAAATTTTTGCTTCAGCCGGTTCTGAACTTTTTCCAGGTCCTTGTCTTTATTCAGCAATAATGCTATTTCGTGAAAAGAGTTTCCAGTACCTAACAGTATGTTCAGATCGCTCATTCTCACATACGCATTTTTTTCGTCTAAAGGGGCATTATCTGACTGGTAAATCCCTGTCACCCTGAAAGCTCCTGATACAATATTGCCGCTTGTGTCTGTGAAAGTGAGCACTAACTTAGAGCCGGTTCTTAATTTCATTTTAACCGCCAATTTCTTTCCGATCAGAATCTCATTTTTTTTATTGCCTGAAAAGCCGGTTCCTTCAATAATCTTTTTCTGTAATTGAGATGTGCGATATTCCAATTCCGGAATAATTCCATTGATCTGAATTCCCGAACTGCCGGTAGCAGTGGAAAGCATCCCCTGGGTAACGCTCCTGGGTGCAGCATATTTTATCTCAGGGATGAGACGGATTGATTTTAAAATTTCATCTCCATTTTTTAAAACAAAAACAGGTTCATAATCCTTTTTAAATTCAGGATGATGGATTTGAAGATGCCCCACTTCGGCTTCTATCACGGTTCGGATGCGGCTCTTCATCATACCGTTATAAAGAGCCAAGACAGAAATTCCGGCAAATAAACCTATTACTACAGACAGCATGATAATGATGCTTCGTATTTTGTTTCGCCAGATATTTCGCCATGCCATCAGGTAGATCATAACAAATTTATTTTTTCATTGCCTTGACAGGATTTAACCTGAATGCTTTGTACATGGGATACAGAGACAATACCAAACCGATGATCAACACTATAATTCCCTGATAAATAAAATTGAAAGCTGCGGTTGAAGCAGGGAAAACCGCTTCGAAACCGAAACGTTCGTATGCTTTTGCAGTCTCGCCGCCAATGCGAAGCGGATGGACATTTAAATAAAACACCAGAGGGATACTTAGGATAATTCCTAATATGCATCCGCATAAAACAGTAAATATTGATTCAATTGTCAATAAGGCCGCTAATTTTATCTTCTTCATTCCCACAGCTACCAACATCCCCATTTCGAATTTTCTTTCCACCATCATCATCAGTAATGTCCCCAAAATACCGAAGCTGATAAGCAGGTAAAGGATCCAATGGACGACCCGCATGTTCTTGGAATCGGTCTCGATATGTTGTTTGATGTCCGGTGATATTTCTCCCCATGTCATCACTTCATATTCGTTTCCGATGGCAGATCGTATCAGAGAAGATGTTGCTTCTAACTCAGAAGGATGATGAAGAGATAATACAAATGAAGTGATATTATCTCCTGCCCCATACATGTCCTGTGCAAGCGGTAAAGGCATAAATAAAGAGCGGTCATTCAATTCGGGCGAACCGAATTTCACTATTCCTTTTATAGAATATTTTCCGGCTGCAGTAGTGCCATGATAGCCCTGACCTATCAAAATAATGGTATCGCGAGCTTTCAGTTTCAGTCTTTCTGCCAGGCCTTGCGAAAGCAGCACCGCATGATCATTGTTCTCAATATAATTTCCTGAGATCAGTTTGCTTCTCAGCGAAGTGATCCTGTCTTCTCCCTTGGGGTCAATACCTACCACCATGCTGCCTTTGGTGATATTTCCGGAAGACACCAGAGCGAAAGATTCCAGACGCGGGGCAAGGGATACAATATTCTTTTGCTGCAGAATCTTTTGTTCCAGTTCTTTATCGGGACTAAAACTGTTGTCCAGAACTTGTTCATCCCAATATCCCTTTTTATGAATCTGTATATAGCCTGTATAAAAACTCACGACGTTTTTTACCAGGTTGTCGAATATGCCTTCTTTCAAGCTGCTTGCAGCAACCGAAAGAATAACGGCAAAAAAGATTGCCGCCATTGTAATAGCGGTGCGTTGACGATTTCGCCACATATTTTTCCATGCAAACCGGAACAGCCACATCAGCTTAATGTTTTCATTTTTTCAGTTATAAAAAAATTATCCTCGATCGCTTTATTGAACTGAACATTTTTATATATCATTTCAGTTTTCTGATTCTTTTTATCGGCAGGTATCATTTCAAAATGAGTAGGTATCAGCCTTCCGTCCATTAATTTTATGTCATAAGCATTCATTGTATTGATCAGTTTGCCATCTTCATCATAAAACAGTGTGTGCAGCTCCAGATAATCCTTCTTATCAATCCAAACGATCACTTTACTCCATACGACTGCCGTTTCCGGTTTAGGGATCATTTGAATGATGTAGCAATTACGATTGTCAATTATCGTGTCTCCAATGATGCTGTGATCGTAATCATTCACAATGGATGATTCTTTTACCAGATCATCATTGGTGAAATCAGTGCCCATCCATGACTGGCTCATCATGGACGGGGGCAGTTTGATTGTTCTTTCCAAAGCGGGCATCCAGTTCCAAACTTCTTTTTTGCGCTTGAGGAAGACTATACCTTTATCTTTTGCAGGGGACCGGATCAATATCATTGAATAATCTGTTCCTTTTACCCATGCTTTGATATCCATTTCTCTTGACCATGCGGGGCGTACAGTCCGGATGGTCATTTCCACTTGTGAAGTATTTCCCCGCATTTTTTCATCCGCTTTTTGGACAATGGATCTTGCATCCTGGGAAAAAACAATCAGTGGGCTCCATAACAACAGAGTAAAAAGTAATAACCATTTCATCATTGTATAAAAATCGCTTCGTTTTCCCTAATGAATCATGACGATTATCATCTCATTCATTGATTATCCTCATTGATTTCACATATAATTTTCTATTTTTTTGTTTAGGTTTTGTGCGCCTTAATGCCAAAGAATATGAATCATGCAGTCATTCAACAAAAAGAGACCCGAACCAACCATAATTCTGAGTTGGCCGGGATCTTTCACCGGATGGCGTCCTGTTATCGTTACAAGGGTAAGGAGGAAAGATTCAGGGCATTGGCATACGAGGGCGCCTCACGGACAATGAATAATCTGAAAGAAGACATCAGCGTATATGCTACGGATGTGCAATCCTTAGATAAACTCAGCGGGATTGGTGAAAGTATTGGGGAGAAGATCATGGAATTCCTTAAAACGGGGAAAATAAAAACTTATGAAAAGTTAAGAAAAGAAGTACCTCAGGATCTGCTCGATCTCATGGATATAAACGGATTCGGACCGGCTACTATAAAAACATTGCATGAGGAGTTAAAGGTGGATAACCGTGATACTCTTATTGCAGCTATTCAGGAAGGAAAAATAGAAAAATTAAAGGGTTTTGGTCCGAGGAAGATAGAGAATATGAAGCGGGGATTGAAATTGTTCAAAGAGTCACGTGAACGGATGTTGCTCTCGGAAGCATTAATAGCAGGTAATGAGATACTGGATATAGTTTTGAAAATCCCCGGTGTCAAAAAAGCGGCACTGGCCGGAAGCCTTCGCAGAAAGAAAGAAACAATTGGCGATATTGATATTATTACAACCGCAGAAAGAAGTAACTGGAAAAAAGTAATAGCTGGTTTTATCTCCATACCGCAGTGTGACAAAGTGTTGGCAAAGGGGGAAACCAAGGCAAGTATTTTACTCATAAAAAATCATACACAAGTAGATTTACGGCTAGTGAATGACCATGAATACGGATCCGCATTATTATATTTTACAGGATCCAAAGAACATAATATACAACTTCGCCTGATGGCGAAAGAAAAAGGATGGAAACTAAATGAGTATGGCTTATTAGATGAAAAAACTGATACCCTGCTTGCGGGAAAAACTGAGGAGGAAGTGTATCATTGTTTGGGCCTGCAATTTATTCCTCCCGAGTTGAGAGAAGACAGGGGAGAAATAGAAATGGCTATGAAAAGAAAGCTGCCTGAACTTATTGAAATAAAGGATATCAAAGGGGATATGCAAATGCACAGCACCTGGAGCGATGGTAGTGAAGAGATCGAGGCGATTGCGCTATACATTATGAAGGAATTTCCGCAGTATGAATATATTATCATGACGGATCATTCTCCGAGTGAAAGAATTGCCGGAGGACTGAAGCCTGCGGAATTCCGAAAACAGTTTGTGGAAATTGACAGAGTGAATAAAAAGATCGGTAAAGAGCTGGTGAAGAAAGGTACTGAGGTAGATATTCTGGCAGATGGTTCTCTGGATCTTCCGGATGACTTGTTGGAAGAATTTGATTGGGTAGTGGCATCCATTCATACGGGTTTCAATAAAGATAATACGGAGCGATTGTTGAAAGCATGCGAACATCCTTCGGTTCATTGCATCGGTCATCCCAGCGGGCGACTGATCGGCAGGAGAGAACCATACCCGGTGGATTGGAGAAAGCTTTTTGAAAAAGCTGCGGCTACCGGCACGGCTATCGAGATCAATGCACAGCCGGAACGCTTAGATTTGAAAGATGATCTGGTAAAGGATGCCATTGATAAAGGCATCATTATCACAATCAGCACAGATTCACATGCATTGACACAATTTCATAACATGCAACTGGGTGTAGATGTGGCAAAGAGAGGCTGGTGCAGTAAAGGAGAAATTTTAAATACCAATTCATGGAAGGTTGTGAAACAATTCAGGGAGAATAAGGAAAAAAAGCATGCTTTTAAAATAAGTATTTTATCACTATTGTCCGACTAAAATAATTGAAAAAGGAGAAAAAAAAAGGATGGCCCAGTAAGAACCATCCAAAATAGTTATGTTTGAGTTACCACACTTAAACAGTAACTAATGGGCGA
>SCQT01000080.1 GCA_004322015.1 Chitinophagaceae bacterium
TGGTCCATGGAGGGAGCACAGTACATCGCTGATCTGAGAGCCTGTTGGAAAAGTAATCAATGGACAACCCTCATCCATTTAATCCAGTCTGCCGCTTAGTGCATTTTGTCATACACCCAAATAACATCCTTCCATTTATGTTTACTGAACATCTTGCGGAGAACCACCATCCTGCAAAATAAATCGTATCGGTAAAGTATATGGGACAGCTTCCTTCTCTCCATTCTGAATACCCGGAATCCATTTTGGCATAGCTTTTATCAAACGGATAGCTTCTTGTTCCAAACCTCCGCCAAGGGAATCATTAATAGTGCGTATTTCACTTAAACTGCCATCTTGATCAACTGTGAAACCGACTATCACTGTTCCCTGTATAAATTCTTTACGAGCCTCCTGAGGATATCTGATATTATCGTGTAAGAATTTCAACAAAGCCTCTTTTCCACCTGGAAAGCTTGCCATTTGTTCTACAAACACAAAGGGTTTTCCATTGCTCGCTTTCGAAGAAGGTTTAAGTGTTCCTGTGGAATAACCCACTACTACTACAGGGCTCAAATGTGCAGGGCTGGAATATAGAGTTAAATGCAATGCTTTTTCAGAATTTACATTTACTGAAATGGTTGTATATCCCACCATAGAAATAACTAATATACCATTGTTAGGGACATTTTTCAATGAAAAATGTCCATTATTATTTGTTAGGGTACCCATTTGAGTTCCATAAACTATGATAGTTGCTTTTGAAATTGGCTTTCCATATTGATCAGTAACCACACCTTTTACATTAAATTGTTGCGCCGTAGGCGAAAGAGAAATGATTATACCGGATACTTTATTTTTTAAAGTAAATGAGGAAAGAGAAATAACAGTCAACGCTGCCAGGAGCGGAGCAATCAGCAGGTATTTCCAGCCTGCGTTTCGGGATGAATTTTGTTTTTGTAACATGATGATACGTTTTTGAAGCTGAGAATGATTATAAAAATGATCGGTGAAGCCTATGCCGGGAACACGAAATACATAATATGCCAGCATCTTTGCATACGCTTCCTTTTCAATAGTGGCAGAAGCCCGGGCATCTGCCATATATTCATGTAACGTTTTCACTGCTTTGGCATACAGATACACTGCCGGATTGAACCAGCAAAATATCTTCATCACTTCGAGGATCAAACTATCTATTGTGTGCCGGCTGCGGATATGATTCAATTCATGCTGAAGAATGACATCCGGCGTATTATCCGGGGCAAACAAATATCTTCCGAAGGCAAATATTTAGTGGGGAAGCTGAGTGATCACCCGCACGTGATCACCTTCATGATGCCGGGGATATTTTTTGGTAAAGGAATACAAACGAATCAGCTTCATTAAGAAAAGCATGCCCATCACCACTACACCAGACCAATAAAGGATTACGACAACATGCCAAACCGGAAATAAAGGTACCGAATGCATAGAGGTCATTGGCTGAATACCCTGAACCATTCCGGGCATTGCTGATACAGATGATATAGCAGATGGTGCGGCCACAGCCAGATTATTTGAAATTCCTCCGGGGAAATGAGCCCAGGGCAGGACAAATGCCCAGAAGATACCGGACAACAAAACAAACCTGGACATTTTAAACCAGGAAGACTTGCTGAAAAACAGGAGATACATCAGCAACCAGAGAGCGAGGTACAAGTTGAAGAGGATAAACCAGGAAGCATTCATGATTGGGATTTTTTAAATTGTTGAAGTAATTTGATGATCTTATCGGCTTCTTCTATATCCAGCACTTTTTTCTCCACAAAGGAAGAAACCAGGCTTCCCAAAGAATCTTCATAATAACCTTCCAGCAACTTCCTGGTTTCAGTTTCCCTGTATTGTTCAAGAGAAATTTTTGGAAAATACTCATAGGTGTTGCCATACACTTTATAACCTACAAATCCTTTATCCACTAATATTCTGATAATAGTGGAAACGGTGCTGTAAGCAGGCTTGGGTTTGGGTAACTGAGCCAGCACCTCTTTTACAAACCCCTTTCCCAAATCCCATAATATCAGCATGATCTGCTCTTCTGCGCGGGTAAGTTCTTTCATTGATTTTGCCATCATTGTATTATTTAAAACAAAGGTATAGCTAATTTATTAACTGAGCAACTATTTTTTTAAATGTTTAGCTAAATAGTTAACTAATATAATTATAACGGTATGATCTCCAATTACTTGAAAATTGCAATATTCTTTGGAAGAAGAGAATAACACTCTCAGGGAGCGTCGTCGGTCACAGCGACTTATTTATATCTCATAGTACTTAATGGCAGGATTACGCCTATGATGAAAAACCGGGATTATAATAAGAGTATGACGAATGCCATCTATTTGATAGATGAGAGAATAAGGATAGTGTTTAAGAATATACTCCCTCACATCCTTATACGTATTCTGGTATCTCAATGGATTAGGGCAAATGGAATTAATTGCATCGCCTATTGATCTCACAAATCCTTCTGCAGCTTTAATACTTATTTTTTATACCGACACATTAAAGTCTCTCAAGGCATCATTGAGGCTGGTTTTTTTGTCCGTAGAAGCTTTTCGTTTTCCAATAATGAGCGCACAGGAAACCTGATAGATCCCTGCGGGGAATTGTTTGGGGTAAGTACCGGGGATCACCACACTTCTTTCAGGAACAACCCCTTTACATTCCACCGGCTGAAGACCGCTTACATCTATTATTTTAGTTGATTGGGTAAGTACCACATTGGCACCCAGCACAGCTTCTTTTTCAATTCTGACACCCTCCACCACAATACATCTCGAACCAATAAAGCAACTGTCTTCAATAATCACCGGCGAAGCCTGTAAAGGCTCCAATACTCCCCCCACTCCCACTCCGCCGCTCAGATGAACGTGCTTTCCTATTTGCGCACAAGAGCCGACAGTAGCCCAGGTATCCACCATGGTTCCTTCGTCCACATAAGCACCGATATTGACATAAGAAGGCATTAACACCACATTCCTGGCAAGATAAGCCCCATAGCGAGCCACCGCATGCGGAACGGCACGCACCCCTAACTCTTTATAATTACTTTTCAATTTCATTTTGTCATAAAACTCAAAAGGGGGAAGCGAATATGTTTCCATTTGCTGAATGCCGAAATAAAGTAAAATTGCCTGCTTTACCCACTCATTTACCTTCCAGCCATCTTCCGCCGGATAGGCCGCACGCAATTGTCCCTTGTCCACTCCTTCTATTACCGTGAGCACCGCATCTGTATATTTTTTATCTGACAATAAAGTCCTGTCGTTCCATGCCTGTTGAATTATTTCCTGTAATTCCATCATTAAAAATTTTTACAAACATACTATTTGAAAGGGAAAAGGAATATCCGAAATCTATTTTAAAAGAAAACTTTTCAATTCTTCAAAATCATTATTCATTAAAAATGCATTCTTCTTTTTGTTTTTAAGTTCTTCCATTTGTGAAGGATAAGCCATTTGCTTTTTTATTTCTTCATCAAATACATCGGGAAATTTACAAGGATGGGCTGTAGATAAGAATACACCTGCCAAATCCATATCAGGATATTCTTTTAAATATTCTTTCAATCCGAGATATGCCACTGAAGTATGAGGGCACATCACATATTTGTCCTGGTGAAAGACATGCCTGATACCTGACAGGGTCTCCTCGTCATCAAAGCTGTAACCCGAAATAGCGGCAGCCATTTTATCAGCATCCTTATCAAACAGGTCCAGCATGCGTGAAAAATTACTGGGATTACCCACATCCATTGCATTGGAAAGTGTTTGCCTGGATGGGTAGGGGATAAATTTTCCCGACTGGAGATATTGAGGCACCTCATCATTCATATTAGTGGCGGCCACGAAATGATGCACCGGAAGTCCCATCCGTTGTGAAATAAGACCGGCTGTGAGATTTCCAAAATTGCCGCTGGGAACTGAAAATACTACAGGGCGCTTATCTCCCTTCGACCTTATCTGCGCCACTGCATTAAAATAATAAAATGTCTGGGGTATCAGCCGGGCAATATTAATAGAATTGGCAGAAGATAAATTTAACCGTTCATTCAATTCTTCATCTAAAAACGCCTGCTTTACCAGGCGTTGGCAATCATCAAAGGTCCCGTTCACCTCTAAAGCGGTGATATTTTTTCCTAAGGTGGTTAATTGCTGTTCCTGCACAGGACTTACTTTCCCGGATGGATATAAAATAATCACCCGAATATCCGGCACATCATAAAATCCCATAGCTACAGCCCCCCCCGTATCGCCCGAGGTAGCCACCAGAATATTCAATCTCTTTTTTCCCCTTTGCAGAAAATGAGCCATTATTCTGCTCATAAAACGTGCGCCGAAATCTTTAAACGCCATGGATGGGCCATGAAATAATTCAAGTACGTACGCATTTTTATCCAGGGTTACAACCGGTGCAGGGAAATTTACCGCTTCATCCACCATATTTTTGAGAGCCACATCTTCTATTTCCCCCTGAAGCAACTGTCTGCTGATTTCGTAGGCGATCTCCTGAAAAGACAAATCAGCCAATGAACCAATAAAAGCACCATCACATGTGGGAATAAATTCAGGCATATAGAGTCCCTTATCTTCCGGCAGGCTTTGAAAAATGGCCTGCTTGAGAGAGACCTTATGGTTCTTATTATTTGTACTGTAAAACTTCATAACTGGAAATTCAATAAAATGCAAAACAAGATTCAAATAATATTCAATGTTCAATGTTCAACTTCTGCTACTCAACTGGGAGAATCAGATAATTCTCGGTCCTTCTTTATTGATGAATGAAACATAACTATCCGAACCAATATCCTGGCTTTGAAAATGTCGTTTGACAATATTTGTTATTTCATGAGCGGTCTGTTCATCTCTGCTTAAAGCAAACACGGCAGGGCCCGACCCCGAAATGCCAAATCCGAGTGCGCCGGCATTCAACGCCTTTTGTTTTAATACATAAAAATCGGGAATTAATATAGAGCGTACAGGCTCAATAATAATATCCTGCATGGAACGCCCTATCAAATCATAATCCTCCTGATACAATCCGCTGATAAAACCTGCCACATTCCCCCATTGAATAACGGCATCCTTCAGGGGTATCTGTTTTCGGATAATTCTTCGGGCCTCCCTTGTCTGAACTTCAATATGTGGATGAATAAGAGAACAAACTAATCCTTTAGGGACAGGTAATCTGATCACGTCCAGCGGGTCATAGCTTCTTATTAATGCGAATCCACCTAATAAAGCCGGCGACACATTATCCGCATGGCCTTGCCCGCATGCCAGCCTTTCACCTTCCATTGCCAGCAGCAGCAGTTCATTGTAAGGTAACCTGTTATCATACAAGGTATTGATCGCAAATAATCCGGCAACCGTGCTGGCGGCACTGGAGCCCATACCGCTGCCAACGGGCATTTTCTTAAACAATTCAAGCTCCACTCCCTGTCCTGTTTCTCCAGTCTTTTTCAAATAATTAATCACTACAGCGCTTACTGTATTCTTTTCAGGATCAAGAGGAAGTATTCCATCATCTCCATGAATGGCTTTTAAAGTAACACTTCTTTTATCTGTAAAACGGGCTATCACTTCATCACCGGGCGTATCAACGGCAAAACCTAAAATATCAAAACCACAAACCACATTGGCTACTGTTGCCGGAGCGAATACTTTGATAGATCCGCTATCATGAAATATCATACTGTAAAGTTATAAAGTTGCTCAAATTAAATCCGGGTTATGTCTTCGAAATAATACCTTTATCTCGCGCCCACCTTTACAAGATCTGCAAACACTCCAGCCGCCGTCACTTCAGCGCCCGCTCCCGGCCCCTTGACCACTAAAGGACATTGTTGTTTATATCGTGAAGTAGTAAAGGCTATGATATTATCACTCCCCGATAACGAATAAAAAGGATGTGTCTTATCTACCGCTTCCAGCTTAATACTCACTTTCCCATCCTCCATGATACCGATATATCGCAGCACTTTTCCCTGCTGCTCAGCCTTTTTCTTCAGCTTTTCAAAATGAGCGTCCGCCTTTTCAACTTCCTTATAAAAAGCATCCACGGTAGCAGCTTTCATGCAGGCATCAGGAAGAATATGCTGAATTTCAATATCGTTCATTTCGATCGGGTAACCGGAGTCACGCGCCAGGATAAGCATTTTGCGCGTAAAGTCCAGTCCGCTCAAGTCATCGCGCGGGTCGGGCTCTGTAAACCCTTTTTCCTGTGCTTCACGCACTATTTCATAAAAATGCCTGTCTCCTTTAAACTCATTAAAAATATAAGAAATGGTACCGGATAAGATTGCTTCTATTTTCAATATTTTATCACCGCTCACTAATAAATCCTGCAAAGTTTTAATAATCGGTAAGCCTGCTCCTACATTGGTTTCATAAAAGAAATCCACATTATATTTTTTAACTAACTTTCTGAAAAGCTTGTATTGTTCATAGGATCCCGAGTTTCCTAATTTATTACAGGTAACTATAGAAATATTAGAGGCAAATATTTCAGGGTAATGACTAACAACTTCACCACTGGCAGAATTATCAATAAAGACGCTGTTAGGAAGGTTTAATGATTTCATTTTCTCAAAATAAACTTTCAGATCGGCAGGTTCCGTATTTTCCTGGAAAAGCTTTTCCCAGCTTTTAAAAGGGATCCCTTCTTCCCTGAGGATCATTTTTTTAGTATTGGTAATGGCAATGACACGAATACGAAGTGAATTATTTTCCAATAAATAATCTTCGTGGGCTTTAATCTGCCTCAGTAATGTTTTACCGATATTGCCTACCCCCAGATAAAATACGTTCACCGTTTTCACGGGAGAAAGAAAGAAGGCCTCATGTGCCACATTCAATGCTTTCGTAAGATCTTCTTTTCTGATCACGACGGAAATGTTGTATTCTGACGACCCCTGCGCGATAGCAGCTACATTAATTCCATTTCTTCCAAGCGCATAAAATAATTTCCCTGTAATCCCCACGGTATGCTTCATGTTTTCTCCGACTACAGCCAGGACGGAAAAAGAAGTTTCTATCTGGGGATAATCTAATTTCTTAGTTTGCAACTCCAGTTCAAATTCCTCTTCAATAGCCTGCCTGGCTTTACGAGCTTCTTCGGGGCTGACCGCAAGCGTAATACTGTGTTCCGAAGATGCCTGAGTGATGAGGATAATATTAATATGCTCTTTGGCAACTGCAGAAAATAACCTGCCGCTAAAGCCTGTTTTCCCGATCATGCCGCTTCCCTGCACATTGATCAAAACCACTTCATTAATGGAGGCAATCCCGCGTATCATGCTGCCATTGCGATGCGCATTATCACGGATATAAGTTCCTTTGAAGGCAGGGTTAAATGTGTTCCGTATAACAATGGGAATGTGGTGGGCAAAAGCAGGTATCATCGTTGGCGGATAAATGACTTTTGCCCCGAAATAAGACAGCTCCATCGCCTCTGTATAAGAAATTTCAGGGAGGCTGAAAGCTTTTTCCACCATCCGGGGATCGGCGGTCATGAAACCATCTACATCGGTCCATATCTGGATCTCTTCACTTTGCAGGGCAGCGCCGATAATGGAAGCCGTGTAATCACTCCCTCCCCTTCCTAAAGTGGTAGTCTGATGTTTATCATTGCTGGCAATAAAACCCGTTACGCAACAAAGTGCCTCTTTATTTTTTGCAAAATATTCACAAATAAGTTCGCAGGTTTTTGTTTCGTGAATATGTGCATTTCCCCAATGAGCATCTGTCAGAATGATCTCTCTTGCATCCGTGAACTTAGCCTGAGGAATATGTTGCCGTAAAATGCCTGCCACCATATAAGTAGAGCACAACTCACCATAACTGAGGATACTGTCTTTGGTGCGAAGGGATAATTCTTTCAGTGCCGTCACACCCGATAATAGTTCTTCCAGCTCATTCAGATAAATTTTTAGCTGCATCAGCAAAGGGTTCTGATTTTTGGCAGGCACCAGCGCCTTGATAACCTCTACATGGCGTTGTTCTATCTCTTTAATAAATGAAGAATAATCCTTTTGTTGCTCTGCCAGGCCGGCAATTTCCAGCAAACTGTTCGTAACACCACCCATGGCGGAGGTTACGACTGCAAGACCCCCATTATGCTGATGAGCCTCCTTAACTATGTCCACCAATGTTTTGATACTTTGTACCGATCCTACGGAAGTGCCGCCAAATTTGAGAACCTTCATATTTTTATTAATTTAAAAAAGAAGCGTCTTCCTTCTTTGGAGGAAGACGCTTCATATCTTTGTTTACCTATTGCTATTCTACCTCCATGAATCTGCACAGGTAATAATAGTCGTCCCTCCGGTAATAATGGAACTTCCGGAAAATATACTGCCCCTCATTATATACCCGTTATTCATGGATTAAAAATTCGGACGCAAAGGTAGGTAAATATTTAATAAATCCAAGAAAATATTTCTCAATTTCTAAGAATACGCAAAAAAATTAATTTCTATATGGCAGGCTAAACCCACTGGAGAATTTGGATCTTACCTACTTTTTTAACGTGGAGTAAAAATTGTCCCCATAAAATAATTAATTGGAACAAAAAGTTTCCGTTTGTATCTTCACCCCGTTTTGAAATTCTATGTCTGTATCTTTAAATCAATACATGATGAAAAAAATCAGGATTTTTGCCGGACTTTGTATGGTCATGTTACTAATGACACAATGGGTATCTGCTCAAGAGAGCAATCCATCTCCTGTCGTCAGCATTATCCCCGAACCGGTTTCCCTTGTACAACAAGCAGGTTCTTTCACGATCACACCTTCCACTACCCTTTATCTCGCGGGTAAAGATTTAGAGAGAAGCAGCACCTACTTCAATGAATATCTTGAAAAATATTACGGTTTTCATTTGCATGTAAAGAAAGTAAAAAGCCCTGCAGAAGTACATTCCGAAAATGCTATCATTTTAGACTATCATCATATCGGGTATCCCATCGAAGGAGCCTATACCTTTCATTCAGATAAAAACGGAGTAAAAATAAACGGCGATAATGCCGTAGGAGTATTTTATGGCATTCAAACGCTTATTCAGCTATTACCCGCTATTCCTTCTCAATCCTTAGAGATAGCTTGTGTCAATATAGAAGATCATCCGCGTTTCAAATACCGCGGAATGATGCTGGACTGCGGGCGTCATTTTTTTGATACCGCTTTTGTCAAGCAATTTATCAATTTTATTGCCATGCATAAGATGAACCGCTTTCACTGGCATCTGACGGAAGACCAGGGGTGGCGGATTCAAATTAAAAAATACCCCAGGCTGACGAGCATCGGGGCATGGAGGGATTCTACACTTATCGGACATTACGGTTCCCACCAGGGATACGATCACCAGCGTTACGGCGGATTTTATACACAGGATGAGATCAGGGCTATTGTAAAATATGCGCAGGAAAGATACGTGACCATCATTCCTGAAATAGAAATGCCCGGACATTCCACAGCAGCTATCGCGGCTTATCCTGAATTATCCTGCGGATCGCCTAAAGTTCCCGTTGGTTCTACCTGGGGAGTATATGATACTATTCTCTGTCCCAGACCCTATACTTTCCATTTCTATGAAAATGTATTGAATGAGGTCATGAAGCTTTTCCCCAGCCATTATATTCATATCGGTGGTGATGAAGCGCCTAAAATTCAGTGGAAAAATTCACCCTTTTGCCAGGATTTAATGAAAAAAATGGGCTATACAAACGAAGATCAGCTTCAAAGCTATTTTATCAGTACGATTGAAAAATATTTGAACAAACACGGACGCGATATCATTGGATGGGATGAAATATTGGAAGGCGGTTTAGCTCCCAATGCCACGGTCATGAGCTGGCGTGGGGAAGAGGGAGGCATTGCGGCAGCAAAAATGCACCATCATGTGATTATGACACCGGGCGCTTATGTTTACCTTGATCATTCACAAGCAGAACCAGCAGACTCGCTCACTATTGGCGGATATCTACCATTAGAAAAAGTCTATAATTATAATCCGGTACCTAAAGAATTAACACCCGAAGAAGGGAAATATATTGAAGGGGTGCAGGCCAATGTATGGACAGAATATATGCAGTGGCCAACTAAAGTGGAATATATGATCTTCCCGAGAATGGACGCGCTTTCTGAAGTGGCATGGACGATGGAAAGCAATAAAAACTATCACTATTGTCCGAGTAAAATAGGGGGAAAAATTGGGTGATTACGAAGAATCACCCAAAAAAGTTATGTTTGAGTTACCACACAAAAAACATAACTAAGATGGGCGAAGTTAAGAAT
>SCQT01000081.1 GCA_004322015.1 Chitinophagaceae bacterium
GCCATTGCCAACGCCCTGGCTGCGTGCTTTGTTTCATTAGGCGGAAGCATACAAACTAATTTATACGTTCACTCGCTTGATCAGTTACCCGCTGCTCATGCAGTATTATTGGATGTATCTCCCAAACAACTGTTGCAGATAGCGGGGTATAAATTTTCATCCTTGTATAAAAGACAATTGCAGCGGTACCGTTATGGAATGGGGGTATTTAAAATTGACTGGGCACTGGATGCGCCGATCCCTTTTACTGCAGCGGAATGCAGAGAAGCCGGCACAGTACATCTGGGCAATACGTTAGAAGAAATTATTATATCTGAAAAATTGACTTCTCGGGGAAAACATCCGGAAAAACCTTTTGTATTGCTGGCTCAGCAGAGCTTATTTGATGCATCACGGGCGCCTGAGGGAAAGCAAACGGCATGGGCTTATTGCCATGTGCCTAATGGTTCGGATGTGGATATGACTGCACAGATCGAAAATCAGGTGGAGCGTTTCGCCCCCGGATTTAAAGAAAGGATATTAGTCCGTCATGTGATGAATACCAGGCAAATGGAAGATTATAATCCTAACTATGTGGGTGGCGATATTATCGGAGGGATGCAGGATATCCGGCAATTATTTACACGCCCGGCTTTGCGGCTTTCTCCTTACAGCACTTCTGCTAAAGGCATTTATATTTGTTCCTCTTCTACGCCTCCGGGTGGCGGCGTCCACGGGATGTGCGGATATTATGCTGCGAAAAGAGCGTTAAAAGATGTTTTTAATATGAAAGTAAGCTTGTAAACATACACATGATTTCCATAAATGCCAGGAAAAATATAGCGATGCGCGACCCTCATAGCGGTAAAAATAAACCACCAAGCCCACGAAGAAACACGAAGAAACTCTTGATGATCCTTGGCGTCCTTAGTGGTTAAAAAAACTAACCACTATACGCACGAAACAACACGAAGAAAAGACTTAGTAATCCTTAATGAGCATCGTGGTTAAAAATAAAAACGCCAAAAGTTGCTTAGAACGCCTTACTGTATTAAAATCGAAAAACAAATGAAGTGGAGAACGAATCTTATAGTGCCTTGCAAAGCGGATATGAGATGTCATTCGGTCGTTCGACCTATTGGATTACCCGTTTTATGATCCTTCGCCTGCTGGGAATCGTGTATGCCATAGCCTTTCTTGCAGCTATCAACCAGATCATTCCTTTGATCGGCGCTGACGGACTAACTCCTTTGACTATTTATTTAAAAGTGCTAAGCCATTCGTTGGGATCGGCCGGAGCAGGCTTCCGGCAATTACCCTCTTTGTTTTGGCTTTGGCATTCCGATACGGCATTGATCACCGCGGCATGGATTGGATTTATTCTTTCTTTAATAGTAGCCGCAGGTTTTGCCAATGCACCTCTGCTTGCTATTCTCTGGTTCCTTTATATGTCCTTCGTGAATGCAGGGCAAGAATGGTACGGATTTGGTTGGGAAATACAGCTTTTAGAAACAGGTTTTTTAGCTATTTTTCTTTGTCCGCTGCTTGATATGCGGCCATTTCCGAAGTGCGAACCGCCTTTTCTCATTATTGTTTTGTTCCGATGGCTGGCATTCCGGCTTATGCTTGGTGCGGGGTTGATCAAGCTGCGCGGAGATCCGGTATGGCGCAATGCTACGGCCCTCTATTATCATTTTGAGACCCAACCTATTCCCGGTCCATTCAGCCGCTGGTTTAATTTTTTGCCGCATCCTGTGTTGAAGTTGGGTGTGTACTTCAATTGGCTGGCGGAGTTGATTGCGCCGTGGTTTGTATTCTGGCCCCGGATAGTCCGTCATGCTGCAGGTATTGTAATTGTGTTATTTCAAGTCACGCTTATTTTCAGCGGTAATCTTTCGTTTTTAAACTGGCTCAGTATCATTCCTGCGTTGGCTTGCTTTGATGACAGCTTCTGGTCAAAAATACTTCCCAACCGGTTTGTCACCAGAGCGAAGAAGGCTGCTGAAAGGGCGATTCCATCAGAGCCAATGGTCGTCACTTCCTATATTATAACCACGCTGGTTGCTTTGCTGAGCATTCAACCGGTAATCAATATGTTTTCACCACAACAGATCATGAATACCAATTATGATCCATTGGATTTAGTAAACACGTATGGCGCGTTCGGAACAGCAGGAAAAGAACGGTTTAATATTATTTTTGAAGGAACGATGGATAATGATTCTTCGGACAATGCACAATGGGAACCTTATATTTACAAAGGTTTACCTGTTTTACTGAATAAGCGGCCGCCACAAATAGCTCCTTATCACCTCCGTTTGGATTGGGAAATGTGGTTTGCCTCCATGTCGTCTGCTGATGAATATCCCTGGACATACAATCTTGTGTGGAAACTCCTGCATAATGATGCGAATGCTGTCAGTTTATTTAAAAATAATCCATTCCGCGGTAAACCTCCGCGATATGTCCGTGCTGTTTTATATCAGTATGAGTATGCAAAGCCGGGTAATCCGCAAGGTCTCTGGTGGAAAAGGAAAAAGATCATGCTCTGGATGCCGCCTCTTTCTGTAAATAACACACAACTGGTCACTTATTTAAAATGGCAGGGATGGATAAAATGAATGATCTGAATTTGATTTAAGAATACTGATTAACGATTTAAGATTTTTGATCTGTCAAGCACTTCTGAATCCGAACTTTCGGATCAGAAATCGTTGATCTTCATCCGAAGCTTCGGATCGTTAATTCTTTAAATGGAATTGAATCATGGATCATCCTCACCCGATATTTTCTGTTTCATCATTGATCGTGGGATCATTCAGTGGCTATATGACTGATTTTCAGCACATACGCATAAGGGGCAGAGAAATCACGCGGATCATAAGAAGGCATTTTTACTTCTATATTATTTCCCGCCCGCTCCCATGATAATTGTTTGCCCGTAGTCAGGAAGAATATGGAAGAAGTTTTATCCAAATGAAGTCCTTTTATAATGACCCTATTGTTCTCCGGATATTGCGGTAAAATGCAATACAGGTTATGATCTTTATAAGTAAAAAACATCTGCTTTACAGCATACCCCGGATCAGGATCTATGGTTTGCTTCAATAATAAGGATTCTCCTTTCTTCGGCTTATAATTCCTGTCGCCTGATGACCATTGACTGGCTTCTTTCCACGGACGTGTGCCATAGATTGCATCGCCGTTAATGGAAAGCCATTTCCCGATTTGCAGTAACCTTTCCTGCATCAAAGGAGGTATTGTTCCATCCGCTTTGGGACCTATATCCAATAGGAAATTTCCTCCCCTGCTCACGATATCGGCTAATTCCAATATAAGTGATTGCGTTGAACTATAATCCCAGGCATTCTCTGCCCGGTTATATCCATAAGAATAAGCCATTCCCTGGCTTTCTTCAAAATAATGTCCGCCGAAAGTTA
>SCQT01000001.1 GCA_004322015.1 Chitinophagaceae bacterium
CGGCGGGTACCTCACTAAGGTTACTTTCTAACAACTCCCGACTTAACTCAATCATGATATTATCAAATCGCTTCTCATACTCGTAAAAATCTTTCAAATTGTTTAGCTTGTTGAGTTCCTCGTACTTCGACCGGCATAGCTCAATATATTGTTCTTCTGTCATCATTAATGGGTTTGGTTACCCAAATTTACTACTTTGCGTCATTTTGGTATGCACCCGTTTTGTTAATTGAAGATTATGAATTAAATATTGTAATAATTGGGGATCAATCTCCTGATCAAACGTAAGCCTTACAGGCTTTCCCTTTTTTCTCTCTTTCAAACCTTTCCGGATTTGATCTATGACATTCAAAGAAATATCGTTGTCAATATCCATCTCTGCATCTCGTGTAAGTTTAATAACAGCAGTAGAGTAATGATCGTATTTGAAAAAAGGGAAAATAGAAGGCAGGCAAAAACGTATTACATCTTCAAGCAGAATGATACTTTTCCGATTCGATTTTGAAGGCAACATAATAAATCTTGGTAAAATACCTACCGGTATTTCAATTAAGGAATAGACCGATTTTTCAGTCTTTTTTACATTGAAAAGCGCTACTGCAAGATAAATGGATTTATCATGCAAATTGAGCGGACTATTTATAGTCCCCGCGATTAAAGGAATAATCCGGGGTCTCACTTCACGGAGAAAATATTCCTGTATAAATTGTTGATGTGTTTTAGTAAGGCCAGTTTCCGTTTTGAAAAAAATATGTCGTTTTCTTAACTCTTTCAAAATATCTTTCCATACCCGATCTGAGCGTTGCTGCTGGATCATTACCGTTTTCTGTATCTCATCTAAAATCCCCGCAGGATCATTTTCGAGATGCATCTTAGAAGGTTTCTTCAATAATAGCATACGTTTTAGTGTAGCCACCCTGATCCTGAAAAACTCGTCCAGGTTATTGGAAAAGATACCTAAGAAACGAATCCGTTCATATAAAGGATTGGAAGGATCAGCCGCTTCCTGCAGAACACGGGCATTGAAAGAAAGCCAACTGATATCCCGAACAATATTTTTTTTAGGAGTTTGCAAAATAATTAATGTAAGATCCAAGGAAAACCCTCATCACTCCTTGTGCGAACGAATTTTTAAATGAAAAGCCCCGGCATGGGCGCCAGGGCATTACGGATTCATAAACACATTCACTACCACCATGCTTTATAATTAGTGGTTTCGGCACCACCCATCTTTTTGATCTCATTCTTATAATTATCGGCATTGATGGTCTTTTCAGCATCGGGGTACAAAAAGCGATCGGGTATGGTATTATTATTAAGGTTGGCGCTGCCTCCTGTTTGAAAATCAGGATAATGGGTACGATTATATTCAATCCAACCTTCAAAGCCATTATTAATATTGGCGATCCATTTTTGGGTAATGATTTGGGAAAGTGCAGTATCTTTATTAAGTATATTTAACTGCACATTGGCATTAGCCAGATAGGCATTTGCCTGGGCAGCGCTTAATCCGATCTCGTTGTAAGCGCCAATAATGCCATTTTGATAATAAACATTCGGATCACCTGAAATATATCCTTTCAAAGCGGCTTCCGATAAAATAAATTCCTGTTCCGCATAGGTTACAATCCTTGCCTTCAATACACTTGAATTGCTCCCTGCGGTAAAGCTTGAATTGAAATGAGAAGAAGTACTGGCCTGATCACTACTGGCATCAACTACCATAGGCATCCCGCCATAATGACTGAAGCTGAAAGCCGTTTGATCAGCATTGTTTGCATTTGGAGCAAAGTATGCCTGCAGCCTGGCGGAATCGTCTGTGTTTACAAAAACATTATAAAGCGTGCTGTTCAGAAACTTTACGTTAAAATCACCGGACCTCTCCGTGAGACTGGGGAAATTATAGGGAATAATGGAGGGCAGTGTCAGGACGGCGCTTTGTGAAGCATTTTGCATAAGCATACCTTCCGATAGGATACTTTGCATTTGAGACTTTACAGCCGTTTTGGAGGAAATTCTCAGCAGGTATCGCAGACGCAAGGCATTAATAAATCTTCTCCAGCTATTTACATTTCCCTTATACAACAGATCCCCGTTCAACAATGCAGAAGGATTTGTTTGCAACAAACTATCAGCCCTTTGCAACGAAGGAAGAATACCCGCTTGTGAATCAGTATAAACAGTCTGTTGGTCATCGTATGCGGGTGTATATTTCCCCGAAGAACCCTGTAAAGCCTGTTTGAATGGAATATCGCCCCACAACTCTGTCAGTTGGGCGAAGGCGTAAGAACGCAGAGTAAGTGCAACCGCTTCCATTAAAATGTTTTTATCTTGCTGCGCCTGAGATAGAAGAATATCGGCATCCCTGGCCGCTTCATACATGGGATTCCAATAAGGGTCATTGGTTACAGGCGAATAGCGGGTAGCGGTATTATAATAATCCTGGCTGAAAGTCATATACTGGCTGTACCCATTGCCCACCGTCCATGCGATATCTGCGTTGTTATAAAATTCAGAAACAAGCACGTTTGAAAGCAGGGTTGCAGCATCAGGATTTTCCAGATTATTAGGGTTGGTATTCACCCGTTGAAATTCTTTATTGCAGGAACCCGTGATCAATACCATCACGACCATTATCATTAATAAATAAAATTGCTTTTTCATATTTTTAGTCCGTTTTGATAATCATTAAAAATTAACGCCTACAGAAATGCCCATGCTGCGCGTAGAAGGCAGACTAAGGAATTCCACACCGGGTAATATCTGTTGTCCCCGTAAGGCAAGCGTTTCAGGATCAACATCTTTGTTCTGAGTAAATTCAACCAGGTTTCTCCCTATCAATGATACATTCAGGTCCGAACCGGATAACCTGCCAAATAAGTGATGGAAAGTATAACCGATCCTCACTTCTCTTAACTTAATATAAGAAGCATCATACATGAATACTTCGTTGTTATTGGCATTGTAATAACCTAAGTAATAAGTGGCTGCACTCACTTTCACATTATTAGGGACATACTTGCCCGAAGCATCCATCATTACACCTTTCCCTGTAATACCTGTTTCTCTGCCTGGCAATGTTTCTACAGACATTCCTCCGTTTAATACACCTAATTCGGTATAAGAATAAAACTTGCCTCCCTGGTGCCAGTCCCACGTAAAGTCAAGGCTGAAATTTTTCCATGAGAGTTCATTGTACCATCCCAATATAAAGTCAGGATTATAATTCCCCAACAGCATGTTTTGGCTTGTAGTAATTTCAGGAACGCCGTTTTTATAAACTATATCACCGTTCGGGTCACGCACAAAGCCATTCCCATACATATTTCCCAGCCGCTCCCCAACGACGGCATTATATTGAATAGCCCGGTAATACCGATCGTACTGAGTAATCTGGGCATATTTATAGGTTTGAATTCCATCCGGTAAAGACACTACCTTACCTATGTTGCGGCTAAAATTGAAATTCATATCCCAGCTAAGTCCGTTTGTATTGGCGGATTGAAAAGGCTTTACACTCAATACAAATTCCAATCCTTTATTATTGATCTCTCCTCCATTGACATAAGCATTGGTATATCCGGAAGAAACCGGTATGGGCAATTGTACTACCTCATCTTTGGTGTCCGAATTGTAAATAGTGGCATCCAATCCAATCCTGTCTCCGAGAAATCTTATATCTATCCCGGCCTCGGTGGAAGTCGTTTTAGAAGGCTTCAGACGGCTGTTAGCAAGTACATTATTTGCTGTAGTCAAGGGATAATTACCAAAGGGAGTATTAGTAAGGTAAGTATTATTAATTGAATAAGGATCAGCATCTTTCCCGACCTGGGCGGCGGATAAACGTAACTTCAAAAAAGAAATCGTTCTGGGCAATTGCACCATATCGGAAATGACAGCGCTTAGAGAGGCCGAAGGATAAAAATAAGAATTGCCGCCTTTGGGTAATGTGCTTGACCAGTCATTACGTCCGGTAACATTAAGGAATACCTTATCTCTGTAGCTGAAATCGCCAAAAGCATACAGGCTGTATATCACTTTATTATCCTTAACTAATAGTGTAGGTAATTCGCTTTGTGCATTGGAAAAATTATACAAGCCGGGAGTAATCAAAGTATTGGCAATATTACGGATGTACGTAATATTTTGCACAAACCGGTTACCGCCGCCGGAAATATTCAGGTTAAAATCTGAACTTACCTGCTCATTATAGTTCAAAAGAAAATCGGTATTATTTTCCAGGTAGTTTACATTATCCGTACGAAAGCCCCCTGAAGGAAACCTGACGGTGCTGAATGCCCGATGGCCTTCTCTGTTATCCCCATATAAATCAACTCCTGTCCGAAGCATCAGACTCAGATTGGAGGTAAAGTCATATTTCATATTCGCATTACCAATGACTCTGTTTTTATTAAAACTGTTGGTATTATCATATAACGTAACATAGGGGTTATCATGATTTTTCCAGTAACGGAATTGCTGCACATTCGTAGCGCCGGTCTGCCACATTTTTTTCAATGAATTAATATCAATATTCATCGGCATGCCATACACACCGAAGAAAGTGTACATCACGCTCTCGGAGCCATAACCAATATTGGGACGGTTATCACTTCCGCTGTTAATATAATTAATAAAAAAATTGGAAGTCAGATGGTCATTAAAATGGTGGCTGGCCCGCAGAGCTATTGTGTAACGTGTAAGATCTGTATTAGGCAGGATACCTTTATTATAGGTATTACTGAATGACATACGGTAGCTTCCTTTATCTGTGGCTCCGCCGAAGGCTAAATTATTAGTGGTGGTTATACCGGTTTGTAAAAACTTTTTGAAATGATCCGCATGGCCGGTCCAGGGAGTCGGAGTTACCTGTATTCCCGGATGCAGGCTGCGTTCTACCAGGTCTCCGGCCTGATATGGACCTGCTGGACTATTAAATTGAACGACATCATAACCCGGATCAAATTTATGGCCATAATTGGGAATATTATTCTCAAAGCTTTGGCCCCCATCCACAAATTCGTATGGTTGTTTCCCGTTCCCGGCTCCATATTCATTTTGCAGGCGGGGTAATTTTAATGGGGTTTGAAAAGTGGTGGTGCTGGTGAAACTGATACCCATAGTTCCATTCTGGCTGGTTCCCTTTTTTGTTGTGAGCACAATGGCTCCATTGGCGGCACGTGATCCATATAAGGCAGCGGCAGCGGCCCCTTTTAAGACGGTGACCTGGGAAATATCATGAGGATTGATTTCCGCAGCCCCGTTTCCCCAATCCACCTCTGCCCACGTACCCTGGTTGGAAGAGTTTTCTATGGCATCATTAAAATAAGTTTCGTTATTGATCGGTACACCGTCCACTACAAATAAAGGCTGGTTACTCCCTGAAAAAGAATTTTCACCACGAATGACGATACGAGAAGTAGAACCTACTCCTGCTCCGCCGTTAGTAATATCCACGCCGGCAACCTTTCCATCAAGATCATTTACAAGGTTAGGATCGGGAGCTGTTATAAGCTGTTGATTATTGATGGTCTGTAAGGCGTAACCCACCGATCTTTCCTGTTTGGTAATACCCAATGCAGTGACTACCAGCTCATTTAATACTTTCGAATCTTTCGACAGGTTTACATTGATCAGGGTTAATCCATTTACAGGGATTTGTCTGTTCAGGTAACCTATACAATTTATTACAAGTGTATCATCTGAAAGAGCCTTAATTGAAAAAGAGCCTTCAGTATTCGTGGATGTCCCGTTATCAGTTCCTTTCACATGTACTATAGCACCGGAAATTGCCTGATTATTTTGATTATCCATCACTTTTCCGGAGATATCCAGGCGTTGCTGCCCAAATGTAAAACTGAAGCAAAAACAAAAGATAGACAAGAGAACAATTGGTTTTTTGCGCAAAGCGCATAGATTAAAGATCCAGATCATATAGTTCATATTTGACGGTTAATAAATATCTGTTTTGATAATAATAGAATTCTTATTTCCGATGCTGCAAAGGTCAATGTCTAATATTAAGTAAGTATTAACAAGAGGTTATGAAATCATTATCTCTAAAGGATCAACCTATGAAAAAAGTGCATGAAAAATTTAACGGCATTTTGAAACTAATGAACCTTACAGGAGAGAGTTTATGCTATTTAAAAGAAAGCTTTAAGAGCTGATTTGATGAAGAATTGAAAATAGGAATGTAAACCTGAAAGAGGTAAGCAAACGCATGGAATCTGTTCAAAAACAGATGGAAACTATAGAAGAAAAATCCTTTCCATGTGTTATAAATACAGAGATAAGTAATGTTTATTATCTCTTCAGGCGGAAGTAACTTAGAAACAATATCTCGTAAAAATGTGGTTCAACTTCCAACAGATAGTATGATGAACTGATGGAATTTTTAGATGAAAAAGATTTTTTGTATCTGTTAGATAGTGATTTCCGCGCGGAAAAATAAAAATGCGGCAAAGTAAACTGCCATCCGGATTATTATGTCAATTTCTTTAGAATTTTCAGAAATTCATCAGCCGAAACAAGATTGATCTTCGTAAAAAGATTGTCCATTTCCTCAGATGCTTTCTCCATAAAATATTTAGAAAGCAGATCCTTGATCTATGTCTATACTTTTTCAGTATATTGTTTAGAGAACATCCTCAAAAGCTCTAACCGGGGTTGGGTAAACTTTCCTGTAGGCATTATTTCCTCCATAATCACATCCCTATGTTTTAGGCAAACTTACCGAATTCCTGCTGTCTTTCAGTATTCTTCCTTCGTGGACCTATTTTTGATTGCAATTATGATGGATACTGAATTTGCTTCCCAAAACCCTTTCTCAAAAATCTTTTCCGTTCAACACCAAAAAATTGTAAAGAATTATTTTGTCCACTTAGTAAAAGATGCCAGAATGCAATCCTATAATTTGGCTTAACTTAACAAACATTAGCTCAACAAACATCAGACATAGATTTCAAGACCGGGGTGAAACTTTGCAAACTTTTGGAGAAACGGGCCAGAAAAGCAGGATTCGGGGTTCTTGAGATCAATAGCTGCTATTCAATGAAAAACGGCAACCCCTTTTTATAGAATTGCCGATCATCCTTTTGTAAGATATTCCCATAGGGGAAAACTTCGTAGCGAGATCGGGAGTTGAACCCGAGACCTCAGGGTTATGAATCCTGCGCTCTTACCAACTGAGCTACCTCGCCAAATGGCGGGCAAAGATAGTATTTACTCCCTAAAATCACAAAAGAAAAGCAGCTTTCCCCTTTCAGGGAAAACTGCTCTCGTTTTCATTAGATGATAACATATATATTGAAAAACGGCTGTGCTGCAAGTAATATATTGACTATAAAAGATCTCATTCGTTTAATCCATTTTGTTAAAAAAAAATAAAAATTCAGGGTATCATCAGGCTGCAGCCCCTCAAATCACTGTTATCCGTTCTTCCTGATACCTGAAAGCTCCCGTCGGAAAAGACTTTTCCTGCATCATCCGTAGCAATAAAAGCACAGGAATGAATATTGGCTAAATCAATCACATTAATAATACCCTGTTGTGAGGAACCGCTCCGGGGCAAAGGCAACAGGTGTAATGGATCACTTTCATCCCGCATAAAAATTTTCATCCAGGGGGGGGTGTAAAAAGTACCCCCGCCCGCTGAATAAGCCTGGCTAAGTAACTCTGTCATCCCATATTCCGAATGAACCTGTTTTATACCTGATTTTTCCTTTAAAAACCGGTGTACTTCTTCTCTCGTCCATTCCTCTCTCCTGCCTTTCATACCACCGGTTTCCATAACAATGGTATGCTCCAAAGGCGGAGTATATTTCTCCATAAAATCCAGCAGGGCAAAAGTGACTCCAATCAATAATGTTTTTTTCTTCTCTTTTTCCAACCCCGACACTTGGTAGTACAACTTGTCGTGCGCATGCAGATAAAAACCGCTTTCCGGATGTCCGCTGCGTTGAATCATGTTGTTTACCATATACACCAGGGAGGAATTTTCCCTTTCCAGATAAGAAGGCAATAATCCTAACACGACATAATCTTTCACATTTCCATAGAATCTTTCAAAACCATTCCGGAAGCTTTTCTCATAAAGCGAGCTATCTTTAATATAGTGTCTGCTCTGTATGGTTTGGGTGGTGCCGCTGCTCTCAAAAATAAGTTGAGGTTTATACCGGCCGGTTTTTACCTCCTGTGTCTTGAAGAAACCAATCGGCAAAAAAGGGATATCTTCCGCTCTTTTTATGGAAGCAACCGGGATCTTTAATGCTTCTACATAAGCATGATAAAGCGAATTGTTCTCATATTGATAATTAAACAGGCGGCATGCTAAATCGTCAAAATTTACGTTATTGCTAAATAAGCCCGCCGTAAACCCGGGTACGGAAAACATGTTTATACCATTTTAAATCTTAAATTTGCGAAGTTAAAGAAGTTCAAATGCATTGAAGCAAAATACACTAATATACAACCGTATGAAACGTTATTATCTTATTGCAATTCCTGCCCTCCTCTTTCTGTTCGCTTCCTGCGGAAAAGGCGGTTTCCCTTCCATACCCAGCCTGGCATTTAAAAGTATCGGCCCGGGAGCCGTGCATCCGGGTGATTCCGTACAGATAGTTTGCAGTTTCCGGGATAAGGAAGGAAATATCCAGGACTCGGTTTATTTCAGAGCCAGCAACAGCAACGTGTATGGCACCTATGCGATGCCTAATTTTCCCGCACAAAGTAATATGGAAGGCAATATTATAGTAGAATTATACAGCGGCACGGACTTTACGCCACCGGCCGGAGCCGGTGCAGCCGATACGATATATTTTTATGTCTTCATTAAAGACCTTTCGGGAAAATCTAGTGATACGGTGAAAACCACACCTATATTATCTTACGGCGGTTAAAATATGAAACTTTGCGTATTCGCGGATTTCGTGTAGGTTTGAGGGCGCAATACATCGATCTTATGTCGGCTAACCGGAAGGGTTTACCTCAAAATAAACTTCAGCAGGTTTTAAACCTGAAATATCGGGGGATCCTCCTGCCCTGCCCACATTTTTTCTCCTGTAAAAAATCATGAAAGCTATTTTAAAAACTTTTATTTACGGCGCTATCTTTATTTCTCTTTGTACGGTGGGACTTTGTATGGAAACCAGCCTCCTGCTTAGACTACCTTTTAACTCATTTTATTTTTACCTCCTCGTGTTCTCTGCCACTTTAGGTCAATACAATATCCATTATTACATCAAAAGGGAAGCTAATCCCGATTCCGATCGCTTTTTCTGGTCGGTTCAACATAAAAAAGTACATTTGATTTTGAATATTATCGGCGCTATTGGGCTGATCATCGGACTTTTTCATCTTAAGCCCAAGAATTTTATTGTGCTGGGGATCATTGCGGCCATTACTATCCTGTATTCTTTCCCATTCTTACCTTTCAAAAGGAAGAAGAGATTAAAGGATTTCGGATTGCTGAAAATATTTACGCTCTCCTATGTCTGGACACTGATAACCGTCTGGTTTCCGGTCATCACGCTGACCAAGGTTACTCCCGATTTTCAACTGATCTTTATCCAGCGTTTTGTGTTCATGTTCGTTTTATGCCTCGCTTTTGATATCCGGGATATGGAATCAGACGGTAAGGGCAGTATTCATACTTTACCGGTTACTTTGGGCAAAAAGAAATCTTACCAGATCATTATTTTTTCTTTAGCAGTATTCCTCATCATATCTCTGATGCATTTCAGGATCACTCTTCACTTTATGCAATTGAATGGTATGATTTTATCAGCATTAGCCACTTATTTTATTATAGAATATGCTAAAACAAGAAATACAGATATGATTTACCTGGCAGGAGTGGACGGAATGATGATGCTGCAGGCAATTTTAATAGGAATAGGATCTATCGGGATATATTGATTGTTTCCATTGTTCTATTGTTTCCATTGTTCTATTGTTTCCATTGTTCTATTGTTTTATTGCCTTATTGTTACATTGTTTAAGCTTCGGTTGTCTGGCGGTTGGTGTTTTATGTGTATATCTCCATACCTATCTGTTGATGAGTGAGATCGGATTACTGCCAACTGTCACTGCCGGCTATTCGCTCCTGAGTCTCTCCCATGTCTGAAAGGCATACCTGTATTTATTCTTCTCATCCGGCTCATGTTTTTCATCCTTCACCAACTTCCATTCTTTTGTATTCATCGTAGGGAAAAAAGCATCCCCCTCAAAATCATGATAGATGCGTGTGAGATAAATACGATCTATAAGCGGCATGCTTTGCCGGAATATTTGGGCGCCGCCCAGAATAAAAATCTCCTGCTGTTCAATAGTTTTTGCTTTCCGAATAGCTTCTTCCAGGCTATGAACCACGATCGCATCAGGCAGGGTATAATTTTGCTGACGCGTAATAACGATATTGGTTCGCCCCGGGTAAGCTTTACCAAAGGCTTCATAACTTTTCCTTCCTAACACAACCACATGTCCCATAGTAGTGCTTTTGAAAAATCTCATATCGGCAGGTAAATGCCAGGGGAGATCATTGTGTAATCCAATTACATTATTCTGAGAAACGGCAGTGATGGCTGAAAGTGTCATATTTATTAATCGTAAATGGTCAATCGTGAATTGATCAAGATAATAAAAAAACAAAAGTAGAACTTTGCAATCATAATTGAAACACCTATATGCTACCTCCGTTAAATTCCAAATTACAAATTACAAAAATCAAATAATATCCAAATCTGAAATGCCAATTATTCAATTATCTTGAAGTGGTTTTCGTTCCGTTATTGCATTATAGTACAGGCAAATTTTTATATTTTGAATTTTGTGTTTTAGCAATTGGAATTTGTTTGAGATTTGAGATTTGTTATTTAGTAGTGTTATATTATTGCTTTCGCAACTTCTCTTCCCGCCGTTCTTCCGGAAAAAATACAACCTCCTAAAAATGTCCCTTCCAGTGAACGATAGCCATGCATACCCCCACCCCCGAAGCCAGCCGCTTCACCCGCCGCATAAAGTCCCCCGATCACATTTCCACATTCATCCATTACCTGACCGGAAAGATTAGTTTCTAATCCGCCCAAAGTCTTTCTTGTTAAAATATGAAGTCTGACAGCGATTAACGGACCTTCTGCAGGGTCCAGGATGGGATGTGGTTTTGCCGTCCGTATTAATTTATCGCCAATATATTGCCTTGCTCCGCGAATCGCCATGATTTGCAAGTCTTTTGAAAACTTATTTTGTACTTCCCTGTCACGCGACCTAACCGCATTCAAAATGGTTTTATAGTTCAAAAGATCATTTCCAGCCAGCTCATTCATATTGTTCACCAGATCCTCCAGATTCTTTTTCACTATAAAATCTTCTCCCTGTCTTTTAAATTTTTCCACCGGCTCTGTAGCTGCTTTTCCAAAAGCGCGTCCCAAAACCTGCCGCCATTTTCTGTTTGTCAGATCAGGATTTTGTTCCGAACCCGATAGTGCAAATTCTTTCCTGATAATTTGCTGATCCAGAATAAACCATGAATAATCATAACCTGAATGCATGATGTAATTCAAAGTCCCCAGGGTGTCAAAGCCCGGGAAGAGCGGGACAGGCAACCGGTTTCCACATGCATCAAACCATAAAGAGGACGGTCCCGGAAGAATACGAATACCATGATCGCTCCAGACAGGATCATAGTTTTTAATACCTTCGGTATAATGCCACATCCGGTCTTTATTAATAATCTTAGCTCCCGCCTGCCTGCTTATTTCTATCATGCTTCCATCCACATAATCCGGCACACCACACAACATATTTTCGGGCGGCTTACCTAATCTTTCAGGCCAGTTTTTCCTGATTAATTCTTTATTGGCGCCTATGCCGCCGGAAGCAATGATAACCGCCTGAGAATAGTAACTAAATTCATCGTTCTTCGTCCTGGAACTTTTCACACCTCTCGGTGCAGGATCGGGCGCCAATATATGTCCGTGAACACCTTTGACAGTCCCGTTTCCTACAATGAGATCTGTCGCTTTATGCCGGAACCGAAGCGTTATTAAATTTTTATTTACCGCTTCATAGACACGATTTATAAAGGGCCTGATCAGTCCGGGACCGGTGCCCCAGGTAATATGGAACCGGGGTACGGAATTACCATGCCCGGTAGCATTATATCCCCCCCGCTCCGCCCATCCTACTATTGGAAAAAAACGGATACCTTTTTGCCGTAACCATGAGCGCTTTTCTCCCGCGGCGAATGACAGATAAGCTTCCGCCCACTGTCTGGGCAGATAATCTTCTTTCCGGTCAAAGGTTGCAGCACCCATCCAATCCTGGTAAGCCAGCTCAAAAGAATCTTTGATGCCTAACCTTCTTTGCTCCGGTGAATTCACTAAAAATAATCCGCCGAATGACCAGAATGCCTGCCCGCCGATATTCTGATCAGGTTCCTGATCCAATATCACAGTGCGTTTACCGGCATCTGCCAATTCACATGCCGCCACCAGACCGGAAAGTCCGGCGCCGATAATGATCACATCAGCTTGTATGGTCATTGTATTGGTTGTAACATCAAGGATTGTTGTCTGATAAAATTATTTATAAAAATCCAATCTGTTTCTATTAATTTTGAATCCAATAAAAATAACATGACTTATTTACCCTCTTCCAAACGTTATCAATCCATGACCTACCGCCGTTGCGGGAAAAGCGGAATACAATTACCTGCTATATCTTTAGGTTTATGGCACAACTTCGGCGGTGTGGACGTAATGGAAAATTGCCGGAATATTTTACATCTCGCTTTTGATTCAGGTATTACCCATTTTGATCTTGCCAATAATTACGGGCCGCCCCCGGGAACTGCCGAAGAAAATTTCGGCAAAATATTACATCAGGATTTTCATGGTTATCGCGATGAAATGATCATTTCTTCCAAAGCAGGATATACCATGTGGGACGGACCTTACGGCGATTGGGGATCTAAGAAATATTTAGTTTCCAGCTTAGATCAAAGTCTGAAAAGAATGAAGCTGGATTATGTGGATATTTTTTATCATCATCGTCCTGATCCGGATACACCTTTGGAAGAAACCATGAGTGCATTGGATTTAATTGTAAGGCAGGGAAAAGCATTATATGCAGGTATCTCCAATTATCCGGCGGATAAAGCGGAAAAAGCTGTTCATATTTTAAAACAATTGGGAACGCCTTGCCTGATCCATCAACCCAAATATTCCATGTTTGTCCGCTGGGTGGAAGAAGGATTATTGGATGTGTTGGAAAAAGAAGGCGTTGGTTGTATCCCGTTTTCGCCTCTGGCGCAAGGGCTATTAACAAATAAATACTTAAAAGGTATTCCTTCTGATTCACGGGCAGCCAAGCCCACCGGATTTTTGAAGGAAAGTGAAGTAACCGAAGATAAGATAAAACGAATTCAGAAGTTGAACGATCTGGCAAAAAAACGCGGGCAATCATTAGCGCAAATGGCGTTGGCATGGTTATTAAAAGACAACAGGATCACCTCCGTTTTGGTAGGAGCCAGCAGGCCGGAGCAATTAGCTGATTCATTGAAGTGCCTGGATAACCTGAATTTTTCAGAACAGGAATTGGAGGAAATTGAAAAGATATTGAAAGAATCATAGAACGCTGATTCTTACGATCATTAAGCTTTTCGAAGTCGGATCAATACTTTCAACTTTGTAAAAATTTGATCTTCTTATAGATACTGCAATAATCAGAAAAAGAGATTCTCTTTCACACCGCCACTTTCGCCTTTATAGCCGGATGAAATTGATAGTTTTCCAGGGTAAAATCTTCATAATCAAAACTAAAAATATCATGCTTCTCCGGATTCAATCGCATCTGCGGCAAAGGAAAAGGAGTACGTGATAATTGCAATTTTGCCTGCTCTATATGATTTTTGTATAAATGCACATCACCAAAAGTATGGATGAATTCATGAGGGATCATATCGCAAGCCTGCGCCACCATCATGGTCAGTAAGGCATAGGAAGCAATATTGAAGGGAACACCTAAAAATACATCCGCACTGCGTTGATATAACTGACAACTTAATTTTCTCTTTATCTCCCCTTTGGAAATATCCGGCGGAACGGTATAGAATTGAAACAGGCAATGACAGGGACTTAATGCCATTTCAGGCAGATCACCCACATTCCACGCACTGATGATCATTCTTCTGGAATCGGGGTTGTTTTTTAAGTCGCGGATCAGGTTAGAGACCTGATCAATTGTGCGACCTTTTTCATCCGGCCAACTGCGCCATTGCTTTCCGTAAACAGGGCCTAAATCACCATTTGCATCAGCCCATTCATCCCAGATACTGACACCATGTTCTTTTAAATATCGAATATTCGTATCGCCGCGAAGAAACCACAGCAGCTCATAGATGATGGATTTTAAATGAAGCTTTTTGGTCGTGACCAGAGGGAAACCCTCTTGCAGATCAAATCGCATTTGATAACCAAAACAACTGACGGTGCCCGTCCCTGTACGGTCCCCTTTTTCCACCCCTTTGTCCAGGATATGTTGTAAAAGTTGAAGGTACTGTTGCATGGCCGCAAGTTAGGAGAAAAACGGCAATCGTGAATCGGCAATCAGCAATTGGCAATCGTGAATCGTGAATCGGCAATCAGCAATTGGCAATCAGTAATAATAGCCATAGAACTATTCTGAAACAACTCTGAAACTATTCTGGAACAACCCCGGAACCATTCTGGAACTTCATTTCCCCGTATAAACAATACGGAAAACAGTCCCGTTGGCATCGTCGGTCACGTAGAGTGAGCCATCCGGACCCTGAGCCAATCCGCTGGGCCTGTACCTGGCATCTCCGGGTGATTCCACGACCTTTTTGCCACTGAAATTCCCTGCAAATACTTCATATTTTCCCGAAGGA
>SCQT01000082.1 GCA_004322015.1 Chitinophagaceae bacterium
CTATCCAAAAGAATTTGCACAAAGGGCCCTTGCAGATATTTCAGCTATCCATACCTATCGGAATACGGAAAAAGCCTTTCAACAAATTTGCATTTTACAACGCTAAATTAAACTATAGCCTTCAGTATTTCTATCATACTCATTATAAGCACAATAGTTATTTACCTGCAGATACAGCATGTAAAAGACAGAAGCCTTGGCTTTAATAAAAATAATTTATTACAGGTGGATGTGAACAGTGAAATGACTAAGAACTATGCTGCTGTAAAGCAAGGCCTGCTGAATACGGGGGATATTGAGGATATTGCTTTATCAAACTACAATACTTTATACGGCGGAAATAATACAGGCAGCCTGGTATGGGACGGAATGGAAGATATCAACTCCAACTTGATTTCATTGCGTTACATATCCCCGGGTTATATGAAAACTTTAGGGATAAAAATCCTGGAAGGAAGAGATTTTGTTGAAACAGACAGCGCTTCCTCGAAGAGAATAAATATTGTTATTACACAGTCTCTGGAAAAGCTAATGGGAAAAGGAACCGCAATCGGAAAAACTTTGCACTGGAGTGGCGATACCAGCGGTACCGTGCTGAACGTGGTTGGCGTTGTAAATAATTATGTATATGGTAATATGTACGGGAAGCCTGACCCTGTAGTATTTTTTTACATCAATACGCCGAATGCTTCTGATATGTTTGTACGGTTAAAGCCCGGTGCGGATGTGGAAACTGTCATAAAAGAAATGGGATCCGTGCTGAGAAAAGATAATCCGTCCTATCCGTTCACCTATCATTTTGTGGACGACCAGTTTAACCAGATGTTTTTGAATGAGCAATTGATAAGCAAGCTTTCGAGATTATTCGCAGCGTTAGCGATTATCATTTCTTGCCTTGGCTTATTCGGGTTAGCTGCTTACACCGCCGAACGAAGAACTAAAGAAATTGGTGTTAGGAAAGTTTTGGGTGCAAGTGTTGTCAATATTACCACGCTATTATCAAAAGATTTCTTACAGCTCGTATGCCTCTCATGCCTGGTAGCTTTTCCTGTTGCATGGCTGGTAATGCATAAGTGGCTGCAAAGCTATCAATACAGGATTGATATAAGCTGGTGGATATTTTTAGCGGCGGGAGGCGCAGCGATATTGATAGCGCTGATGACAGTGAGTTTTCAGGCGATCAGGGCGGCGGTGGCAAACCCGGTTGAGTCTCTTCGAACAGAGTGAGAAGAAACGAAATCCCGATCGAATGAAATGAGCATCGGGATGGAGAGCTTGAGGACGGAGTGAGGAGTGGGGTATGGGGTTTGAGGTATGGGGCTTGGGGTAGCTGACGCCCGATACCTGAAACCCGATACCCTATACCAGACATCAAAAATCATAGATCACAGATCATAATTCATAGATTAAACCATGTTCAGAAATTATTTCAAAACAGCCTTCAGAAACCTGCAGAGGAATAAGCTGTATTCTTTTATTAATATCGCCGGCCTGGCTATCGGCATAGCGGTAGTCATTCTTATCGGCCTGTGGATCAGCAGCGAGCTTTCTTTTAATAAGAGCTTTAAAAATTATGGCCACATCGTACAGATCATTCAAAATGATGAAAATGGTTCTAATAACGGTATCAACACTATGTCGTGGATGCCCATTCCCGCAGCAGTTGAATTACGCAATAAATATGGGGGGGCTGATTTCAAATATATCGCCCTGAGTAAAGAAAGTGGTCCGTGTATATTGACTTTTGGAGATAAAAGGTTAAGTAAGAACGGGATGTATGCAGAGCCTCAGTTTCCGGACATGTTTTCATTGCAGATGATAGCAGGAACAAAGTCCGGTTTCAATGACCCTTCTTCTATTATGATAAACCAGTCACTGGCGAAGGCACTCTTTGGCAATGCAGATCCAATCGGAAAAATGATCAGGATAGATAATAAAAATAACCTGAAGGTAACAGGAGTATATCAGGATTTTCCTCTTAATACTAATCTTTACGGAATAAGTTTCCTTGCTCCCTGGGATTACTTAGTGGCTGACCAATCATGGGTAAAAGCCGGTTATGAGCAATGGGATAACAATTCTTTCATACTGTATGCCCAATTAGGGGATCGTGCGAATATGAATCAGGTGGGAAATGCAGTGAAGGATTTAATGAAAGGAAAATCGGACAGACGGGATAAACCTGAGCTTATTTTACAACCCATGAGCCAATGGCATTTATACAATGAATTTAAAAACGGTAAAAATGTTGGTGGAGCTATTAAGTACGTACGGATCTTTGGTATTATCGGATTATTTGTGTTGTTGCTTGCATGCATTAACTTCATGAACCTCAGCACAGCCCGTTCACAAAAGCGTGCAAAAGAAGTTGGTATCCGTAAGGCGGTTGGTTCTGTGAGAAAACAGCTTATTCTTCAGTTTCTTGCAGAATCAGTCATGACCGTCTGCATTGCTTTGCTCATAGCAGTATTATTAGTTCAGTTAGCATTACCGTGGTTTGATCACCTGGCGGGAAAAGAGATACATTTTCCGTGGGATAGTGTATCTTTTTGGGGGCTAACAGCCGGCCTTACACTGATAACAGGATTGATAGCGGGGACTTATCCGGCATTTTACCTTTCCTCTTTTAATGCGGTCAAAGTATTAAAAGGAGCTTATAAAGCCGGACGCTTTGCTACCATTCCACGTAAAGTATTGGTCGTGTTCCAGTTTGCTGTTTCTGTTGCGCTTATCATCAGCATGGTGATTATTTTTCAGCAAATACAACACGCCAAAGATCGTCCGCTCGGCTATGATCAGAACGGACTGATCACAATACCCATGTCCACGCCGGATCTATACGGGAAATACGATCTTTTACGCAATGATCTGATCAATTCGGGCGCAGCCGTGAATATGGCAGAAGCTACCAATCCTGCTACCTGGGTGGCATCGCATCAGATTGGGTTTAACTGGCAGGGGAAGGATCCAAATACAAGACCGGTGTTTGGAGTAATAGGTGTAACGCCTGATTTCGGGAAGACAGTGAGTTGGCAATTTATAAAAGGCCGTGATTTTTCCCGAAATTTTCCAACGGATAGCCTGGGTATGATATTAAACGAAAAGGCAGCGGCTCTTATAGGATTTAAAAATCCGATCGGCGAAACAATACAGTTTAATGGCCAAAATTTTCATGTGATAGGAGTTATTGAGAATATGATCATGGAATCACCTTTTGCTGAGTCGGAACCGGCTGTTTTTCTCATGGATTATAATAATGCCGGTTATATAACCGTAAAGCTTAATCCTGACATGAATCCGCATCACTCACTGGTTGAAGTAGGAAAGATTTTCAGGAAATATGATCCTTCCGCTCCGTTCAATTACACATTTGTGGATCAGGATTACGCACAGAAGTTTACGAGTGAAGAACGTATAGGCTCATTAGCTACTTTCTTTGCACTCTTTGCCATTCTGATCAGTTGCCTTGGTATTTTCGGCTTGGCTTCTTTTATTGCAGAGCAAAGAACTAAGGAAATAGGCATCAGGAAAGTGCTGGGCGCAAAAGTTTCTGGTATCTGGATGATGCTGTCGAAAGATTTCCTGTGGCTGGTCATTATTTCCTTTGGAATCGCTATGCCGGTATCGTGGTATGCTATGCATCATTGGCTGCAGAACTATGATTATCGTATTAGTATTTCAATATGGGTTTTTGCAATCACGGCTGTTGTGACGATTATGATTACCCTGGGAACAGTCAGCTTTCAGGCAATCAGGGCGGCGGCGGCGAACCCGGTTGAGTCCCTTCGAACGGAGTGAGGAGAGACGAAATCCCGATCGAATGAAATGAGCATTGGGATGGAGAGCTTGAGGACGGAGTGAAGAGAAGGGGTATGAGGTTTGAGGTATAGGGTATGAGGTATTGACCTGACACCCGATACCTGATGCCAGAAAAATCATAAATCAAAGATTAAAATCATGTTTAGAAACTATTTCATAACCACCTTTCGCATTTTGATGAGGAATAAATTGTATTCCTTCATCAATATTGCGGGGTTGACAATAGGATTAGCTGCCTGTATTCTGATCCTGTTTTATATCCAGTTTGAATTTGGTTTTGATCGTTATAATAAGAAGGCAAACCGTATATTTCGCATTACCGAAAATATACAAACCCCCGATAGGATAGCCAGCGATGCCACCTCTCCAGCACCTTTGGCAGCCACGCTTCAATCTGATTTTTCAGGGATTGAAAAGACAGCGAGAATGGTGCAAATGAGCCACTTTATATCTGCCTACCACGATGTTTTGGTTAGTTATGGGCCCAAGGAATTTTACGAAAAAAGTATGTATTTCACGGACCCGTCTTTCTTTAAGATATTTGCCATTTCTTTGTTGAAAGGAAATATTAAGAATGGATTGACCCGTCCATACACTATTTTTATTTCCTCCTCTATTGCTCAAAAGTACTTTGGAAAAAATGATCCAATAGGTAAGACCCTTGATATCGCTGGATCTCAGCCTTACGAAGTGACCGGAGTTTTTAAAGATTTTCCGCCCAACTCGCACATCCATGCTGATTTCTTAGCCTCTTTTTCTTCCATAACTTCGGGTGAAACCACCTCTGATTGGGGAGTTCAGGTTTATACTTATATTTTACTAAAAAACAAATCAGACGCTTCGGCGATCCAAAAACGGCTCTCTTTTATAGAAAAAAAATCCGTTCCCTCATCGAAAGATGAAAATATCTCATTTTCTTTAATGCCACTCTTAAGAATCCATTTGTATTCTCGTCTGCGCTTTGAGCCTGAACCACAAGGAAATATTAAATACTTGTATTTGTTTGGCGCAATCGCATTATTGATATTGATAATCGCCTGTTTAAATTATATTAATATGTCCACGGCAAGATCTACAAAACGTGCCTTGGAAACTGGGGTAAGAAAAGTAATGGGGGCCAGTCGTGCCCAATTATTAAGGCAATATTTTTTTGAATCATTTTTATTAAATTCCCTTGCGTTCGCCTTTGCCATAGCATTAGCGAGATTACTATTACCATATTTCAATACGGTTACCGGACTTCCTATTTCATTTGATTCAGTTAGTTCTCTATGGATATTTATCATTTTGGGCGTTGTTTTATGTATTACCAGTTTGTTGTCAGGGTTATATCCTGCAGTTTTGCTTTCGTCCTTCCGCCCAGTACTTGTATTAAAGGGGAAAATCTTTTCTGAATCGGGCGTGAGGTTACGCAGGGGGCTGGTGATTTTTCAATTTACTGCTTCGATTATCCTAATCATTTGTGCAATTGTTTTGGAGAGGCAAATGAAATACATACAAAATAATATGCCAGGCGATAAAGATGGAGTAGTAATATTAATACGAAATCGTGATGGTAAATTAAAAGATTATGCCTCATTTAAAACTGAATTATTACGTAATCCGCAGATCGAAAGTGTTACCACAACCCAGTTTATTCCCGGCTTCGCACATGATGAAGAATCCTTTGAACCAAATGACATAGAAGGAGTGGATCACAAGGTAAGTTTACCTATTTTTTATGGAGATACGTCTTTTGTGAAAACGTTGGGCATAAGATTAATTGAAGGGAGGAATTTTTCGGGGAATTATCCATTAGATAAACAAAATGCTGTTTTAGTAAACGAGGCTGCTGTTGAGCGTTTTGGATGGAAAGAACCGGTTGGGAAATATATCTGGTTTAGTGAGTCTAATTTTTCTAACGGGCAAGTTTCTTTCTCAAGAGTAAAAAAACAGGTGATAGGGGTCGTAAATGATTTTCATTATCAGTCCCTTAGAGAAATGGTTTCACCGGTTATTATTGAAATGGCTGAAACGCCACTATTATATATAGCTGTTCAAACAAATGGTTATAATGTTTCTCAAACTTTATCCTTTATAAAGAGCACATGGAAAACCTTTGTACCGGGTGAGCCTATGGATTACAACTATCTGAAGAATGATTATACCGCAATGTACAGGTCTGATTATTTATTAGGGAATATTTTCAGAAATTTTGCCATGCTGGCTATTATTATTGCCTGCCTCGGGTTATTCGGGTTAATAGCTTTTACCGTAGAAAGAAGGACTAAAGAAATAGGCATCCGTAAAGTATTGGGCGCTTCGGTACAAAGTATTGTGGCTTTATTATCGAGAGAATTCGTGCTGTTGGTTTTGATTGCTTTTGTGATTGCTTCACCAATTGCCTGGTGGATCATGAATAAATGGCTGCAGAATTTTGCTTATAAGATTCATATTGGTTGGTGGATATTTTTAGTGGCAGGAGTGGTCGCTGTTTTATTGGCATTGATTACCGTCGGCTTTCAGGCTATCAAAGCGGCAGTAGCGAATCCGGTTGAGTCTCTCCGAACAGAGTGAGAAGAGACGAAATCCCGATCGAATGAAATGAGCATCGGGATAGATAGTTTGAGAATGGAGTGAGGAGAGATGGGGTTTGGGGTATGAGGTTTGAGGTGTGAAAGCCGATACCCGATACCTCATACCCGAAACCCGAAAATAAGGCATCAGTAAATCAGACATTATAAAATCAAAGAGGTATGTTTCAAAATTATTTCAAATCCGCCTGGCGCAGTCTTTGGAAAAACAAATCAACTTCAATTATTAATATAGTTGGGCTATCTGTTGGAATGACTGCAGCAGTACTCATTTTTATTTGGGTTCAAAATGAAATGAGTTATGATAATTACAATAAAGATGCAGCCAATATTTATCGCCTCACCACTAACCTGAAAACGGAGGGATGGATTTGGGAAACTACACCGCTATTGCTTGCCGATGCTGTAAAGAAAGAAGTGCCGGAAATTGAAAAAATAGCAAGGCTGTATTCCGGCGATATGCCCGTGTTTAATATCAACAACAATTTAAGTTATGAAAAAAACTGTGCTTTTGTTGATGATGATTGGTTCAATATTTTTCATTACGATTTTATTGAAGGCAATGCGGCTTCATTTGCAAACGATATCAACAGCATCATACTCACTGCATCAGAAGCAACAAAATATTTCGGAAGCGCTAATAATGCAATGGGAAAAATTATTCATGCAGATAGCTTGAATTATGTAGTAAAGGCAATTGTAAAAGATGCACCAGTAAATTCAAGTTTCCAATATAGTGCATTTATTCCGCTTCAAAACCTTCTACGAAACGCTGACAGAAAATCGAATGATGAAAATTGGGATAATGCCAATTATATCACTTTTATAAAAGTGCAGCCAACTGTAAATATTTCAGCACTAACAAAAAAGATTACAAATGTGTTGCAGCTACGCAGCGGCGATACCGAAAAACAATCCAGCATCAGTCTTGAGGATTTAAAAGACATGCACTTTGAAACAGATCTTCAATCATCTTTTTTTGCAAGCGGTAACAAAAATACCGTGTACATATTTTCTGTTTTAGGCATTTTATTACTGATTATCGCCTGCGTCAATTATGTAAATTTAACCACAGCCAAAGCAAGCCTTCGCGCCAAAGAAGTAAGTGTAAGAAAAATGGTAGGCGCAGGCAGAATGCAATTGTTTAACCAGTTTTTATCAGAAGCATTTTTAGTAAGCATTATTGCATTAGCAATCACATTGCTGCTGGTTAAGCTATGCCTTCCGGCTTTTAATACTATTACTGATAAACATTTTTCATTGTCGCTGCTTTCTGCAAGCCTTTGGAAAGTAGTTGGTATTACATTGTTAAGTGCATTTGTATTAAATAGCATTTACCCCGCAATGGTTTTATCTTCCTTTAAACCGTTACATGTTTTCAGAGGCTTTACAGTTTTAAAACTAAAAGATAATTATTTAAGAAAGGGATTGGTAACGCTTCAATTTACCTTTTCTGTTATGTTGATTGCAGGTACCATTATTATCTACAAACAAATGCAGTTTATACAGCAAACCAATCCCGGCTACAACAGGTCGCAGGTATTAATGACACATGTGCCGCCCAACGTAGATTTCAGTAAGAAAGATCAATTGGTGAATGTTATAAAGCAGGAGTTGCTTGCACAAAGCAGTATTCAAAATGTTTCCCTTACGAACCAACCCATTTTAAATATAGGAAGTTATTCCACCGGCGCTGCAGACTGGGCCGGGCGGGATACAACATTCAATCCGAAAATTGCACAATTGTCGGTAGACGCAGATTATGCTAATACTATGCAATTGCAAATGAATGAAGGAAGATGGTTTGAAAAAAATAATGAATCCGATAAAAATAATGTGATATTAAATGAAACTGCCGTTAAGGAATTAAATATTCCCAAACCTTATATTGGGCAACGGTTTACGTGGAAAGGAAAAAAAGGACAGATAATCGGTATTGTAAAAGATTTTAAATATAAAAGCCTGCATGATAAAACCGGGCCTTTGGTAGTTTTTCAAAATCCGGCATGGGCTAATCTTTTTATGATAAAAGTGGCTCCTGGTAATGCACAACAAGCAGTAAATGCTTTGCAAAAAATATGGAAGCAAATCTTACCCGGCAATCCACTTGAATACAATTTTCTGGATGACAGTTTTAACCAATTATACAAAGCCGACCGGCAAACATCTTCACTCATTTTAATATTTGCAGTCATTGCTATTATTGTATCGTGCCTTGGTTTATTCGGACTGGCAGCGTTTGCAGCCGAACAACGAACAAAGGAAATAGGCATACGCAAAGTACTAGGTGCAACCGTCGCAAATATTACTACACTAATTTCAAAAGACTTTGTAAAACTTGTTTGTATTGCTATTGTCATTGCCACGCCTTTATCATTACTGGCAATGAATAAGTGGATACAAAGTTTTGCATACAGAATAAAGATGAGTTGGTGGATATTTGTTGTTGCAGGGTTGATTGCTTTATTAATTGCATTAATAACAGTAAGCTTTCAATCAATAAAAGCCGCGATTGCAAATCCTGTGGAGAGCTTGAGAAGTGAGTAATGTGCTAATGTGATGATTAGCCAATGTGCTGATTAAGAAAATAAGAATTAGGAATATTTATTGCCTGCCCGAATGGTACAGGCGGGGTTTACTATAAAATAACGTCCATTCTTAAACGAAAAGAAAATGTTTAAAAATTATTTCAGAGCCGCCTGGCGTAATATAACAGCCAATAAATTTTATTCCATTATCAATATCAGCGGACTGGCTATCGGGCTGGCTACGGGTATTATGCTGCTGCTGTGGGTGCAGAATGAATTCAGCTATGATAAGTTTATTAAGGACTATCAGCATATTTATGAATTTAGCGCTACCATGCCTACCGGTAACAAAACCGCTACCTGGCCAGGGGTACCGGGTCCGCTGGCTGTTTATGCCAGATCTATACCGCAGGTAAAATCCATTGTCAGAATCAATAACAATTATGGACAGCTATTCTCTAATGCAGATCATAGTAAAATCTTGAGGGGATTTAACACGGCTTTTGTGGACAGCAATTTCTTTTCTATGTTCAATTATACCCTTTTAGAAGGGAATAAGAAAGATTTATTCCCCAATATTAATACTGTAGTGCTTACGCAGAGCACTGCTAAAAAAATATTCGGCGGTGAAAATGCGATGGGGGAAGTGATCATAACTGATGGTAATAACTTTACGGTTACCGGCATCTTACAGGATTTCCCTCAAAATTCGTCTATGCAATATGATGCACTTTTTCCTATGGCATTTTATGCCAAACAATTTACTGCCAATGGTGGAAATGGTTCATGGAAAACTATTGATGAAGACCTCGGCGATTATTATTATACTACTTTCATAAGATTGCTTCCCGGAGCTAACCCAATAACAATAGCAAAAGCTTTTACGGCAGCTTACAAAAAGGCACGTAATGGCGATATAGGGGGAAGTTATTTTAACTTGGAAAATCTGGCAGATGTTCACCTCATTAGTGCAGATGGAAATAATTCGGGGTTGCGCATGGTCCAAATATTTATGTTGGTGGCAATTTTATTACTACTTATTGCAGCTATCAATTATGTCAATCTTTCCACTGCCCGTTCCATGATACGCGCTAAAGAAGTGAGTGTCCGGAAAATCGTTGGGGCGGATAAAAAGCAATTGTTTTTACAGTTTATTATTGAAACATTCGTGCTGTTTTGTATTGCGATTATCATTGCTATCGGGCTGATCGTTTTATTAATGCCTTTGTATAACCAGATTTCGGGAAAAGATCTTCATTTTTCTTTAGCTAATGCACGGGTTTGGGAAGTGATCCTGATTTCTGTTATCGGCACTTTGCTTGCTTCCGGTCTTTATCCGGCATTACTGCTGACTTCTTTTGATCCAATTTATGCATTAAAAGGAAAAGTTTCTTCAGGGATAGGCGCTGGTTTTTTCAGAAAAATATTAGTGGTATTCCAGTTTGCTATTTCCGTAATATTAATTATCAGCACGCTGGTAATTGGATATCAGATGAGATTTGTACAACAGAAAAGTTTAGGATATAATAAAAGTTACGTTTTCACAGTGCAGCTGCCCAATGAAGCGCTGAACCATATCAATGCCGTTAAAAATGATCTCGATGCACAGCCCGGGATCCTGAGTGTAGCCACTTCCGACATTGATGATATCACGAATATCGAGAATTTTACGGGGGATTTAGACTGGCAGGGGAAGCCGGCGAACAGCGGCCTTCTCATTACAAGGGCATGCGTGGGAAAGAATTTTATTCCAACGATGAAAATACAATTTATCGAAGGAGGCAATTTTTCGGGTACGCCTGCTGATTCTTTTCATTATATATTGAATGAAACGGCTGTGCAAAAAATGGGATTAAAGCCGCCATACATTGGGCAGCCTATTACTTTTCATGATCAAAAAGGAACCATTATTGGTGTAGTAAAAGATTTTAATTTTAAATCTCTCAAAAATCCTATCACCCCCTTTATATTTTTTACAGACTGGTATCAGGGGAATATATTATATATCCGGACCACCGCTAAGGATGCCCGACAGGCAATTTCCTCAGTAAGGAATGAATATAAAAAATATGCCGGCGATATACCTTTCTCTTACAATTTTATAGATAAACAGTTCGCTGCGAATTATAAATCGGATCAACAGGCAGGGGTTTTATTTAATCTCTTTGCCGCTATTGCCATTTTCATTTCCTGTCTTGGGTTATTTGGTATGGCAACATTTACAGCGCAAAGAAAAACGAAAGAAATAGGAGTAAGGAAAGTCTTGGGTGCGAGTGTAATAAATATTATCCGGATGATAAGTATGGATTTTTTGAAATTGGTTATCATCGCCATCATCATTGCCGTGCCTGTAGAATGGTTTTTTATGAATAAATGGCTGCAGAATTTTGCTTATAAAACAAATATCAGTTGGTGGATTTTTGCTCTGGCGGGAATTATTGCTGTCCTTATTACCATTGGGACGGTCAGTTCACAGGCAATCAGAGCGGCCAGGGCAAATCCGGTTGAGTCTCTCCGAACGGAGTGAGAAGAGACGAAATCCCGATCGAATAAAATGAGCATCGGGATGGAGAGCTTGAGAAGGGAGTGAAGGCCTCCCCAAACCCCTCCAAATGAGGGGTTTTAGAAGGTATTAAATCAATATTGTAAAGAATAAACATTTATTAATAACGCTTCAGGTCCCTTCCCCTTTGGGGAAGGTTAGGTTGGGGCTTAAATCAATCAACATGCAGAACAACATGATCAAGATTTCCAATCTCGAAAAAATCTACCGGACGGAAGAAGTAGAAACAATTGCGCTCAACAAAATGAATATGGAAGTAAAGGAAGGTGAGTTTGTCGCGGTGATGGGGCCGTCAGGTTGCGGCAAATCCACTCTGCTCAATATCCTGGGGTTACTGGATGATCCAAATGGAGGCAGTTTTCTGTTTAACGGTGAGGAAATAGCGCATTACAATGAAAGGCAGAGGGCCAACCTGCGCAAACGAACTATTGGTTTCGTTTTTCAAAGCTTTAATCTCATTGATGAGCTGACGGTATTTGAAAATGTGGAATTGCCGCTGATCTATACTGGTGTGAAGGCTTCTGAACGTAAAGAACGGGTAGAAGCAGCGTTGGATAAGATGCAGATCATGCACCGCCGTAATCATTACCCGCAGCAGCTTTCCGGTGGTCAGCAACAAAGGGTGGCAGTAGCGCGCGCCGTGGTGAACCAGCCTAAACTGATATTGGCGGATGAGCCTACCGGTAACCTGGATTCCAGCAACGGCAATGAAGTGATGGCTCTATTGACGGACCTGAATGATGCAGGTACGACGATCGTGATGGTCACACACTCGGAACATGATGCTAAATATGCGCATCGTATCATCCGCATGCTGGACGGACAAACGGTGACAGAAAGTATATTGAGGGAACAGTTGTAAACGGTTTAGAGTTTAGGGTTTTGTGTTTGAGGTTTAATTTTCGCCCATAATCAATCAATTTAATTAAACTAAAGATACAAATTATTATGTTAAAGAATTATTTCAAAACGGCCTTTCGCAGTTTCCTTAAAAATAAGGTCATTACGATAATTACTGTTGCCGGTTTAGCCATCGGTATCAGCGCCGTACTGGTCATTTATCAGATCGTGCAGTACGATTACAACTTTGATAAATATGAGCCGGATGGAAATCGTATTTACCGGATCGTTTCCCAGGGACCTAATTGGAATAATTCCGGCGTGCCTTCTCCGTTACATGAGGCGGTGCAGCGTAAAATAGCCGGCATACAAACAACGGCTGCTTTTTTTGAATTTAATGACTGGAATACGAAAGTCAGTATCCCGCAGGGAAATAACCAGTCACCTAAGGTATTCAAGAAGCAACAGGATATCGTTTTTGCCGATAGCAGCTATTTTGATATTTTTCCGCATCAATGGCTGGCAGGAAATGCCACTGCTTCTTTAAATACGCCTTACCAGTTGGTATTAAGTGAAAGTAGAGCAAAGCTGTATTTCCCAAACCTGCCACTTTCACAAATCATTGGCAAGACAGTCGTGTTTAACGACACCATTAATACAGTTATTTCCGGTATTGTGAAAGATCTGATGTCAGCAACCGATTTTAACAATAAAGAATTTATAGCGTTATCTACCATTCCCAATAGTGGATTGAAACCTTATTACAATTGGGATCAATGGGGTAATACCAATTCAGTTAACCAGTTATTTGTAAAGCTTACTCCGGGTATTTCTCCGCAACAAATTAATGTGCAATTAAAGAATATCTTTAAAGCAAGCCTCCCTCCTGACGAGTTCAATGATAAAGAAAAGCATTTCCTGCAACCTTTAAGCGATATTCATTTTAATACCGCCTTTGATGGGAAAGCCAGTAAATCCACTTTGCATAATTTGATCTTATTAGCCATATTTCTATTATTGTTAGGCGCTATTAATTTTATCAATCTTTCCACAGCACAGGCATCCCAACGGGCTAAAGAAGTGGGTGTGCGTAAAACGCTAGGCAGCTCTAAGGGACAGCTTATTTCTCAATTTTTAACTGAAACTTTTTTGTTGACAGTTCTTGCTACGATCCTATCTGTTTTAATTACGCCGCTTTTATTAAAAATATTTTCCGGCTATACTCCGGCAGGATTAAAATATGCCGGCTTAGAACAGCCGCATGTGATTATTTTCCTCGGATTGCTAATAGGGGTAGTCAGTCTCTTATCCGGTATTTATCCTGCGTTAATCATGACGAAGTTCAACCCCGTAACGGCTATGAAGAATGCATCTTCATCCAATATTTCTGTGACCCGCAGTGCCTGGATACGCAAAACGCTGATCATTACACAATTTATCGTTGCACAGATATTTATAATCAGTGTACTGATGGTGAATAAGCAGATACATTATTCTATCAGTAAAGATATGGGTTTCAGAAAAGACGGGATCATCAATTTTTATTTGCCCTTTGATTTTTATCATCCGAATAATAAAAAATTTGTGTTGAAGGATGAACTTCAATATATTCCGGGCATACAGATTGTGAGTCTTGGTAACCAATCACCTGCGTTTCACGGAACCATGACGACAACCATCTCATACAAAGAAGGGAAGAAAGAAATGACCATTTTACCTGATATGCGCAGCGGTGACACGAATTACCTGAAGGTTTATCATATAAAGCTCCTCGCCGGAAGGAATGTGTTACCTGCCGATTCTGTTACAGAATTATTGATCAATGAGACACTGGCCGAACGCTTGGGATTTAAACGCCCTTTTGACGCGATCGGTAAATTTTTAACTTATAATGGAAGTGATGTACCGGTTGTCGGTGTCATGGCTGATTTTAATGAATCCGGCGTCCGGAGAGCCATTCAGCCTTTAATATTTTTCTATAATATTAAATACGGGTATGTCATGCACATTGCTTTACAACCTAATGTCAGTGCCTGGCCCGCTACCATTGCACAGATAAAAAAAGACTGGCAATCCGTTTATCCTGATCAGGATTTTGATTATACTTTTTTAGATAAAACCATTGCTAATTTTTATAAACGGGATATCAAATTGTCAAAGTTATTGGCATGGGCAGCAGGTATTGCAATATTTATAGGTTGCCTCGGATTATTGGGGCTGGTCATTTTTATGGCTAATCAAAGAACCAAGGAAATTGGAATCAGAAAGGTGTTGGGCGCTACCGTCATGCAGATCATTACTTTATTGTCCAAAGATTTTATGCTGCTGGTAGGATTGGCATTTATCATGGCAGTGCCGGTAGCATGGATAGCGATGAATAAGTGGTTGCAGAATTTTGCGTATCATACAGCATTGAGCTGGTGGATATTTATAGCAGGAGGGACTATTATGCTTGTATTTGCGCTCATTATTTTATGTATCCGGGCGGGAAGGGCAGCGATGGCAAATCCGGTGGAAGCATTACGAAGCGAGTGAGGAGAAGGTATGAGGTTTGGGGTATGGGGAATAAGGCTGTGTCCTGATACTCGAACCTGACACCCGAAACCTCACACCTGAAATGATAAAAATTGTAGATCATAAATCACAGATTACTCATGTTCAAAAATTATTTAAAAACGGCTTTTCGCAGGCTTTCCAGAAGCAGGATGTACACTATAGTCAACATTATCGGATTGACGGTAGGGATTACCAGTTGTATCCTCATAGGATTATTTATTAAAAACGAATTGAGCTATGACCGTTTTAATAAAAATGCCGACAGGATTGTACGTGTGAATATGTCATATGGTAATTCCATCAGCACTTCAAATGCGGCAGTAACAGGGACTAAAGTAGGACCGCAGTTTCAGCTTACTTTCCCTCAGGTGGAATCTTATGTGAGATTATACCCGATTTCCGGTATTGTAAAATATCAGGATAAGATGTTTAATGAAAAAAAGATTCTGTATGCGGATTCTACCTTCTTTCAGATATTTTCATTTCATCTGTTAAGAGGAAACCCGGCTACTGCATTATCCACCCCTAATGATATTGTCATTACACCTGAGATAGCCAAAAAATATTTTGGTGATGCTGATCCTGTCGGAAAAGTGTTGCATATCGGAACTGAGCCTGGTTCTCAGAATGATTATACCGTTACAGGAGTTGTTGCCGATGCGCCTGCTGCCTCTCAAATAAAATTTGATTTCATTGCATCTTTCAATTCGCTGCGTAAAATTGTAGATAACCCGCAATGGTTTACTGCAAATTATTATACCTATCTTCTTCTTCACAATCCGAGTCAGATAGCGCCTTTGCAAAAAGGAATTACCGTATATATGAAAGAGGTAAATAAAAATGAATTGGGGATGACAGGTAGCGATTTTCTGACTTATCATTTGGAACCGCTGACACGCGTACATCTGTATTCCAAGGTTGGCGAGGGAATGGAACCTTCAGGGAGTATCACAACGGTTTATATCCTCGGCATTATTGCCATTCTTATTTTATTAATTGCCTGTATCAATTATACCAATCTCGCCACTGCCCAATCAGCCGGGCGGGGAATGGAAGTAGGGATAAGAAAAGTTTTCGGTGCAAACCGAAGACAGTTATTTTCACAATTTATCGGTGAATCTTTTCTGCTGACGATTATATCTTTCGTCACAGCTATATTATTAGCTGTTCTCTTATTACCGGCGTTTAATCATCTTACAGACAGAACAATGAGTGCAAGCGCAATCGCTTCGCCTGCATTTATTGTGGGATTGATTTTGTTATGTTTTTTCATCACTTTTATTTCCGGCGGTTATCCTGCAATGATGCTGACACATAGCGGGCTGACAAAAATATTAAGATCAGGATTTCATGTAACTTCTTCAGGCTGTGGATTAAGGAAAACATTAATCATATTTCAATTTGCTGTTTCTGTTTTTCTCATTATTTCCACACTTATCATTTTGCAACAACTCAATTATATCAATCATAGAAATATTGGGTACGATAAGGATTATGTGATCGAGTTGCCCGTAGATTATCGTATGAGAAGTGAATATGGTGCCTTTAAAAGAGCCATTGGTAACTACCCCGGTGTAACCGCTGTCACCGGTGCATATACAGGTCCTGTCAATATTCAGTGGGGAGATGCCATTTCGGCTCAGACGAAATCGGGTAATATCAGTTTTAATGTCAATGCCATTCCGGTTGATCTCGGTTTTATCTCGACCATGAAAATGCAATTAATTGCCGGTTCTATTTTTACCCCTGGCGATTTGATGAAAATGGATACTTCGAATAATAATGCAAATTTTCAATACACTTATATCCTGAATGAAACGGCAGTCCGTAAGCTTGGCTGGACACCTGAAGAAGCTATTGAAAAAATTATTAACAAGGGAGCTCCCGGAATTATAAAAGGGGTGGTGAAAGATTTTAATTTTACTTCCCTGCATCAACCCATTGGTCCGTTAGTTATCTTTTTAGACCCATCATTTGTCAATGAAATGTTAGTGAGAGTGAAAGGCAGTGACGTTCCTGCTACCTTACGATTTCTTCAGGAAACATGGAGAACATGGGCGCCTTATCGTCCGTTTGAATATCATTTCTTAGATGAGGATTATGCCCATTTATACATATCAGAACAAAGAACCGGGAAGGTATTTAGCATATTTTCCATATTGGCTATTGTGTTGGCATGTTTAGGATTGTTGGCACTGGCTGCTTATACTACCGTACAAAGGACTAGGGAGATTGGAATCAGAAAAGTGATGGGGGCTTCTGCTTCCAATATAGCCGTGCTGGTTTCCAAAGATTTTATAAAATTAGTTATAATAGGTATTGTTATTGCATCACCTGTTGCATGGTGGGCAATGTATAAATGGCTGAATAATTTTGCTTACAGAATTCAAATTCAGTGGTGGATGTTTGTAGTAGCCGGAGTCTTGGCGATATTCATTGCGTTGATAACAGTGAGTTTTCAGGCAGTTAGAGCGGCAATAGCAAACCCTGTTGAGAGTTTGAGAAGCGAATGAGGAGCGTGTCATTCAGCTTGTCGAAGAATGGCCATGGTTCGACAAGCGCACCATGATATAAGGGAAATCAGACATCAGAAAATCAGACATCAATAAATCATAGATCATAGATCACAAATCAAAGATTAGTATATGTTTAAAAATTATTTAAAAACCGCCTGGCGGAATATTACCGGGAACAGGATGGTATCTTTTATCAACCTGTTTGGCATGACGGTAGGGCTTACCTGCTGCCTTTTAATTGCGTGTTTTGTGGTTAACGAACTGAGCTATGATCAGTTCAGGCAAGCCGACAATATCTATAGGGTCACACGTAGTTTTTATACGGAAAAAGGTGTTGAATATCTTCATCTGGCTTCTATCGCACCTGCTGCGGGGCCGCTATTGAAAAATGATTTTCCCGCTGTTGAAAAGGAAACAAGAACGTTGCCATTAACCGGTGATATCGTTTTTAAGTACCGGAATAAAATATTTAACGAGCAAGGCACTTTCTTTGCTGATTCCAACTTCTTTGATTTCTTTTCTGTTCCCGTCTTAGAGGGAAATGCAAAGGCTTCACTTGCAGAACCATTCAGCATGATGGTGACTCCGGAAATAGCACACAAGTATTTTGGTTCGGAGGATCCTGTCAATAAAATAGTGCAGGTGAACGGACAATTTCCGGTAAAGATTACGGGGATTTTTCGGGATTTTCCGGCCAATTCTACTTTTCATCCTGATATATTGCTTTCCTTCAGTACTTTAAATGATTCATCTATTTATGGCAGACAGAAGCTTGAAACCAGTTGGGATAATAATGCCTTCTTTACTTACCTGATGTTGCCGTCCGGTTATCCTGCTCAGCAATTAGAGAAGCAATTCCCTGCTTTCTTAAACAGGCATGCACATTTCCAGGGTGAATCTCCGGATTATATCCCTTCTAAATATTCCAGTCTTTATCTGCAGAAGTTACGCGACATACATCTATATTCACATTTGGCAGATGAAATCGAGCCTAACGGTAGTATTACCGCGGTATATATTTTTTCAGTCATTGCCCTGTTTATTCTTCTGATAGCCTGCATGAATTATATGAACCTGGCAACAGCCAAATCTCTTTTAAGGACTAAAGAAATAGGTGTGAGAAAAACACTGGGAGCCCAAAGGAAGGAGCTAGTATTCCAACTTTTGAGCGAGTCCGTTATCCTGGCTTATGCCGCATTAATTATAGCGTTATTGCTTACTTCGTTGCTCCTGCCGTATTTAAACAGGCTGGCTGACAGAAGCATGAGCATTCGTATTCTCGCACAATGGAAAATTATAATCCCTGTATTACTACTGCCTCTGGCCACCGGTTTCTTAAGTGGTATTTATCCTGCCTTCTTTTTATCTTCGTTCAATCCGGTAAAGGCATTGAAAGGTATGGCGAAATACGGATCTAAAACTATTCCCATACGAAAGGTGTTGGTAGTGATTCAATTTACCCTGTCCATTATTTTAATTATCGCCACAGTAGTGGTGTTTTCACAAATGCGTTTTGTATTGCACTCTTCCCTGGGATTTAATAAAGACCATATTGTTACCATGCAATATAATAATGCATTGGACAATAAGTTAGAAGCATTCCAATCTGAACTGTTACATGATCGGGATATCAGATCGCTGGCGCTTTCTTCCCGTATTCCTTCGGGAAGGTTATTAGATGCCACGGGAATTGACATTGCGGCCGGCAATTCAATTGCTCCGGTGAATATTACCTGCAAGTATGTGGTAATAAACAGCGGATTTATACCCACCTATCAAATTCAAATGGCTGAAGGAAGAAATTTTGATCCAACACAGTTTCCTACAGACAGCAATAATCTTATTATCAACGAAGCTGCTGTCAGATTATTTGGATGGAAAAATGCGGCAGAAGGTTTAGGGAAAAATTATACATATAATGGCAGAAAAGGGAAGGTGATTGGTGTGGTGAAGAATTTTCATTTTGAATCTATGTTCCAGGAAATAACGCCGGTCATGTTCTCTTTAGGATCTTTAAAAGATCATGTGTTTAATAATATTTCCATCAAGATCAGCGGCGATCGGCTTCAATCTTCCATAGATGATATCAGGAAGACATGGGATCAGTTCGTTCCGGAGGTTCCTTTTACCTACACATTTCTGGATGAGCGATTTGCAAAATTATATACGGCAGAACAGAGGCAGGAGAAGGTTTTTACCATTTTTGCCTGCCTCGCTATATTGATTGCCTGCCTGGGATTGTTTGGATTATCCGCTTTTACCATTTCTCAAAGAACTAAGGAAATAGGGATCAGAAAAGTATTAGGCGCTAATGTGAGAAATATTATAATTTTATTGTCACAGGATTTTATGCTGCTGGTAGGTGTTGCTTCCCTGATTGCTTTGCCTGTCGGATGGATTTTTATGCATCGTTGGCTGGGGGTTTTCGCGTATCACATCTCTATCCATTGGTGGATGTTGCTGCCTGCGGTTGTGATTGCTATAATAGTAGCGGTTGTTACGATCGGTGTATTGGCAGTTAGGGCAGCGAGGGCGAATCCGGTGGAGGCATTAAGAATCGAATGATAGGCGCGGAGACCAGATGCGCTATGTCAATGGCAGTAGCAGTAAGCAGTAAATGGTTAATGGGAATAGGACTTTTTGGGTTTTAAGACATTATAATATTTGAATAGATAATATCAAGCATCCATTAATCAGAGATACTAAAATATTAAACATGCTTATTCATTATTTTAAATCGGCTTGGCGAAATTTTGTGAGGAATAGAATTTTTTCTGCAATCAATGTAGTTGGATTAGCGGTTGGCATCAGTGCAGCATTGGTGATTTTTTTAATCGTATGTTATGAATTCGGCTACGATACCTTTGAAAAAGGTGCCGGCAGCATTTACCGTGTGGTGTTGGATGCAAAGATTAACGGAATGGACGGACATAGCGCCGGAGTACCTGCGCCACTTGGCGATGCCATACAAAGAGAAATAACAGGCATAGCATTAGTGGTTCCTGTCATGCAGTTTCAGGGTGATGCAACTGCCACTGTAAGTGTTACCAGAAAAGGAAATGATGAACCTGTTGTATTTAAGCGTGAACCTGATATTATATTCACTAATTCACAATATTTTTCCTTATTGCCTTATCAGTGGATAGTGGGCTCGGCAAAAACTTCATTGCAAAATCCTTTTTCAGTGGTAATCACGGCAAGAATAGCGCATAAATATTTTCCCCAACTTCCGGTAACAGCAGTAATAGGAAGGCAGATTAATTACAATCATGACATTACAGCAACGGTAACGGGTGTAGTGAAAGACATCAACCGACAAACCTCCTTTACTGCTAACGAATTTTTATCTTACACCACCATTTCTCAGACAGATTTGCAGGACGATTTTATGATGAATGTATGGGACGACTGGATGGCATACTCCCAGCTTTATGTGAAGCTGAATAAAGGAACATCTTCTCAACTGGCAGAAGCCTGGATCAACACCCTTTATGAAAAGTACAACAAGAAAACAGATAATAAAATTATAACATTTCGTTTACAACCGTTACATGACGTTCATTTTGAGTATGCCTATACCGGAGTTGGACAAAGAATAGCAGACAAATCCGCGCTATATAAATTGGTGGCGCTGACTGTTTTCCTCTTGTTATTGGGATGCATTAATTTTATTAACCTTACCACAGCGCGGGCATCACAAAGAGCCAAAGAGATTGGTATAAAGAAAATATTGGGAAGCTCAAAACAGCATATTATATTTCAATTCATGAGCGAAACTTTTTTTATTACGCTGGTTGCAACTATTCTTTCTGTTATATTGACTCCTTTATGGCTCAGGATCTTTAGGGCTTTTATACCTCCAGGCTTACATTTTGATCTGCTCCATCAGCCCGATGTTATTCTCTTTTTATTATTACTCAGTGTGACCGTAAGCTTTTTATCAGGGATATATCCGGCATTTATTTTATCTGCTTATAAGCCGGTATTGGTTTTAAAAAATCAGTTTGTTAAAACTGGTCATACCCGTAGTAGTGCTGTAAGAAAAATATTGACAGTATCTCAATTTACCATAGCGCAATTTTTTATAATAGTGACTTTGACCGTTATCAAACAGATTAACTATTCACTGCATGCGGATATGGGATTCAATGAAAATGCTATTATCAATTTTGATATTCCTTATGATACCGTTGCTTCCCATCGCCAATTATTATTAACTGAAATCAGATCACTCCCCGGCGTAAGCAGGGCGGTTACTGGATTTTTACCTCCTGCAGATCCCGGAATGGCTTTCGCCAATATTTCTTACAATAATGGAAAAGAGAGGTTGACGCCTCCTACGCAAATACGATGGGGCAATCCAGGTTACATCAATATGTATCAGATAAAAATATTAGCGGGTAGAAATGTTTTGCCAAGCGATACCATTAGGGAATTTTTGATAAATCAAAGCTTTGCTCATGCTATTGGTTTTGTCCGTCCGGAAGAAGCCATCGGTAAATATTTACAATGGAACGGGAAAGATGTTCCCATAGTAGGTGTGATGAAGGATTTTCATGACCTGTCCATGCGTAGTAAAATATCGCCTACGGTCTTTGGGGCTGCTGATGGCAATACCTTTCATATAGAACTACAACGCGGTGATGCCGATAAAGCATTTTGGGAAAATACCATAGTTGCCATAAAAAAAGATTACCAGAAAATATATCCCCGTGAAGATTTTAGCTATCAATTTTTAGATGATGCCATTGCTTCTATGTACACCAATGAACAACGTACTGCCGGCCTGTTAAAATGGGCAACAGCACTTGCCATTCTTATCAGTTGCCTGGGGTTGGCGGGTTTAGTAGTGTTTACTACCAATCTCCGGACGAAAGAAATAAGTATCAGGAAAATTTTAGGCGCTTCCGCTATAGAAATTATTTCATTGCTGTCCAAGGATTTTATGGCTTTAGTGGGGCTTGCCTTTATCATCGCCATGCCTGTTGCCTGGATGGTGATGCATCAATGGCTGCAGAATTTCGCTTATCATACTGCATTAAGCTGGTGGATATTTATTATCAGTGGTCTGGCAATGATGCTGGTAGCATTGGTCATTCTGGGCATAAGAGCAGGTAAAGCTGCATTAGCGAATCCGGTGGAGACTTTAAGAAGGGAATGATAGACGTTGAGATGCACGGCTATGCGTCTCAACAAAAGAGAAAATTCAAACATCGAGCATTTGAATTTCGGAAATATTCATAAAATCTTTTTTGTTGAATGTAACGATATTTTTAATGGAAACGGATAACTATCTCTACTTTTTTGCCTAATAGAGATTTCACCCGGTTACCAAGCTTTATGACGTCAGAATTAAGGCACTTTTTGATGGTTATGGTGTTCATATCCGGAAATTTTAAATTTTGTTTCATGTGAAGGTAAGAAGTTTATCAGGATAAATCTCAAGAGGGAAATTTATTCGAAAACTGTATCATAATCGTACACCGCTATTTCAAAAATGAACAGTTTATAAAGGATGATAAAGGATAAATCATTGATTCTTAGATTAATAGGGCGTGGTACATTATTTATAGAAAAAGTATAAACATTTATAACCCGAACCTGGAAACTAAAAGACAAAAAACAAATAGCAAATATCAGACATCACCAATTCAGACATCAAAAAATAGCAGAAGTTATGATAGACTTAAAAAAAATCTCAAAATGGTATCTGGTAGGCGGAAACAAAGTGCATGTGTTAAAAGACGTTGACCTTAGTATTCGTGAAGGTGAGTTTGTATCTATCATGGGACTGTCGGGTTCCGGGAAATCTACATTGCTTCATATACTCGGATTATTAGATGATCCTTCGGAAGGGTATCACTATTTTATGAATGAAGCAGTGCATCTTTTGAAGGAAAAACAAAGAGCTGCATTGGCAAAGCAATATATTGGTTTTGTATTCCAGGCTTATCATCTCATTGATGAGCTGACGGTATATGAAAATATTGAAACGCCGTTGATTTACCATAAATACAAGGCATCCGAAAGGCAGGCGATGGTGGCCGATACACTGGACCGCTTTCAGATCGTAGGTAAGAAAAATTTATTTCCTGCGCAACTTTCCGGCGGACAGCAGCAATTGGTGGGCATAGCACGCGCTTTAATTGCAAATCCGAGGTTGATATTAGCCGATGAACCAACAGGTAACCTGAATTCAAAACAAGGCGAAGAAATTATGCAATTGTTCAAAAAATTAAATGAAGAAGATGGCGTAACCATTATCCAAGTCACTCATTCCGAAAAGAATGCTGAATATGGGAAACGGATCATTCATTTATTGGACGGGCAGATTGAGAGGGAAATTGTTTAGAATGTTTCAATAGTTACAGAAGTTCCAGGTTTCAAGTTTCCGTTACGTTTTGAGTTATAGTCTTGAAATATGAAACCGTAAATCAAAGATCACAGATCAAATCAGACCTGCCTACCGGCAGGCATCATGAAACCAGACATCATAAAATAAACTGTATGTTTTATAAAATCTCTTTTTTCTTATTCCTGACAAGTATTTTTTTAAGTAACAGGTCATTCAGTCAGGATACTACTGCACAAACTTACGATCTGCAGCAATGTATTGATATCGC
>SCQT01000083.1 GCA_004322015.1 Chitinophagaceae bacterium
CCGGTGGAATCCATTTTAAGTACAATGGTATCAGGAAAACTTCCGGTCATTTTCGCGGCCGAGTCGGGCGAGATATCAAAAGTAATGCTGCTGTCTTTGCCGGCATTCGTATTAAACACAGTACCGGTCTTATTCCCGCTACAGCCTGCTGTCAGCCAAATCATCAATAATAATCCCGTTCTATTATTCATTTCGTATTCATTTTCAGCCAAATTTAGCGAAAACTACACCAAAAGGGACCGATTTATTATCCTTTAAGACCTATTTTTGCAATTTTCAATTACAAGTATGAGCTTAGTTCAACAAATCAGGCAGGCAGGCATTGAAGCTGTCAAAGCGCTTTATAATCAGGATATTCAACCGGATCAATTGACGGTAAATGAAACCAAACCGGAATTTGACGGCGATTATACTATTGTGATGTTTTCATTGACAAAATTTACCCGTCAAAAACCGGAAGAAAGCGGGAAAACAGTCGGCGACTGGCTGACTGGTCATCATCCGGATATTTTTAAGAAATATAATGTAGTGAAAGGATTCCTTAATCTCAGCATTTCCGATCCATATTACGTTTCGTTCTTGCAAAGCAGTCTTACAAAGAATACAGTCCCACAAGTCAACGGCAAAAAAGTAATGGTGGAATTTGCCTCTCCGAATACCAATAAGCCTTTGCACCTCGGACATCTGCGAAATATTTTTTTAGGCGCTGCCATTTCCAATATTCTGGAAGCTAATGGTTATGAAGTCATCAAAGCCAACTTGGTGAACGACCGGGGTATTCATATCTGTAAATCCATGGTGGCATGGCTGCATTACGGAAACGACGTAACTCCTGAAAGCAGCGGCATTAAAGGCGATCATCTGGTGGGTGATTATTATGTAAAATTCAATGATGTCTATAAAAAACAAATGGAGGAACTGATCCATTCGGGAAAAAGCAAGGAGGAAGCTGAAAAGGAGGCTTCTATTTTGAAAGAAGCACAGGAGATGTTGTTAAAATGGGAGCAGGACGATCAGGAAACACGTAAGCTATGGGCAAAAATGAATGGTTGGGTATATAAAGGTTTTGAGGAAACTTACCGAAGGATGGGAGTCTCGTTTGATAAAATGTATTATGAAAGTGAAACGTATCTTTTAGGTAAAGAAATCGTGGAGGAGGGTCTGAAAAAGGATATTTTCTTTAAAAAACCAGATGGTTCCGTGTGGATAGATCTGACAAAAGAAGGGTTGGATGAAAAATTATTGTTACGCGCCGATGGCACCTCTGTGTATATGACCCAGGACCTGGGCACAGCACAGTTGAAATATGATGATTACCACATTGACCAAAGTATCTATGTGATCGGCGACGAGCAGAATTATCACATGAAAGTGCTGAAGCTGATCCTGCAAAAATTAGGTAAACCCTACGCCGACGGCATTGAGCATTTAAGTTATGGCATGGTAGAATTGCCAGGCGGGAGGATGAAAAGCAGAGAAGGCACCGTAGTGGATGCCGATGATCTGATGGATGAAATGATACAGACTGCAGCAAAGCATACGGAAGAATTAGGAAAAGTAAAAGATTTTTCCGGGGAAGAATTGGAAAAACTTTATGAAGTATTGGGCATGGGTGCTACTAAATTTTATCTCTTGCGGGTGAATCCGAAAAGAAAAATGGTTTTTAATCCCGAAGAATCCATAGACTTCCACGGTTTCACCGGGCCCTTCGTACAATATACGTATGCGCGCATACGGTCTATTTTGAGAAAAGAGGAAATCCAAACTAATCGTCCAATATCCCACGCATTATTACCCCTGGAAAAGGCAATCATCATTCAATCGGAAAAATACGAACAAGCCTTATCTGCTGCCTGCATTGAGATGGATCCTTCCATTATTGCCAATTATGCTTTTGAAACAGCTCAAATTTTCAATTCATTCTATACCGAGTATTCAGTCATCAATGCAGAAAGTGATGAAAAGAAAAGCCTGCGCCTGCAACTTTGCCATGCCACGGCTATGGCTATTTCCGATTCAATGGGGTTGTTAGGGATAACGGCGCCGGAAAGGATGTAAAGCAATTCTATATTGTCATTGAGAATGTTTCTGCAAGCTCAGCACAGATAGTTGCTCAATGATCAATATGTTACAAAAACATGGGCACTTTTAACAATTAACATTATATCTGTCTCACATTGACAACAAATTTTTTCCACATTTTCAAAAATATCCTATTAAACTTATAGACTTTGTATATATTTGCACCTTTATTCTATTTATTCTCTTATGCTGGACGCACTGATAGCGAAAAATATCCGTAAGCCTGCCGCCACCGGTAACAGCCACCTGGTGAGCTTCGCCAAAGGTATAACCTGGCGTGTAGTAGGTACCATTGACACGATTATGATCGCATGGCTGGTGACGGGCAAAATACATGCGGCTGTCAGCATCGGTTCGGTGGAAGTTTTTACCAAACTATTGCTGTATTACCTGCATGAAAGAGCCTGGGAATTAGCCAAAAAGAAAAAAGCCGATGAAGAATCCGTTGCCTGATTTAACCGGATCACTGGAGAACCTCAATCTGTCGGATGCCTTGCGCCTGGTGGCTGAACGTTTTCCCGGTAAAGTGGTTTTCTCTTCTTCCTTCGGACAGGAGGATATGGTGCTGACGGATGTCATTTTCAAAAATAATATACCCATCGAGATCTTCACCCTGGATACGGGCCGCCTTTTTCAGGAAACTTATGACTTAATGGATCTTACAAGAGCGCGTTACGGTCAAGAATTTAAAATATATTTTCCTGAGGCCGCAGATGTGGAAGATTATGTGACGCATAAAGGTATCAACGCGTTTTATGAATCCATAGAAAATCGCAAGGAATGTTGCTTCATCAGAAAAGTAAAGCCGTTGAAAAGGGCTTTGGCTGGACAGGAGGTATGGGTCACCGGACTCCGTGCAGAACAATCAGAAAACCGTTCTGCGCTCCCGATTTGGGAATGGGATGAAGGTTTTAAAATTTACAAATTCAACCCACTGGTAAAATGGAGCTATAATGAAATCCTGCATTATTTAAAGGAAAGATCTGTGCCTTATAATAAGCTGCACGATAAAGGATTTACCAGCATTGGTTGTGCTCCCTGCACGCGTGCTATTCACCCTGGTGAGCATCCGCGAGCCGGCAGATGGTGGTGGGAAAATTCCAAAAAAGAGTGCGGACTTCATACGCACGAAACCACGCCTTAATAATTACTTATATACCGGATTATACAAAGTGTTGGAGGGCACTTCTATATTAGGTTTCCCTTTGTAGCGGTGAACCCACAATGCATAACACATCGCCACAGTAAAAGAAATGCTTGCTGCAACCATCAGATAAAATAAAAAACGGGATGTGGAAACCCAACTGGAAGTTACATCCTTCATCTCGTGCCTGATTGTACTCTCGTCTGCCATGGTATGATCAAATTGTGGCACAAATTTAAAATAAGATATTTAAAACTCCTAAAATTATTTCTCTTGGATATTCAATGATGCAAAGGTTTTTTT
>SCQT01000007.1 GCA_004322015.1 Chitinophagaceae bacterium
GATAAAATCAATGATATGCCTGGGTGTACGGAACTGGCCTGCGTCGCCCTGGGATCCCATAACCGACAGCAGGTATTCAAAGGCATCGCCCAGCTTTTCGCTGTGCGTGTATTCAAACTTGTCAATGGTTTTCAGGAATAATTTTAAGGTTTCCGGGTCGCGGTAGGGCAGGTAGGCATTACGGAAGATGTCGCGAAAGAGCGGCGGAATATTCGGATTCTTTTCCATATACTCAATCGCTTCGGAATACAAACGGAGCATTTCTGTAGCAGACACTTTCGTACTAAGCAGATTATCCCAGGTATATTTGCTGAATGGAATAAGCTTGCCTTTTTTACGATTCTTGGGAAACTCAGGATCAGGCACTTTATAGTCGGTAAAAAATTTAGCTTTCCCTCCCAGTTCAACAGCTTCTGCATCCATATCATTCATGAACTTATAGATCAGCCCGATGGTAATTTGTTCAATCTGCGCTTTGGGGTCGGGCAGCTTACCTACCAGTATATCACGGCAATCATTAATATTTTTCTTTGTAGTAGTATCTAACATGTGGTATTGTTATCTTGTTTATGCTGCAAATTGGTCCAGGTTGATATAATCATTGATGTAAACGGGGATCACGTCCCGGTATTTGGCGGCCACTGCTTTGAATTGCGAGATGGTGAGGATGGGATTGGTTTGCAAAGCATGAAAATCTTTGTTTTCAATGATCCTGCGAATATCCTGGTCAACGATATAGGCTTTGAAAAAATACTTCAATGCCCTGAGATTCACATCTTCTCCGGGAGGATAGATGGAAATAAATTTATCAAATTCCTCCTCCAGCAGTTCATCTTTGGATTTAAATTGGGGAATAACCCCAAAAACCTTCTCTACCATTTCACGGATGGAAACTTTCCGGTCAATTTTGGCGGCCTTCCTTAGTTTTTCCAGGTTAAAATATTCTTCCGGCTTGTCAAATATTTCGTCCCGGATATGGTTGACTACTTGTTCCCAATTCCCCAACGCTATATTTTTCTTGATGATATCATCCATCCTGACACGATCCTCAAATTTTTTAAATAACATGCGATCCACTTTCATCCCTTCGTATCCAACGTCTTTCTCGTTCATAGACAGTAATGGATCAGGACGATAGCTGGTATATTTATCAATATCCGGCCCCTCTTTGCCACCCTCACCGTCGCCTTTCTTGGGCTGAGGCAATTTTAATTTTTCATCATAATCAAACTTGTCCTCAAAATATTCGCAGTTAGCAAAAAAGTCAAATAGCTTAAAAACTTCTTTCTCCTGCCGGAGCACTTCTTCTTCCCCTAATTCATCCTTGTGCTTGTACTCGAAGGTATTCTTACGGGTTCCTCTGCCTTTTATCTGAACGAAATCCGCCGGGCTGAAAATTGGTCTCATCATGCAAATATTTAATAGATCGGTGCAATCATATCCCGTGCTCATCATACCTACCGTTACACAAACCCTCGTCTTACTCGATTTATAGCCATCCAGCCAGACTGTTTTTCCATTCAGGTTATTGTTGGCAAAGTTGATGGTCATTTGCTGTGCATCACCCACCTGCGAAGTGACCTGTTCAGTAAAATCAGAATGAAATTTACCAGGGAAAAGCTGCTCAGCAAATTCATTGAGGATTTCCGTCAATTTTCGGGCATGGTTTTGACTGACGGCAAAAATAATGGTCTTCCCAATCTCACCTGTGATCGGATCACGCAGTGCATTATCCAAAAAAGTCTGGCAGAAAATACGATTGGTTTTTTCGGAAAAAAACTTCTTTTCAAAATCACGGGAAACAAAAATTTCGGTTTCCTCTCCGTCTTCTGTGGTAATGGCCACCGCATAACCTCCATCAGAAAGCAGTTGCGTGGTTATTTCGGTTCGGGCATCCAATACCCGTGGATTGATCAGATAACCATCTTTCACGCCGTCTAAGAGAGAATAGCGAAAAGTAGGCTCACCCCCTTCGCAGCCAAACGTAGAATAAGTGTCCCTCAACATTCTGCGTTCCACTTCTCTCGGATCGTTATCTCTAACATTATCCGGATCTACTCCCTTTAAATAATCTCTTGGTGTAGCCGTCAATCCCAACTTATACCCGTTAAAATATTCAAATACAGCCCGTGCATTTCCAGAAATGGAGCGGTGCGCCTCATCCGAGATCAGTAGATCAAAATCCGTTGGCCTAAACTGGTAACGGTATTTATTATTGAACATCAGCGACTGGATGGTTGTTACCACGACGTCGGCTTTCCGCCAATCGCTTTTGTTCTCTTTGTATATGAGTGTAGTGTAATCGGGTTTAAGATATTGTGTAAATGCCTTCCATGCCTGGTCTTCCAGTTCCAAACGATCCACCAGAAAAAGAACCCGCCTTGCATTTTGTGTTCTGATAAAAAGGCGAATGATGGCAGCAGCGGTGAGTGTTTTTCCTGTTCCGGTAGCCATTTCAAACAGGAATCTGTCTTTTCCCGCCGAGGCGGCTTTCTGTAAATGCCGGATGGCATTTAGCTGGTAATCTCTTAAGAATTTTAATCCATTTGCCCGGACAAAATCTTTGCTGGCTTTAATGTTTCCTTTCCATTCAGGCCTTTCCGTATAATCAGGCATTTGAACGGATACTATATAGTCACTTCCCACCGGTTCATGAGCTAAGGTCTCCCGATCCGGCTTCCATGCTTTGATGGCTCCGATCTCGCCGGCAGACGGGAACTTGTATATGGGCCTGGGATTCCCTTTTGTAATATCCCAAAAATAATGAACAATGCCGTTAGACAAAATAACGAATTGGGCACCTACTGCTTTTGCATATTTTCTGGCCTGTCTTTTGGCTGTTAAGGGATGAAGGCTTTCTTTCTTGGCTTCAAGCACACATACCGGCTTATTGTTGCTGTCCAAAAGCAGGAAGTCTAATGCGCCGTTTTTTGTTTCTTCATAATCTTCCCCCCACGCATCCATCTTCTTTTGGGTGATCTTCACATGATTTTCGAGCAGGATATTGGCCGGGCCGTTTTCATTCTCAAAGAAACGCCAGCCTGCGTCTTCAAGCAGCTTATTGATCCTTATTCTTGCTTTAGCTTCTTTTTCTGCCATTTAACCATTTTGGATTGTTAATTCATATACCTGATACCAATAGAAGAATGCCTCCGGGTTGGATTTTTTCAGTTAATTTAATTTATTGCTCAATGGCTCAGCTATCATCCAGTTTTTGATTTGACCCGGGTCTTTAAATTGTTGAATCGTCGAAGCATTATATTTTATCAAGGCTGAAAGATAAGCTGCTTTTGAAGCATGTGTGATGGCTTTTTCCATATAGTAATTCTCTGAAAAGATGAATCCACCGGCTCGTCGGATACCGTTTTTCAATTCTTCAAAATTTCCGCTACCGTCTTTACCCCTTGTTACTATGCAAAGTGAAGTCTGGTAAATATCTTCCAAAACATCGGTCGCCGTGATACCGCCGGAATTGCGGTAAGCAATTTCCGTTTTGGCAAAGCGCTGGAAAGTCTCTTTAATTATTCCGGCATCCCTCACTGTGTCCAATAGATTTCCAATATCGTAAAGCTGTTTGATGATCTCCATACTCATGCTGTCTTCTTTCTTGAAGTACGGTATCCCGGTTGTATTGGGAGCATAAGCAGTCAGTTTATCACCTAAAATGTCCTCAAGACATGGAACTTCAACATTTAACGGGTTACCAACTGTCGGTACAAAAGTTGACTGAATAGGTAGCGAAATAATTTTTGAATAATTTATTTTTTCAAACAAAATATCTAGCAAAACATATTCTTCGTCATTCTGGGTTTTATGTAAGGGTGTATAGAAAAACTTATAATGCTCCTTTTTAATTTTCGATTGCGTAGCTCTATGTTGTAATTCTTTTCTTAAGAATCCCTGTTCTTTGGCAATTGCATCCAGTTTGGATGCTAAATCATTTACTTCTCCTGCCAATAGGATATCTATATCTATAGATAAGCGTTTTGTCGAGTTGAAATGCAGCATAAGGGCCGTACCTCCCTTGAATACAAAGGGCAACTTCTGCTTCACCAGGCCCTCTAACAGTAATAATGCCCGGATAACTTTCTCTACCAAGATTTTATCAACATTGCGCTTATCCTTAGATATCTGAATGAGCCACTCTCTTGATATTTCTTTTTGATTGATCATTACCTATAAATTGGCAGTAAATGGTTATTGATGCCGTAAATTAGTTATTGAATCTATAAATTTGCCAAAAGGCTCTTTCTTCCTCCGCCGATCCGCATAGCGAAGTGCCTTACTCTGGTTTATGGTGTACTTGTTAAATACTTCTTCGAAAATAGTCCGCATTTCAGCCCCCTGCTGTGCCGAGAAAACCACCGTATCGCAAAAAATATCCACCAGCATTTTTTCGATAGTCACAGTATTAACCCCTTTCACAATTTGCGTCGGTGCTTCCGAAATAAGATTTTTTACAATAAAGACTTCCCGTTCATTAAGCAGATATTTTTCGAGAATGTCATTTGTAGGTTCAAGAAAAACGGCCTTTTTGATTTCCCTGAGAAAGTAGAAAACAGCGTCTGTTGTTTCTTTGCCTGTTTCAATCAAATAATAAAACTGATTGGGCTGGTGCAACATAAATTCGTTCAATGCAGACGTATTCCAAATACACAAATTGACGTAAGGGAATTCCGATTTTAATTTTCTGTAAATTGATTTTGTTGCCGGTGAAACTTCAGGAATATAGGCATTCGTTTCTCCCAGTGTAAATTTTCCCCTGCCGACCCTTTGAAGAACTCCCATTTGCACCAGGGAGTAAACCCGCCAGTTGATGGTTGTTGGCTTTACATGCTTTTCTGTCTGTTTGTAAAATGCCACGAGGTGCTTTGTTTCAAAGATAGGCTCGTCCTTGAAATATCGCTGTATCTCGTCAATATATAATTTATCCGATGTAATGGTTCCTGGAAATTTACCCAAAGATACAAGAATCTATAAAACGGCAGCAATTTTTGTGCAGTGCCAATAATTAGATAGGTTTCGCTTGGCTTTCACCACAGACCTTAGAGCTTTGCTTTGATTGTAATACAATTGCTCTATCAGGGGATATCATGGGCAATTTGAGTATTTGATCCGTATCAGAAGCAGATAAAATCAGATTGGTATTTTTATTCAATTGAGACAGATTTGATTTAAGGTCTGCCATTTGCACTTGTAACTATTTGTAATGCCCTGTTGTTTTAATCTCTCTTCCAGTTTCTCTATGTTCCTGTTCCAGGGCAGGGTTTTTAAAATATCCCGATAAATTTGATACCGGTTGGCTTCGGATTGATTGAACGTTTCGGGATGTGTGAGTTCAAGATTCTTCTTCTTTGCAATACTTTTTAGCCAGTTCCAGGGAATATTTCCATTCTCCAGACAGCGGCAAAGAGCAGGGTTGGTGATAAGGATTGTGGTTATCACCCTCATCAAATTATATATCAAATAAAAAAGCAGCCATGAATTAAATTTTCATAACTGCTTAATCCTTAAGTGGTCCCAGCTGGACTTGAACCAGCGACCACCTGATTATGAGTCAGGTGCTCTAACCAACTGAGCTATAGGACCAATCTCCCGGTTTCGGAAGAAAATATTTTTAAGAACCTGGAACCAAAACACTAATCCCACGCACGTCAGGATACTCTAACCCTGCCTCAGGGTCAGGCAACTGAGTTGCAGTACCATCGCCTTTAAAGGGCAGCAAAAGTAAAGAAATAACCTATTCCGGCCTACATTTTTTCATTTTCTTTGCAGTATGCAAAAAATCGAAGCGGTCATCCTGGATCTGGGAGGTGTGCTCCTGAATCTTGATTATAAAAAAACAGAAGATGCCTTCACAGCGCTGGGGATATCTCATTTTGCCCAATTATTCACACAACATCATGCCGGACAGCTCTTCACGGATTTTGAAACGGGGAAAATATCTCCCGGAGATTTTATCCGGTCATTAAAAAAGGAATCAGATAAAGAATTGAATGATGAGCAGGTTATTGGCGCCTGGAATGCCATGCTGCTTGATTTCCCGGCAGAACGGATTGCCTTGCTCAAAAAACTCAGAGGCCGTTTTCCGCTGTTCCTGCTAAGCAATACCAACGCCATCCATTTACCGGCATTCAATCAGAAATTAAAAGGAGCATACGGAATCCCCTCTTTAGACCGGTTATTTGATAAAGCTTATTATTCCCACCTGATAGGATTGCGAAAGCCCTTTTTAGCTGCTTATCAGACCGTTATCGAAGAAAATAACCTGGATCCTGCCGCCACTGTCTTTGTGGATGATACCCCCGGTAATGTGGAAGCTGCTGAAAAAGCCGGACTGCAGGCTTTCCTTTTGAGATATCCCCAAACTATCACCGAACTGATGGAAAAGGTAGTGACGGCTGCAAATGGTTAAGGGGCTGTTAGAAAACAGCCCCTCCTTTTATAACCATATCCTATGAAAAACCGATTCAAAAGTAAGTGAAGTGTTAATGGATACTATTTCTCCTTTCGCCAATGCAACAATTCTTCTGGTGAAAGTGCTATTATAACCTATCTGTAACATTTTTTATGGAACCGGTAAAGCATAATTTTCCGAAATTGCGGCGGTTATGCAAATGAAAAAAATAATTTGGCTTCTCTGTGCAGGAATGGTGGCGGGAACGTATGCATGTAATACAGGTTTGAATAAAACAGTCACGGTACAAGCCGTATTAATGAATATTCCTGATTCGGTTCATACAGCTTACTTAGACGAAATCCACCCCGATGCCACTCAAACCATAGATACTGCTAACATAGACCCGATAAGAGATTCATTTGCATTTACCTTTTTGCCTTCCGGTTCGGAAGGGCTTTATCGCATCCGGTTAGATGACAGCACCAATATTTTACTCGTTCTTAATGACCGGAATGTCACGATCAACGGGGATTATAACCATCCGGGAGAATTGCATATCCAGGGGTCGCCCGCCTCTGTAGAATTGCATAATTTTCTGCTCATGGTAAACCGGGAAAACAGCCAACTTCAAAAGCTGAAGGCAGATTATAACTACCTGGAAAAAATACACTCTCCCGACAGCATATTGAGAAAGCACCTGACTTTATTGTCCAACCAGCGGCTGTTGATCACCGATACTATTTTGCACGAAGTGAAGGCTACTAAAAACCCTGCCAATGCGGTATTCGCTTTAAGCATCCTGGATAATGCGCAATCCTGGGACGCCGCCAGGCCTTTTTTCGACGATCTGAAAGTCAGGTTTCCCGACAATGCTTTAGTCGAACAGGCTGTAGTGGCTTTTAACCGGAAACTGAATAATATGGGTCAAAGTATTGCTGTGGGTGTGGGAAATATGGCGCCGGATATCAGTTATCCTGATACGGCAGGAAATATGTTTTCTTTAAATGAACTGAGAGGGAAATACGTACTGGTGGATTTCTGGGCATCCTGGTGTGCTCCCTGTCGCGCGGCTAATCCCAATGTCGTAAAAGCCTGGAAAACATTTAAGGACAGGAATTTTACCGTACTCGGTGTATCACTGGACACCAAAAAATCATCCTGGGAAGAGGCCATCCGCCATGATAAGCTCACCTGGTATCAAATAAGCGATCTGAAAGGCTGGAATTCGGCGCCGGCAGCTATTTATGGCGTGGAAGCCATTCCGGCAAATTTTCTGATAGATCCCGAAGGGAAAATAATAGCCACCAACCTGGAAGGCCAGGATCTCTTTAAGAAACTAAGGGAAGTATTGCCAAATTAATAGGAAGGATTATCATAAAGAACCTGCAGCACTGTTTGCCCGACGGCTTTCAGCGTATTTTTATCAATAATTTTCATATTATCGTTGACAGTGTGATGCCAGGGCATAAAGTCGCCGTTACCCTGCAAAGCAATAATATCCATAGTGGGAATACCTGCAATCTGATTGACAAAACTGTGATCGTCCGTAATCTCCACACCCCCCAAATCATTGTATCTGAAATAATCCGAATGACCGATGCTGTTACCCATATTCCAAACCATCAAAGACTGAGGCCCTGCAAATTGCTTGGTAAATCCCTCACGGTAAAAATGAGAGCCTTTTCCGCCCACCATATCCAACAAAATGCCGTATTGTGCATGATAACCGGAAGCCTTCGCCTGATTAGCCCAGTATTGGGTTCCTAATCCCCATGAATTATCATCACCGTTAATTCCCGCATCTTCCACATCCGTCAGGAACAGATCCACACCGATAGTTGTTTTTTTTATGTGTAATTGACGTGCTATTTCCAGGATATCAGCTACCCCGCTGCCGCCGTCGTCCGCTCCGTCAAAATGCTCATGCGCGGTAGCCGGCACTGCATCTGCAAAAGGCCTCGTATCCCAATGAGCGAGCACCAGGATGCGGGTCGTATTCCCCGGATTAAAATGACCGATAATATTAATACAGTCGTAAGTGTTGCCATGCGTACTTACTTTAGTTCGCTGGATGGTCACGCTGTCACAATAAGATTTCATTTTGGCGATAAGCCAGGCGGCGCATTGCGCATGTGCCGGCGTATTGGGAATTCTCGGACCGAAATCCACCTGTTTTTGCACAAACACATAGGCGCTGTCTGCATCAAAAGAGGCTATGCTGGCCGGCGTCTTGAACGTAGCGGAACCGCTTTGAGATTCTTCACTGGATTTATTGGAATGGCAGGAAAATAACGAGAAAGAAATTATTCCCAACACGAATAACAATAACCTACCGGTTTTATACATCAGAGAAAATTTGGTGCAAAGTAAGCAAAAAGCAAGGTAAAATCCGTTAACAAAAAGCTAATCCTGCCTGCTGCCTTTTTCTCCGGTAAACCAGTCTTCTCTGTTTTTAAACAGCACATTGAAAGTAGTCAGCGTGCCGTAGATGCGGGTAATATATTGCTGCAGGTTGATCTTATCTTCATCGCTCAGCTTAGGATGACTGTTGATCTGCTGCTCCAGCACACGGAGCCGGTCGCGCAACATGACAATTTTGTGGAAGAAAACCTCTATCGGCACTTCCTTCTCCTTCATATTACTGTCTGATGGCTTCAGGATCAGCATGCCTCCCGACCAGCGCTCGCCTAAAGGCACTTTTTCGTTCACATCTGCCCAGAGCCGGAGTATTTTCAACAGGGAGATTTCTGACTGGGAAGCGGTATCTATTTCGGGGGTTACATTTTCCGCATATAATATCTCGAACTGCGGATCAGTTTTATCTATTTCTTTTACACCGCTGTTTTGAAAAGTAACCAGGTATTGCGCATAACGAACGCCCACGATTACACCCGGTCCATATAAAGTATGCTGAACACGGGAACCAATGCCTGCTTTTAAAGTAATGTCTTCGCTCATGAGAATAATTTTTTTCAAAAATAACGGATAAATACCAATCAATTATTTATTCTGCCATGTGGTTATTTCATGCATGGCCGTTTTCAGGGTATCGTACATCTTCGAGAATAATTCAAAATTTCTTTGATAAATCTTCGTTTTCTTTTTATCGGGCACAAAAGACTTATCTGCAGTCGTGTATTTTTCAGCGTCTTCCCAGGAGCTAAGGATCCCCATAGCCCGCATTCCCAATAAAGCGGCGCCCACAGAAGAAGCATCGCCACGGTCGCAGATACGCACCTTTTTATCAAACAGATCTGTCAGCATCTGCACCCATTCAGGGTTCCGGGTAAATCCACCGCTGGCATAAATGGTTTTTACCGCCAAACCGGATCGTTCCATCAGGGATGCCGTATCATAAAGCGAGTAACAGATCCCTTCCAGCACGGCACGCATAAAATGTTTTCGTTCGTGCTCAATATGTATTCCCAGGAAAGCGCCGCGTGCCCGCGAATCCCACATAGGCGAACGTTCTCCCATCAGGTAGGGAAGAAACAAAAGGCCGTTGCATCCGGGCTCCGCATCAAAAGCTTCTTTTAAAAAATCATCATAGCTTTCCTGCCGGTCATTCTCTTTCATAAACTGATGCCGGAACCAATCCAGTAATACGCCGCCATTATTAACAGCCCCCCCCGATATAAATTCTTTAGGCAATAAAAGATAATTGAATATCCTGCCTTTTTCGTCATTGATGGGATCACCGGTAAACAAACGGACGGCGCCGCTGGTACCGATCGTGACCGCCATTTCCTCCTTTTTGGTGACTCCGGTTCCTAAGTTAGCCAGACACCCGTCTCCCGCACCTGCCACAAAAGGGGTATTAACGGGAAGCCCTAATCGTGAAGGAAAGTCATTTTTTAAACCTTTTAAAATATACAAAGAGCTGACTGCATCCGGCAAATGCTCACTTTTCAACCCTGACAGTTCCAGCGCCGGTTCATACCATTTTAAAGCATAGTGATCGAACAATCCGGTGGCTGAGGCTAAGGAATAATCCGTCACATATTCTCCGAATAATTTAGAGAAAAGATATTCTTTAATGCCGATGAATTTAGCTGTTTTGCCAAATGTTTTTTTATTTTCATTCCTCCACCAAATCAATTTGCAAAGCGGCGACATCGGATGAATAGGCGTGCCGGTATGCAGATATATATCCTGTGCTGCCGGCTGTTGTTTCAGCCATTCCGCCTCCTTTTCGCTTCTGCCGTCGGACCATAATATCAGCGGTGAAAGCGGATCGCCTTTGCTGTCAACCGCCATCAGGCTGTGCATCGCAGAGCTGAAACTGACACATAGCGGCGGTTGGTTTTGCATCTGATCCGTCACTTGACGAATGGCATTGCATATCGCCTGCAATACCTGATCCGGATCCTGTTCGCTGTAAGAAGGCTTGACATGCTGAGTCGGATAAGGGATCTGCTGCTGTACGAGCAGCTTACCTTCTAAAGAAAACGCCGTGGCTTTGCTGCTGGAAGTACCGATATCAGCGCCGATGATGTAATCAGACATATAATTTCGAAGCTGTTGAAAAGTGATAATGTATAGCTTATTCAGCTACGAATATCACTCATTTATACAAATTAAAAGAGGCGCCTGAAAATGGCTAAATAATATTTTGAAGCGATAGGAATCCGCGAAGGCGGATGACAAGATTGTAGAAAAAGGAAAAGTTAACAATTCCCGATATTAAGAACTCCGCAGGAGTGACATGATTCTGAGAGGAGGGTATAAAATAAAATCTTAATTTTAGCTGAAAATTACTACTCAATACTATGGCAGACACTTTTCA
>SCQT01000084.1 GCA_004322015.1 Chitinophagaceae bacterium
GGGCGCTCATGTCCAGTTGGGGTATGAAATGTCAACAGGTTTGAATATGGGTTTAGATGCTATGCTGGGGTTGGTGAACATCTCTTCACATGGGAATATTAACAATACTGCGCATAATACTTCCTTTGCATTAACGGTCGGATATACCTTCTTTTCGCATGCTGCCAGGTAATATCTGTTTAGGGTCCATCACATTCTGTCAAATAATATTCTTTACTATTTCGTAAATGATATGTGTTTTCCCCATGGTGTAGAAATGCAAAGCGGGTACGCGGTGAGCTTTTAATTCCCTGCACTGTGTGATCATCCATTCTTTTCCCACTTTGGCCACTTCATCATCGTTTTTGCTGGCAATAATAGCTTTCGACAGATCGGTCGGAATATCTATATGGAAAATATGAGGAAGCACGGTCAATTGACGCTTGGTAGTGATAGGCTTTAATCCCGGGATAATGGGAACAGTGATGCCATTTTTCCGGCAGCATTGTTCAAATGCAAAAAATTTATCATTATCGAAAAACATTTGGGTGGTAATATATTCGGCACCCTGTTCTACTTTCCTTTTTAAATAGAAAAGATCTGTTTCCATATTGGGAGCCTCAAAATGTTTTTCGGGATAACCGGCCACGCCAATACAGAAGTTAGTCTTCAGACCGTCCGTCAGGTCATCTTCTATGTATATGCCATGGTTCATGTTCACTACCTGGTTCAGCAATTCGATGGCATAATGATGCCCGTCGGGTTCCGCGGCAAAGAAAGTTTCATTTTTGGGGGCATCACCGCGCAATACCAGTACGTTATCTATTCCCAAAAAGTTAAGGTCTATCAGCGCATTTTCTGTTTCTTCTTTACTGAAGCCTCCGCAGATCAGGTGTGGAACTGCATCAATCTTGTAATGATTCATAATGGCAGCGCAAATGCCTACCGTTCCGGGACGTTTCCGTATTTCCACCTTTTCAAAAGCGCCGTCCCTTTTTTTCTTGAAAATATATTCGCTGCGATGATAGGTGACATTAATAAATGCCGGCTTAAACTCCATTAATGGATCCAGGTGGTTATAGATAGATTCGATACCCTTTCCTTTCTGGGGGGGAAGTATTTCAAAAGAAATAACAGTATCTTGAGCGTTTGTAAGGTGATCGGTTACTTTCATTCGAAGGTTGAATAATTTTTTTGCAAACCTACATGAAATCAATAAAATGACCATATAAGCGCTGAAATCGTTATTTTTGTGCAATTAAACGTTATATATTGAGGCTGTTCACGAAAAATCTGGTAAAAAGATATCGTAGCCGGACGGTGGTTGACCATGTGTCGGTGGATGTGTCACGAGGCGAAATAGTGGGGCTTTTGGGTCCGAATGGAGCAGGGAAAACCACCACCTTTTATATGGTTGTGGGATTCATCAAGCCGGATGAAGGAGAGGTATTCCTGGATGAAGAAAATATTACCCGCCTGCCTATGTACAAACGTGCCCAGATGGGGATCGGATATTTGCCGCAGGAATCATCTATCTTCCGGAAACTGACAGTAGAAGATAACATCAGCGCTGTACTGCAGATGACAAAACTGACCAAAGCAGAGCAAAGAGATAAGCTGGAGTTTCTGTTAGACGAATTTCATCTGCAGCATGTGAGGAAAAATAACGGGGATTTGCTCAGCGGCGGTGAAAGGAGGCGTACCGAAATAGCCAGGGCTTTGGCTGTGGACCCGAAATTTATCTTATTAGATGAACCCTTTGCCGGTATTGATCCAATTGCAGTGGAAGATATTCAAACCATTGTAGCCAGGCTCAAATTAAAAAATATCGGCATCCTTATTACAGATCACAATGTACAGGAAACTCTATCCATTACCGACAGGGCGTACCTGCTCTTCGAAGGTAATATTCTGAAATCGGGTACCGCGGAAGAATTGGCAGCAGACCCGCAAGTGCGAAAAGTGTATCTGGGGCAAAATTTCGAATTCAGGGGGAAGAAAATGCTGGAAAATATTTCCGGCTCCTCTTCTTAACTTCATTCATCTATGAGAATACTCAGTCCTGCTATATCCCGGCTTATGAGGTTACGTGTTGACCGCATTGAGCGTTTTATGGAATTTCCTCTGGAAACACAGGAAGACGTTTTTCATAATCTGCTCAGCCAGGCTCAATATACAGAGTTTGGTAAAAGATATAGTTTCGGAAAGATCTATAAGATACAGGAATACAAAAAACAAGTTCCTCTGCAGGATTATGAGAGCCTGAAACCTTATATACACCGGATCATGGCAGGCGAGCAACGGTTGTTATGGAATACCCCTATTAAATGGTTTGCCAAATCGAGCGGTACCACCAGTGACAAAAGCAAATTTATTCCCGTAAGCCAGGAAAGCCTGAACGATTGTCATTATCGTGCAGGCAGGGATATTTTTACGTTGTACTACCATAATTTTCCCGAGTCCGATGTGCTTACAGGCAAATCATTAGCTATCGGGGGCAGCCACCAGGTCAATCAACTAAATGATACGTCGTTTTACGGTGATTTAAGCGCTGTCATGCTTCAAAACCTGCCCTTTTACGGCCAGTTGGTCAAAACGCCGGAGCTTTCCATCGCATTGATGGATGAATGGGAGGAAAAAATAGAGCAAATGGCAAGAGTGACCATGTA
>SCQT01000085.1 GCA_004322015.1 Chitinophagaceae bacterium
AAGGATTCTGATTATTTATCTGTATAAGTTTTGATAAGAGTTTACCAAAAACCTTGCATCTGAATATATAGAAAAAAGTTTTGAATACAAGTTCTTAGAAGAGATTGGATTAAAAGAGCCGTTTTTATAGGATAGGATCAATGTTATTAACTTGAATCTTTTGTAAGAGAGAGGGTTTTGCCCGAAGGGCAAAAATATGAATAACCGTGGGTTCCACCCACGGTAAAAAGAGGCGGTTCAGTTCAACCCTGTAAGGGTTGAATCATTCGTAGCCGACCTGGACCGTTGGCTGTGTCTCTATGGCCATAAAGATTATTACATAACGCCACTTCGTGGCTTAAGACGTTCTTAAGTGGATGACATTGGAAATCAGATAAAAAATAAAGATCATCCGACGGGGCTAAAAAAATATGATTTCAAAAATGTTACACGTTATTGAGCAAGCCCTAATTAATGACCCCCTTTCATGACTTACGATAATCCTTTCATTAACCGCTAAACTCATGTTATTTTACCGGACCGTTAATTTCATTCTTTCAAAAGGTGCGACTGTTTCCATGTTTAATTTGGGAGAATCAATCGTATTCACGCGGATTACCCGGTAGTAAACTTTACCTGCATCGCTCCAGGCCACGACTACATGCTTATTATCTTCAGCCTGCACTACAGGATAATTAGCCTGGGCATCCTTCGGAGTAATTTCTTTCTCGAAAGCCTCGTTTCCGAGTACTTTGCCCACCATAATTCTGCTATAGACCGAGTCTCCTTTGGTGTAATTTTCATTATAAGCTAAAATACGTGTCCCATCCGGTAAGAGGCCCAGTTGGATAAACCTTCCTTTATCACTGAAATTCCCTCTCTTTATTACTCTTCCTAAACTATCTAATTCGGCATAATTCACTCCTTCATCTTTTTTACTGCCAGTAAACCATGCTGCAAAGCCGCGGCTACCTATGGCAACGATGGCCGGACCATCATGCGGACAACCATCCACGACCCAATGGTCATCGCTGAAAGATAGGGGAACACTAAATGTATTTCCATTATTATCAGAGGTGCTGACGGAAATGTCCCGAATGTCGCCCGGCATCAAATCCCGGTAGGCAATGCTGATCCCGCCGCTCTTATTGCTGCTGACGGCTGTCCGGCAGCATTGACAGGCGCTGGGGTCAATCAGAATGGGACGGCTCATGCCATTTTTACCTTCGGTTTTTGCAAATTCCACCGGCCGTCCTTCCTCGTGCATGGTATGTTTCATCTCACTCATAGCATGATCCATATTAGTCATCGCATGTGCTTTCATTTCCATAGAACGAGGATTTGTACCCAGCCAGGTAATACCAATCTCGCCATCTGACAGTCTCGTAAGATCGGAGAAATTACAGGACAATCCTTTGGCAATTTCTTCCGGCGCCACCGATTTAGGAGAAGTCCAGCTTTTCCCTCCGTCAAAAGACTGTATATAGCGAATATCTCCAAGCCCCCACCTGCTATTTTTCGATGGCACGGAAGTCTCATACATGACAAATAAACTACCGTCTCCCTTTACAGCTATTTTAGGCATACCTTCTTCATGGATGCTGAGGTCTTGCTCTATCGGTATGGAAACCGGCGAAGAGAATTTTTGCGTGGCCGTATCCAATGTGGAAAAGTAGAAGTGTTTCCAGCCCTTATTGTCAATTTCTATCCAACTGACCATAGGTATATTATTTCCATTCGTAGTCAGAAAAGCACAGGACGCTTTATTTTGCTCACTTGACAGGAGAATTTCTCCTGCTCCATTCATTTCCTTTTCTTTTACAGCATTATTACAGGATGAAACAACGATCATTAAGACCGCTATCACCGAATATAAGATCGAATATTTTTTCATTTTAATATTTTTAAAAAATTAATTATTCCGTCATATCTCTTTCATACCAATGGCATTATTTTTTATTATGACCGGTAAAGTGATAACCTATTCCCACATACAAAGTCCGTAGCAAACCGGGGGTATAGGTAGTATTATACGCTGTTTTTTGAGCTATAGTGGCGTAATTTGCATTAAACACATTGATAAGCTTCGCCCATAATTCAAATTTATTCCATGTATAATTTATTCGCAGATTAAATACATCATATCCCGGATAGCGCTTCGTATTTTGCTGATCCATCCAATAGGAAGATATATGCTGCCATTCGGCTGCAATATCAAAATCCTGTATAAAAGAAGGATCATACGTTATCTCTGCATTCATGATCCAATGCGGTGCGTCACTCATCTCATTTCCGCTGAAATTTTTCCCGTTTTGGATATATTCGATGTAGCGATGATTCACGTTGGTGCCGCTGATTCTCAATTGCCATTGAGTGAAGGGCTGGTAATGCAAACTGTATTCAACCCCGTAATGCAAGGTTTTGCCAGCGTTCTGGTTTACCTCTAAACCATTGGCCAATCGCTCGGAAACAATTTCATTCCTTCCATTCATCCTGTAGAGACTGATATCCAAATATCCTTTGTGGTTATCAAAACTCATCCACCCCCCTGTTTCATAATTAAAAAACCGGGCAGGTTTTAAAACAGGGATTTTTACACCATAATATAAATCGCTCATATCCGGCGGCGCGAACCCGATGCTGTAGTTGGCATAAATGCCTTTGTCGTCTCCAAAATCATAAGTGAAGCCGGCTTTGGGTGTCACCTGGCTGAAATTATTTACTCCATTCGGCGACCCCGAATAAGCTGTCGCGGGCAAATGATTCGTAAAATCATAATTCAGCATATCATATCGTAATCCGGCCACTAATCTCAGGTTTTCTACAGGTGAGGTCTGCACCCGGACAAAACCCGCAGCGTTTACCATGTTTACTTTGTAATCTGCTAGTAATGAATCCGTTTTAGTATAATTGATAAATTCACCCTGAGAGTCACGATTAATATCAATATAATTAGCCACATATCCTGCAGGTGTCAATTCAGCCTGAAAACCTGCCATCAAATGGGTATTCCACCAGGGAAAACGCCAATTATATTGTCCCAGTGTACCATAGCTTTGAAAGAAATCATTATTTATTTCTCCATTTGCTTTTAATGGATTGGAGGTTGTTTTTACCCTGTAAAACGGATTCTGACCTATCGCGTTATTCCTGTAATAAAAAGTTAATTCACTTTGTTGGCGGTTGCTCCAGTCTTGTTCCCAGGTAACTCTGGAGCGCCAGGCGTTTACTTTACGATAGGTGAATGTATAAGGTGTCTGGTAATTCTTCCCGTAAAAACGGGCGCTGTCTAATCCGCCCGGCATATCGGAATAATAATGAATCCAGGTTACCTGTCCTGTCAATTTTGACTTTTCACTGATCTGTTGATCAATTCTCCCCGTCAATGCCAGTTTATGAAAGTTGTTGTGCGAAATATATCCGCCGTGTTGATTGGCATCATAGCCGCTGATTAATACTCCTGTATTTTTAAAGGTATTGCTTGCGGTAAAATCCGCCCTCTTATATCCCTCTGTGCTACCTTGAACGGTTAATTCCGCGTCAGGAACAGCAGCGGGTTTCTTGGAAATGAAGTTGACAGCTCCGCCCACGGCGTCACTGCCATATAAAGCAGAAGAAGGCCCTTTCACTACCTCTATTTTTTCCACATCAGCCTGATTAATTTCAAGCAGTGCATTGTGGTTAAAATCTCCGATGGTCCGGATGGGTATGCCATCTTCCATATACAGATAATTGCTTCCGAAATCCATGGGCTGGCGGATATCCATCGTATGTTGCTCGTTACCCAGGTTTACCATATACACGCCGCTGACCTTATTTAGTACCTGATCCAAAGTGACAGCCTTCGTTTGTTGCATCATTTGTGGTGAGATCACACTGATAGCTACAGGCACATCCGTCCTTTTTTGTGCGGTACGGCTGGCCGTCACCACCAGTTCGTTCAGGGCGGTTAATGAAGATCTCAATGAAATGATCAGTTTATTTTTACCTGCTTTTACCGTTTGCGGATGATACCCGGTATAAGTGATCAATAATGAATCTTCCGGATTGGATATCTTTAATGCAAACGTTCCATTTGATTGCGTAACGGTTCCCGTCTTGCCTTGCATATCCGTGACGCTCACCCCGATTAAAGGCTCGAGGCTGTTAGCATCCATGACAACACCCTGTACAGTTTGTTGTGAAAATGCCAACCGGATACACATTATCAGACTGACCGCCACGCTTAATAAGCGTTTCATGGCCACTAATTTTTTAATAAATAATGTGATTAATTGATGTAGTTAAAGACGAGCCTGCAGGAAAACATAGTTTGCCTGTAAGGCTTTACATCAGGCCACCGGAGGGTGGAAAATATCAAAAGAAGGAGAAGAATAATTGCTTACCGTTTCTTTAGGATAAAGAAACGCTTTAGAATATAACCCGGGAAATAATACAGGCATCTCATCTGAACAAAATAAAAGCACATCTATTTTGTTCCCGAGCGCTCCATTATCGTTGTCCTGCCTTTGCTGGTTTTGTTTCAATTGCTTGTCCAGAAAACATTTACCATCGCAATGCATGGCCGGATTATCACGGTTGACGCAGAGTACACTGGAGATATAGCTTTTATTAAGCTCGTATCCTGCCCATACATAAATATTGCTGAAACACTCGAAAGAGAGTGCAAAAAGTAATGATATGGAAATTAATTTTCGCAATATTATTATTCATTTCTACAAAGGTAAGTATAAAAGCAATGATCCCGATGATGATGCCGCTAACTATTTTTCATGATTTTCATCAGCTTTTATTTGCTCTATCGCCTTCATCACCCTGTCAACCATGCCATCACAATAGATCAGGTTAAATTCAAATATCTCTCCCGGGGAATAGGTTTTCCTGATTTCTTTTCTCAGCATTCCCTTGGCTCTGTTAAGCCTCACTTTCACATTGCTTTCTGTGATATGAAGAGCTTCTGCAGTTTCATTCACACTCATGCCATTCAGTTCGCGGAGGGTAAAAACCGTTCGGTAATCTTCGGGAATATGCTGCACGGCATCTTCCAGCACATGTTTCAGTTCTGTGTTGGTCACTGTTTTTCCGGTATCCGAATGTGGATCGCTGAACATAGGCACACTTTTATCTTCGAGATTATTTTCAACTGAAATTTCTTTTTGATAGCTGAATTTTTGTTTTTTATGATAACATTGATTCAGCATTATTTTCACTATCCATGTTTTGAAGGAAGAACGGTTTTCAAAGTCTTTCAGGTGGATATAAGCATTTACGTAAGTTTCCTGCATTAAATCTTCTGTATCTGCATGGTTATAACCATACGACCTGCCGACTTTGAATAAATACGCATTATATCTTCGAACAATAATTTCATACAATCGTGTTTCTCCATTTAATATCCGTTGGATAGCCTCAGTATCTGTGATTGCTTCGAGTGTTTGTGACGGTTCCATACTTGCATTATTTTTAGTAGAGTACAAATAACCATATTGGTTACAAATAAATTATCAAAAAGTTCAAAAAAAACCGCCCCGCCGGAATAGCGGGACGGTGGATTCCAAAATACAAGGAACTCATCACATATTCCCCTCACCTTCATTGTCTTATCATTATCTTTCCTTTCATGGTAGGATGAATGCTGCAGAAATAATCTACGCTGTCGCCGAATGCTTTTTCCCATGATTGCCCGGGCTGGATGGAATCAGATGACCAGGTTTTATCCGGGAACTGTGTCACATCGTGTGCCACTATATCATTATTAATCCAAACTACCGTATCCCATTGATTGATCCATAGTTCTGCGGGCTTAAACTTCATACCCGCAATATAGACTGTATCTTTTTCCGGCGCAGCCGCCTGGTTATTTTGTCCGCCAGGACTTGTACAACCCGCTGCTGCTAAGGTAATTATACCTGCCAGCACCACGCCGCTGATCCATTTATTCTTTCTGTTTTTCATCTTTTCTTGCGCTTTAAATCATCTGATTTGTTTCATCTTCCTTCATGAGAGGTGAACTCTATTCCTTGAATAATCTCTTGTGTCGGATTACCAGCTGCTGCCACCCGTATTAGCCGATACTTTCTTTCCCTGGATTTCAGCCTGGGTATTTTCAGCCATCTCCAAATGTGAATTCAGCAAAGGCATGACCTTCGTTAAAAGGTCTTTCAAGTCCTGGTTAGTGGCGTCAGGTATCAATACATTTTGCACTGCATTGATGACTGCCTTGTGATAAGCCACTTCGTTGTCAATGTAAGCTTCATCAAAAGCTTTTCCTCTTTTGGAATCCAGTGTTTTGGTAGTACTCTTTTCGCCATCCAGTAAACTCTTGGTAGTGGCATTTGTCTTAGGCGTTACATGCAGCCTGGTAGCTAATGCAACCGCCTGTTTGATGATATCTGTATGATCCTTGATCATAGTTTCGGCAAATTTCCGGATCTCCTTGTTCTTTGATTTCCTTAAAGCAATTTTTCCGTAATTCACGTCAATCTGATTCGCTGTAACCGCTACTGATGCAATCTCAGGATCAGTAAGCTTGGACGAAGATTGCGCCCAAGTGGTCGAGGAAAAGAACAAGACACATGCTAATGCCGCTCCCGTCCATTTCGTGATGCTCTTTAATGTATTCATGGTATTTAAATTTGTTTTAAAAAAATGATTATTGCCCCATTGGAGTATCACGGGGAAGAAAAGGTTACAAAGAAATTTATTCATGTATGATTGGATGATGTCGGATTTAGCTCCGGGAATAAGTATAAAACAGAATAAATATTTCGCCAACGGCAATATTTGAGATTTGATAAAATACCCTATCATTTTATTCAAACAAAAATGCCGGTGAAAGACACCGGCATTTTTTTGGCTGTAGTAAAGTCCTGTAATCAGCAGGATCAAAATTATTGTAACAATTTGGCTAATTCATTTTCCAATGCATCGCCGCGGAGGTTTTTCGCTATGATTTTACCATCCGGTCCAACCAGGAAGTTGGCCGGTATGGCCTGAACACCATACAGCTTAGCTACTGCATTATCCCAATATTGCAAATCGGAAACCTGATTCCAATTCAAATGATCGTCTTTAATGGCTTTTTCCCAGGCGTCTTTCGATTTATCAAGTGAGACTCCCAGGATGGTAAAGTTCTTCCCTTTATATTCATTGTACGCTTTGACCACATTCGGATTCTCAGCACGGCAGGGTCCGCACCAGCTTGCCCAAAAATCCACCAATACGTATTTACCACGGAAAGAAGACAAACTTACAGGATTCCCTGTCGTATCGTTCATAGTAAACTCCGGAGCCATTTGACCGACAGCGGTCTTCTTCTCAGAAGCCAGTTTGGTGCCGATGGGTTCTCCGAAAACGCTATGTTGCACTGCTGTATCCAGTCCGCTGTATAATTGATTTAAGGTACTGTCATCCAGATCCTCCATCATATTCTGCAAAGCAAATGCGCTTACTAAAGATTTAGGATGATCTTTGATAAAGCCTTGTATCTTTACGGTGGCTGCATTCTGAATACTGTCCGCTGAACTTTGAATACGGGTAATGGCATTGGAATCATTGGACATTTTGGCTTGCATAAAAGCGCTTTGAAGTCCCATCATGGCATGAATGAATGGCTGCTGAAGTCCCATCAGTTGATGCAGGTCATCATTATCCGGCGTACCCGTTACACTGATCTTACCTACTGATATCGAATCGGCATTCCCTGAGATATGAATAGTGCCCGGCTCCAGGAATAACGGAAACCCTGAACGCTGGTCGGCAGTAATTATCTGTGCAAATACCGGCTTTACAGCCTTCCCTTTAAAGGTGAACTTACCATCTTTCACATGGATAGTATCCATCTGGGGCATCATGCCGTTACCCTGCTGTGCCAGGAACAAAACTGAGTCTTTCAGATTGGTGATATCGCCTTTCAGTGTATAGCTGTCGCCGCCGCTGGAATTACACGCTGCGAACAGAAACAAGCCTAAAGCAACGCCAAGCATCATTTTCTTCATAGTCATAAGGATTTTATTTTTTAAACAATTATAATTTTGAAATGATCAAATACAAAGGATCCACGGTACAAAAATTGCGTCAAAGAGGGCAAAAGTACCGAAATGAATCTTACTTTGGTAACCATTAGTCAAAAAATACGGAGAAAGCGTTTATTTATGCCGCTTTTTTAACGTGCTTATAACATCTTCCAGCACATATCCTTTCGCCACCAGCAATACGAGGTAATGGTACAGCAGATCCGCAGCTTCATTCAGAAAGAGTTCTTCATTCCTGTCCTTGGATTCAATCACCAGTTCCACCGCTTCTTCCCCTACCTTCTGGGCTACGCGATTGATGCCTCTCTCAAATAATTCGGTCGTGTAAGAATTTTCCTTGGGATTGACCTTCCGGTCTATGATAATATTTTCTAAAGCTATCAGAAAATTATCGGTAATATTTCTTTCGTTAAAGCAAGTGTCTGCCCCGGTATGGCAAACCGGTCCTGTCGGGCGGGCCAGGATCAATAAAGTATCCGCATCGCAATCAGTCTTGATTTTTTCCACTATCAGGAAATGACCGCTTTCCTCTCCCTTCATCCAGAGCCTTTTTCTGGAGCGGCTGTAAAAAACCACTTTCCCTTCCTCTTTCGTACGTTGCAGGGATTCTTCATTCATATATCCCAGCATCAGCACCTTATGAGTGGTGGCATCCTGAATAATAGCCGGCACAAGGCCATCAGCAGATTTGGAAAAATCAACTTTCATAAATAATCGAGTTTATGCAGCGGAATCAGGGCGCAAAGATACAAAAATCAGAAGCATTTATCCGTATCGGACGATCTGATAATAATTTACACCCTGTCAATACAAAAAGAGAAATAAACAATCGGGAATTCCATTGGATTCTTTCATTTATGACTTGTATCAGAAGTAACCTTGTAGTAATTTTACATTTTTATTGTATAATATATCTCATCATAATGACTCCTGCAAAATTGGAAGGGCTGGCGAAGCAGTTAGAGGGCAAGTTGCATTTTGACACGGTCATGCGGACCCTTTACGCTACAGATGCCTCTGCCTATCGTGAATTACCGCTGGCAGTGGCTGTTCCTAAAACGGAAGCTGACATTAAAAAACTGATCGCTTTTGCGCGGGCGGAAAATGTGTCTCTGATACCAAGAACGGCCGGCACCTCACTCGCAGGCCAGGTGGTAGGGAATGGCATCATAGTGGATGTTTCCAAAGAATTTACCTCCGTTATAGAAATTAATCAGGAAGAACACTGGGTGCGCGTGCAGCCCGGCGTAATCCGCGATGAGCTGAATATGTTTTTGAGGCCTTACGGCTTTTTATTCGGGCCTGAAACTTCCACTGCCAACCGTGCCATGATCGGCGGCATGGTGGGAAACAATTCATGCGGTTCCAATTCGGTTGTATATGGAAGCACGCGGGAACATTTGCTGGAAGTAAAAGCTTTTTTAAGTGACGGTTCTGAAGTTATTTTCCACGCTTTGGATGATGCAGAACTGAAAAATAAATGCCATAGCGATAATCCTTTAGAAGCATCGCTCTATCAAAATATCCTTCAAATATTAAGCGATCCCGGAAACCGGAATATGATCCGTCAGGAATATCCCGATCCGAAAATTAACCGCCGGAACACCGGATATGCGCTGGATATGCTTGCCCGGCTGTCTCCGTTTACCGAGGGGGGGGCGCCGTTCAATTTTTGCAAACTGATCGCCGGATCGGAGGGAACGCTCGCATTCCTCACTGAAATAAAATTAAATATTGTGCCGCTTCCGCCTAAAGAAGACGGATTGTTGTGCATTCATTTCAATACCGTGGATGAAGCCTTACGGGCCAATGTCATCGCCATGCAGCATCATCCTACCGCCAGCGAACTGATAGATCATTATATTCTCGACTGCACCAAAAATAATATTGAGCAAAGAGAAAACCGTTTTTTTGTGCAGGGCGAGCCGGGAGCCATTTTGGTAGTGGAATTTAAAAGTGATGACCGTGAAGAAGTCATATCCAAAGCGGTTGCATTGGAAAATGAATTAAAATCCCAGGGATTAGGTTATTATTTTCCTCTGCTTTTCGGGGAAGATTCCAAAAAAATATGGTCGTTGAGGAAGGCAGGACTCGGACTTTTGGGAAATATGCCCGGAGATGCCAAGCCCGCGCCGGTCATCGAAGATACGGCCGTTAAGGTAGAAGATCTGCCTGCGTATATTCGTGAGTTCAATGAGATATTAAAGAAATATAATCTCTATTCCGTGCATTATGCACATGCCGGTTCGGGAGAATTGCATCTGCGTCCTATTTTGGATCTGAAAACCAAAGAGGGTAATCAGTTATACCGGACTATTGCTGAGGAAATTGCCACCCTGGTCAAAAAATACAAAGGCTCATTGAGCGGCGAGCATGGAGATGGTAGGTTAAGAGGCGAATTCATCCGCCAGATGATCGGGGATCATAACTATGAATTACTGAAACAGATTAAACACACATGGGATCCGCAAAATATATTTAATCCCGGCAAAATTGTGGACGCCCCCCCCATGCATACTATGCTCCGGTATGAACCCGGTCAACAAACCCCTGAATTCAAAACTTATCTCAGTTTCGGTAAAATCAATATCCTGCAGCATGCGGAGCAATGTAACGGTACAGGCGAATGCAGAAAAACACATCTCAGCGGGGGTACAATGTGCCCCAGTTACATGGCTACGAAAAATGAAAAAGATACCACCCGTGCCAGGGCTAACATCCTGAGGGAATTCCTCACCCATTCCAATAAAGTGAACCCCTATGATCATCAGGAGATCTATGAGGTAATGGATTTATGCTTAGGTTGTAAGGGATGTAAATCAGAATGTCCTTCCAACGTGGATGTAGCCAAGCTGAAAATGGAATTTCTGCAACATTGGTATGATGCACATGGCATTCCTTTCCGTTCAAAGATGATCGGAAATTTTGCCAGGCTCACAGCCAGGGCTGCTCATTTCCGTGGCTTATACAATTTCGTGGTAAAAAATCCGGTCACTTCAGGAATATTTAAGCGGATAGTAGGTTTCGCTCCTAAACGGTCTCTGCCATCTATATATAAAGTCACCTTACGCCAATGGATGAAAGATCACAAAAACGCCGCACCGGTGACAGGCAAAAACAAACGCCGAGTATATCTTTTTTGTGATGAATTCACCAATTATAATGACACAGAGATAGGCATTAAAGCCATCCTGTTACTGGAAGGTTTAGGTTATGAAGTCGTACTGCCTGCCCATAAAGAAAGCGCCCGCGCCCTGATGTCAAAAGGCATGTTGAAAAAGGCAAAAGTCATTGCTGAAAAAAATATACGGGCATTAAGAGAAATTGTAAGCGAAGAAACTCCCCTGATCGGCATAGAGCCTTCAGCCATACTTTCTTTCCGGGATGAATACCCGGATCTGGTGGACCAATCTCTGGTAGAAGACGCCAGGCATTTGGCAAAACAGGCTCTTATATTCAGTGAATTTATTGTCCGGGAAATGAAAGCAGGGCATATCAGAAAAGAACAATTTACCAACGAATCCAGAGAGATCAAATTGCAGGGGCACTGCCAGCAAAAAGCCCTGACTTCAATAGCGTTAACTCAAAAAATCCTTTCCCTGCCGGAAAATTATAAAGTCCGTATTATCCCGTCCGGATGCTGTGGCATGGCAGGATCATTTGGTTATGAAAAGGAACATTATGATCTGAGCATGAAAGTGGGTGAATTAGTATTATTTCCCACTATCCGCAAAACGCAGGAAGAGGTTATCATCGCCGCTCCCGGAACCAGTTGCCGCCACCAGATCAAAGACGGTGTTCACCGGAAAGCGCTGCATCCTGCGGAGATATTATATGATGCGCTGATCAAATAAAAACGGCTTCCCGCTCGTTTTTACGTACCTTTGCACACTCTTTTTGGGGATTATTGTTATAATAAAAGGTATCATAAACCGGATTTCATGGGAAAAATGGATAAAAGCAGTACGCTTGGCTTTATTCTGTTAGGTGTATTACTGTTGGGCTATATGTATTTCAACCAGCGCTCTGAAGAAGCTTATACGAAAGCGAAAAAAGCGCGGGAAGATTCCATCGCTTTAGTGCACAAGCATATAGCTGATTCTCTTGGGGTCTCCGTAAAAGCCAATACCGATACAACTGCCCAAAAAACGGCTGCTCTTGTTAATACCACCCAGGACTCTGCACAAAACGCGCAGCGAAACGGTATTTTTGCCCAGGAAGCATCCGGAGAAGGCCAACTGACTACAATCCAAACCGATCTGCTTAAGATCACCTTCAATTCCAAAGGCGCCCGGCCGCAAATCGTGCAGCTTTTAAAATATAAATCCTATACCGACGGACCCCTGATGTTGCAAAATGAGGATTATAATAATCTGGGCTTACAATTCCTAACCGCTAACAATAAGCTGATCAACACGGCTGATCTGAATTTTACTTTGGTAAAAAATGATCTGCTGCCTGACAGTTCCCGCGAAATTCAATACAGGCTTTATGCCGGCGACCAACAAAAATATCTGCAATATACCTATACGGTTCATCCCGGTAAATACATGCTGGATTTTGATATTTCAGCAATAGGTATGCAGGAAATTATCAATCCGTCAGATACCGGACTCTCCCTCCTTTGGCATAGCCAGGCCGACCGTCAGGAAGCGGATCTGGAATATGCCAAACGGTTTACACAGATCTATTATGGGGTCAATAACGATCAATTGGATTATTGGACACTGGAACGCCATCCCAATCGCACGGTTAACCAACCTGTGCAATGGTTGAGTTTTAAGCAGCAATTCTTCAATCAGACTATCATCGGACAAAAGAATTTTAGCGGGGTTACTTATGAGAGTGAGGTTCCCAAAGATACTACCGCCCCTTACATAGCCAGGACCAACGTGAAATTCAGAATTCCTTATTCACCCTCTGCCGATTTCTCATTTCCGATGCGGATTTACTATGGTCCTAATGATTATTATATTTTAAAGGCTTATCATATCGGGCTGGAGAATGTAATTCCGTTAGGGTATGGTATCTATGCTTTTGCTAAATACATTAACAAATGGCTGTTTTTACCCATTTTTGTTTTCCTGGGGAAATTATTCAACGGCAAATGGGGAATTGTGATCATTTTCATGACTGTGGTGATCCGTTTGCTGATAGCGCCGCTGACTTACAAAAGTTATGTGTCGCAGGCTAAGATGAAAGTGCTGAAACCTGAGCTGGACGAGCTGAAGGCTAAATTTAAAGGCGATCAGCAGAAATTAGGCGTGGAGCAAATGAAACTGTACCGCCAGGTAGGGGTCAGTCCGCTCGGCGGATGTTTACCAATGGCTTTACAATTGCCGATTTTCGCAGGACTATACTGCCTGTTTGAAAGCTGTATCCAGGTGCGGGGGCAATCTTTCTTATGGATCCATGACCTGAGCACGTATGATTCCATCGCACGTTTACCTTTCAATATTCCCTTTTACGGGAATCATGTGAGCCTGCTCACATTATTAATGACTGTTACCAGTCTTATTCTGGCGCTTTTCAATAAGAACATGACTTCTGCGGCGGCGGGCCAGGATAACCCCATGATAAAATACATGCCCTACATGATGCCTATTTTCTTTCTCGCGTTTTTTAACCAGATGGCAGCCGCGTTGACATTGTACTATTTTATCTCCAATCTGATCACTATCATCATCCAGTTCGTCATCATGCATTACATCATTGACGAAAAGAAGTTACATGCTCAGATGCAGGAAGCGAAAAAGAAAACACCGCAAAAGAGTAAACTGATGCAACGGATCGAACAGGTACAAAAGCAACAGCAAACTATGGCACAGCAGAAAGGGAGGAGGTAACAGTTCAGTGGACGATACCCCCTTATCCTCTCCATGATCCGAAAGAGATATAGGGGGATTTATCAATGCTTTTACTGCGCTTTTACTATGCTTAATCCATGCTTTATCCATGCATTTGCTATGCTTCACCCCCCCGATTCCTGAAGGGCAATGTCGATTTAATGTCATTTAGAACAAGCGAAAAGCAGGATAAAAGGAGGATACTCCCTGTCTTCGCCCTACCTTCGTCCTACCTTCGCCCTATTAAAAGCGCACTAAAGGTATATGCAAGCCAACAATATTACCTCGTTCATCAGGGTGAAATGGATCGCGAAGTCCTCGTTAATTACCCGACCCTGTTCCGGGAAATTTAGGTTAGATTTGCATCGGGAGTCAATCAATACCATTAAACAATACCGCCATAAAGCCATATCCTGACGAACCATGCATCTTCCTTTTTTAAGAAATAAATCCTCTTTGCCTGCTGCACCGGTTGATTTCTCCTTTCTTGGCACTGATCTCCATTCTCATCTGATACCCGGAATTGATGACGGTTCTCCGGATATGGAAACCTCCGTCAGCCTGATCTCCTCTTTGTGCCAAATGGGATATAAAAAGATCATTACCACTCCTCATGTTATGCAGGAAGGATATAAAAATAATGCTGCCATCATTTCAGCGGGTTATCAAAAGGTAAAGCAGGAACTTGCGGCACGTCACCTGACGCCGGACTTTCATGCGGCTGCTGAATACCTGTTAGATCCCGGACTGGTTGAAATGGTTGGGAAAAATGAACCTTTATTAACTATATCGGAAAATAAAATATTGCTTGAATTCTCATTCATGGCCCCCCCCCTTTCCCTGCATAAGATCCTTTATGAGATACAGGTGAAAGGTTATGCATTGATCATCGCCCATCCCGAACGGTATCCCTATTTTCATCACCAGCCGGAACAATATCAGAAGCTGACAGACATGGGCTGCGAATTGCAGATGAATTTGCTTTCACTGACAGGCTACTACGGAAAAAGCATCAGGAAAGCCGCCTTAAAATTATTGGATGGACAATACGTTTCATACCTGGGAACAGACTTGCATCATCAACGGCATATCGAACACCTGCACCTATTATTGAAGGATCATTCGCTGATGAAAAAGTTAGCCGGTTATCCCTGGAAGAATAAGTTACTTTAGCGCTTTCGATGGCTATACTTTTTATCAGGATACCAGTCAATCCCTCCAAAAGAAAAAACCTTGCTGCGCAAGGTCTTTTGTACCGCGTACGAGAGTCGAACTCGTCCTTCCTCCGTGAAAGAGAGGCGTCTTAACCGATTGACCAACGCGGCAGTGCTCAATTGGGTGCGCAAAGGTAAGTCCATATCGGATATTTCCCAAATTAAAAATCCTTTCTATTGTATTTTCTCCCATAAAGAGTTACCTTTGCACTCCGATTTAATTCACAGAAAAATATTTTATAACAATGGAAAATCTGAAAATTGCCATCAATGGTTTCGGACGTATCGGAAGGCTTTCTTTCCGGGCTTTACAAAATAAAAAAGGCGTAGATATAGTGGCTATCAATGACCTGACAGACACTACCACCCTGGCGCATTTACTGAAACATGATTCTGCACACGGTAAATTCAACGGAGAAGTCTCTCATGATGAAAATAACATTATTGTCAACGGGCATCCTGTAAAAGTGCTGAAAGAAAAAGATCCTTCACAGCTTCCCTGGAAGGAACTGAAAGTGGATGTGGTATTAGAAGCTACCGGGTTATTTACGGACAGAGAAAAAGCAGCTCTTCACCTGAAGGCTGGCGCTAAAAAAGTGGTTATTTCCGCTCCGGCAAAGGGCGGCGTTAAAACGATTGTACTCGGCGTAAATGAAGATCAACTGACTCCGGAGGATACGATCGTTTCTAATGCTTCCTGCACTACCAACTGTCTCGCTCCGATGGTGAAAGCCATGGATGATGCCTTCGGTGTGGAATCCGGACTGATGACTACCGTGCATGCATATACTCAGGATCAGCGCTTGCATGATGCGCCGCATAAAGATTTGCGGAGGGCAAGAGCAGCCGCTGTTAATATTATACCCACTACCACAGGCGCGGCCAAAGCGGTAGGAGAAGTTTTACCGCATTTAAAAGGAAAATTAACCGGTATTGCCTATCGCGTGCCGGTAATCACAGGCTCTATTACCGACTTCACCATTCAACTAAAAACCGCAGCCAGTAAAGACGAGATCAATGCTGCCGTCAGGAAAGCTGCTGAAGGTAAAATGAAAGGTATCCTGCAATACTCCGAAGAACCTTTAGTGTCTACCGATATTATATCCAATACTCATTCCTGTATTTTTGATGCCGGAATGACTACCGTAAACGGAGAAAGAAGCACCCTGGTAAAAGTAGTCGGCTGGTACGACAATGAAAGCGGTTATTCAAATCGTATTGCCGATTTATTGGAAAAAATCGGAAAATTGACCACAGCAGAAGTAGTAGCATAAAGATCAAAAAATCTTTTCATCAATCCATGCCCGATTTTAATTCTTTCAACTTTTCCGGACACAAGGCCTTAGTCAGGGTGGACTTCAATGTGCCTTTAGATGCCGATTTTAACATCACAGATGATACACGGATGCGCGCCGCTGTTCCTACTATTCAAAAAATCAGGAAAGACGGGGGCAGTGTTATTCTAATGTCGCACTTAGGAAGACCGAAATCCGGACCCGAAGACAAATTTTCCCTCCGTCATTTGGTACCTCACCTCGCTCAATTATTAGGATGTCCAGTAAAGTTTGCCACAGATTGTATCGGAGAACCGGCTATATCTGCAGCATCTTCTTTAAAAGCAGGTGGAGTGCTGTTGTTGGAGAATTTGCGATTTCATCCGGAAGAAACAAAGGGTGACGAAGATTTCGCCGGGCAATTATCCTCCTTAGGGGATGTATATGTCAATGATGCTTTTGGAACGGCCCACCGGGCCCATGCTTCTACGGCCATTATTGCCGGGTTTTATCCGGCAGACCGGAAAATGTTCGGATTATTGATGGATGCTGAGATTAAAAATGCCGATAAAGTGCTGCACCAAGCCGAGCAACCTTTTACGGCTATTTTAGGCGGAGCCAAAGTGTCTGATAAAATACTCATTATCGAGAACCTTATGGAACGTGTCCAGCATCTGATCATCGGTGGCGGAATGGCATACACTTTCCTGAAGGCACAGGGTAAAGAAATCGGCGCCTCCTTATGCGAAGAAGATAAATTGGATGTGGCCAAAGAAATTCTGGAAAAAGCTGCGAAGAAAAACATCGGGCTTTTATTACCGGTGGATTCCGTCATAGCAGACAAATTCGCTGCAGATGCGCAAACGAAGCAGGTGAATAATGATCATATTCCTGCCGGCTGGATGGGGCTTGATATAGGCGAACAGTCCATTGCCGAATTCAGCAGAACGATCCTGGCTTCCAAAACCATTTTGTGGAACGGACCCATGGGTGTTTTCGAAATGAAGCCTTTCCAAAACGGTACTAAAGCTATTGCAGAGGCAGTAGCCAAGGCTACAAAAGCAGGATCTTTTTCCCTGGTGGGCGGCGGTGATTCTGTAGCGGCAGTAAACCAGTTTGGGTTGGAAAAAGAAGTCAGCTATGTATCCACGGGCGGCGGCGCCATGCTGGAATATTTCGAAGGGAAAGAATTACCCGGCATAGCAGCTATTGATCAATAACAAGCTTTACTCTGTTTCAAAAGCCTTCATAGATCACAAAATCAATGTCGTTTAGATAAGGTTATGGGGGGCATGTTGGCGGGACGCCAACATAAGCGTTTGCCGCGGTCGGCGTCCCCGCCGACCAGTTAACCAAACTACATTGGATCATAAATCGTTAATCTAATCTGCTGTCTTAAATTAATTATTTATTCAATCTGAGATTTATAATGAATGATTGCAGATTTGTGACTTTATTGTTTCCACTAAAAAGGGTACGGTAAAAAAGCCGCTTACCCTTTATTCACGTGATGTCTTTTTCCGCCTTTCGGTAAAGGTGCGGCGGCAGGATAATCTGCATCTGCTATCTGGCGGTTATTCTCCATCAGCAATTCTACAGATTCGTTCAAAATAGTATTCTTTTTATCTTTAAAAATGACCATTTTATCCGGAGGCAAACGAAGATTATAAGCGCCTGAAGACCCGTCTAATAATTTGTTGAATCCCGGATTAAGCCTGTTCAGTTCGGTAATGCTCATAGAAAGATATTTGGCGATTACGGGAAGGCTGTATTTTCCTGAAATCTGCAACACGGCTAAATTATTAGTGTTTACAAAAGAAGAATTGGTCTTAAAAGAGGGGGTGAAATCATTTCCGAAAATAGTACTTTTATCCACACCGAAAAAGCTGGCAAAACGGTCTAAAATATAGGCAGTAGCCAAAAATTTCAATACATGCCTCTGGGACTCCTGTGGAAGATATTTCTTCAAATCCCAGAAATTGGTGCTTCCACTTTGATCAATAGCCTTCATTACTCCTCCGGGCCCGCAATTATAGGCTGCAATTACAAGCAACCAGTTATCAAATTGATTATAAAGATCTGTAAGATATTTTGCCGCCGCAATAGTAGATTTATAGAGATCCCTCCTGTCATCGCGATGGCGGTTTACCTCCAATCCAAGTAATCTCGCAGTACCTGCCATCAACTGCCAGGTGCCCACCGCACCGGCACTCGAACGCGCGCCGGTATTCAATCCCGACTCGATAACAGCCAAATATTTTAGCTGTTGTGGAATACCAAACTGATCAAACACTCTGTCAATGATATTAAAATAGGATCCGCTTTTAGATTGCACATCCTGGAGGACGCGGGTATTATCCTCATAATAATTCTGAATATATCCTAATAGATAGCTGTTTAGGTTTCCGGTAACGAAATTACCGGAGTTCATGGAAGGTTGCAGAGTACTATATTCGGAAAAGCCGGAAGGATTATTATCAGCGGAAGTCAGCAGCACAGGAGAAAGTTCAACAATAGATGAATCTGCTTTTTTGCTGCTATTGAGGGTGTCTTTTACAGACTCACTGACCGCTGTTACTTTTAAATCAGATTTTTCCGCCTGCTTCTTTTGAGCCATAGCAAAATGAGCTTCTCCGAAAGAAAGGCACACCATGGCAAAGAACAACACCAGTTTTTGCATCGAAGTACAGCTTTTATAAACCCGTCAAAAGCCTCATAATCCATTCCGTCACAACATATTACACCAAAAATTGCTACCTGTAGCAGGGGTGATCGGGCAAAGATAATTAAATAATATTTAAATCAGTACAAGCTTTTTACGGCTGTTTAATGAATATAGCCAAAAGCATAGGATAAAGGCAAGAATTATGCCAATGAAAGGCAGTTCCGGTATAAGCTCCTGAACATATAATAAAAGACCGTACCTCCCGCATGATGCGGGCAGAAAATGCTTTGTATAGTGCAGAAAAAGAGATCAGGAATGTGCCTGTTCCTGGGATGCAGCCGTAGTGGCAGAAGAGGAAGAAGGTTTCCTTTCTTCTTTCATCCCATCTTCAATCTCCTTTTTCACGTTATCTTTTGCATCGTTGAATTCCCGGATGCCCCGGCCTAAGCCCCTCATCAACTCCGGAATCTTTTTGCCACCAAACAATAACAGAAAAACCGCAATGATGATGATCCACTCGAAGCCGTTCGGCAGGTCAAATAAAAATACCGATTTTAACAATGCTGGTGCCATGATTGAAAGTATTTAATAATAAGTTTTCTTTTGTGAATTAAAAACAAAGATACACATAAATCAAACAAAGTAACATTTTATATCTTTTTTATCCGTTTTGTATGCATTTAACAAAAAAACGGAAACCGGGTTTAACCGGCCTCCGTTATCCTGAAAAATTTCACCTGTACTAAAACTTTTAAACTCTTTTTTCGCGTATTCTGGCAGATTTACCGGCACGTTCCCTCAGATAATACAATTTAGCGCGCCTCACTTTACCGGATTTATGCACTTTAATAGAATCAATATTCGGAGAATATAAGGGAAAGAGCCTTTCTACGCCTACGCCATCTGAAATCTTTCTGACGGTAAAGGTAGCTGTATAACCCCTGCCCTGACGCTTAATTACATCCCCTTTAAAGGATTGTATCCTCTCTTTATTTCCTTCAATAATCTTATAATTTACAGTAATGTTATCACCCGGCCTGAAAGGAGGGATCTCCTTTTTAGGATTCAGTTGTTCCTGTACAAATGCAATTGCGTCCATGATCGTTAAATTTGGGAGGGCAAAGGTAGGGAAATATTGTAATAAAATAAGAAAAAATTTATCCGTTGAACCGGGCTTCCATGCCGCTTATTTTTCTAACCCAATCCTATTTCCTGATGTAATTCGGGGATTTCTATGTCTAAAAATCCTTTCTTAATGAGCCAGTTGCGGAAATCCTGCTGCACATTGTATTCGCCATGCACTAAAAAAAGCCGTTTTACCGCCTTCGGATCCTGGCAGGCAAGAAACTGGCTCAGGTCCAGATAATCTCCGTGTGCGCTCATGGAGCGAATAGAGCCTATTTCCGCCTTTACCTCGTATTTTTCTCCATAAATGGTTACCTCGGCAGGCTTTTCCAGTAACCTGCCGCCAAGAGAATGAGGATCACAATAACCCACCATCAAAATGGTATTCCTTGGGTCGGATATGCTATGGGCTATATGATGTTTAACCCTGCCGGCATCTGCCATTCCTGAAGCAGAAAGGATCACGCACGGCTTTTCCTCAAAGTTGAGCGCTTTGGACTCATCTACGGTTTTTATGTAAGTTAATCCCGGAAATGAGAAGGGATCACTGTCTTTTTGTATCAGCTTTAATACTTCTTTATTAAAACATTCGGGGTGGTTTTTGGTAATATCGGTGGCTTCGATGGAAAGAGGGCTGTCTAAATATACAGGCAGGTTATCAATCTTCCCGTTCAGAACCATCTTATTCAGGTTATAAAGCAGTTCCTGCGTACGTCCTACGCTAAAAGAAGGAATGACTAATTTACCCTTTCGCTGGATACATGTTTCCTGGATGTAACGCAAAAGTTCTGTGCCGGCGGGAGCCGCATCCTTATGCAAACTGTTACCGTAGGTGGATTCTATCAACACATAATCCGCCTGCGGAAAAACCTGCGGAGAGCGTAGTAATAAATTATTATACTGGCCCACATCTCCGCTAAATGTCAGATGCACTTCATTGCCGCCGTCATTGATCTTCAGGCTTACCGCCGCGCTGCCAAGGATATGTCCCGCATCCGTATAAGTGAGATCCACCTGCTCGTGAATTTGCGTGGGTTGATTGTAATCAATCTTTTTAAATAAAGTCAACGCATTCCTTACATCCGCCTCGTTGTACAAGGGTTCCGTCCCGGATTTCGGAGTGTCCGGATCTTCGCGATCGCGGTGACGATTCTCATATTCCTGGATATGCGCCGAATCCAGTAATAACACTTCGGTAAGATCGTAAGTAGCGGGTGTACAATAGGCGGGTCCTTTGAATCCTTCTCTGACCAGCTTCGGTATTAATCCGCAATGGTCCACATGCGCATGGGACAAAATCAGAATATCCACTTCTTTCGGATCAAAGCCGAATTGCTTGTTCAACGGATAAGTCTCTTCCCCCAGCCCCTGGAACATACCACAATCCAACAATATTTTTAATCCGCTCTTCAGGGTAATTAAATGTTTGGAACCCGTTACTGTCCTGGCAGCGCCGTGAAATGCTATTTTCATGTTTGTATTTAAAAGGTGAATAAGAATCTGAAACCATTTTTACTCACAGACATCGTTTTCTCATGTAAAGAGCCGAATACGGATACTTTGTCAATGGTCAATCGTCAATCGTCAGTGGTCAATGGTCAATCGTCAATAGTCAATAGTCAGTGGTCAATGGTCAATCGTTAATCAATGTCGTTTAACCGGTCGGCGAGGACGCCAACGTGCCCCATAACCTTATCTAAACGACATTAGATCGACAATCCGAAGTTTCGGATGACGATTCACTATTGACGATTGACATCCGCCCCGGCCTTCTGCAACTGCTTTATTTCAAAATTCCGCCCCGTTTCTGCATCCACCTGATGTCTTAATAAATCGTTTATAGTATCTCTTGTCCTGATCAAATGCGCTTTGCCGTTTTTCACCAATACTTCTGCAGGCTTTAAACGGGAATTAAAATTAGATGACATCTCAAATCCATAAGCGCCGGCATTATACATCACTAAGTAATCACCTTCACGGACTTCATTAATTTTCCGGTCCCAGCCAAAAGTATCCGTTTCGCATATATTACCCACTACTGTGTAAATTCTTTCTATCCCACGAGGATTGGAAATATTGCGGATCAGATGAAACGCATCATAAAACATAGGACGTATGAGATGATTAAACCCTGAGTCAACTCCTACAAATACGGTGGCTGTAGTAGTTTTGATGACATTGGCCTTTACAACAAAATAACCTGCCTGGCTTACAATAAATTTGCCTGGTTCAAACCACATCTCCAAGGGACGATTATATTTTCTGCTGAAATCATTAAATGCATCAGACATTCTTTTTCCCAATTGTTCCACATCTGTTTCCGGATCTCCCTGGCGATAAGCCACCTTAAATCCACTGCCCAGATCTAAGAAATCCAGTTGGTTAAAATATTCAGCCATTTCAAACATGATCTCCACTCCTCTTAAAAACACTTCCACATCCTTGATCTCCGAGCCTGTGTGCATGTGCAGTCCGTTGACGTGCAATCCGGTACTTTTCACTACCCGTTCAATGTGGCGGATCTGGTGAATGGAAATGCCGAATTTACTGTCCACATGCCCGGTAGAGATCTTAAAATTACCTCCGGCCATGATATGCGGATTTAACCGGATGCAGACGGGATAGGAATTACCGAACTTATTGCCGAATTGCTCTAAAATGGAGATATTATCAATATTGATGTGAACGCCTAATTCTTTGGCCTCTATGATCTCATCCAGCGCTACACAATTGGGAGTGAAAATAATATTCCTGGGATCAAAGCCTGCCTTTAATCCCAGCCTTACCTCCTGGATGGATACGGTATCCAGTCCCGATCCCAAGCTGTTCATCAGCTTCAGTATATTCAGGTTGGTGAGCGCTTTACAAGCATAAAAAAAACGTGCTCTGGATACTCCGAAAGCCTGTTGAAGCCGGTGATACTGTTTTTCAATTTTTTCAGCATGATAGACATATAAGGGTGTGCCGAATTCTTCAGCCAGCTTCACTAAATAACCGGCAGAGAGCACATCTGCATCTTTCGCCATATTACAATCATTATTTTGAAAAGCGAAAGTACTAATGAAAGCTGTAGAAAAAGAAAATATTTGGGAATCCGGGTATCAGGTTTGGGGTTTCGGGTTTGGGGTTTCGGGTCAATGTTGTCAATGGAAAGAAGTAAGCATATCAATACTCTTTGGATATACGACCAGAGCATATAGAATACTGAGGTTAATAAGGTTGCTCATTTGTCCATAAAATCATCCAGATCCCTTCTCTGTTTTTTTGTCGGCCTGCCTATTTTGCTCTGTCTTTTTCCTGTATAAAAGCTGCTTTCCTGCCTTTGATTGAATTGCAAATCTTCTTCGGGAGTCACATCAGCATAAAAGTGGATCGCCTCCTGAAATTGCACCCGATGATCCAATAACCCCGTGACCTGGATCACCCATTTTTTAGATGGTGTCTTTATCGAATATTGTTCACCGACAGAAATGCTGTGCGAAGCTTTCAGCGACGAGCCGTTACTTTTAACCTTTCCCTGGTCGCAGGCAATGGCCGCCTGGGTGCGGGTTTTGAAGATACGGATTGCCCACAGATATTTATCGATACGAAGCTTTTTCAAAACAGGGTTAAATT